>NZ_JBICTU010000018.1:0-198973 GCF_043197795.1 Sphaerisporangium sp. NPDC049003
GGTGCGCGGCCGCCGGCCAGCCGGCGCGCGCGGGCCTCCTCCCGCGGGCCCCTCCGCGCCACCCCCTCCCGCACCCCCCCCCCCGGGGGCGGGGCCCCCCCCCGCCGCCCCCCCCCCCCCCCCCACGCCTGCACGGCCTCGGCGGGATCCACGTGGGAGACGTGCATGAACCAGCGCGGCTCGTACGCGCCCACCGGCATCAGCGCGAGGTCGATACCCGGGTAGCGATCACCGATGAGCTTGAAGCGGTCGCCGTAGGCGGTGTCCCCGGCGAAGTAGATCCTCTGGTTCGGCGAGGTGAGCACCCAGCCGCCCCACAGCGACTTGCAGGTGTCGAAGAGCGTCCTGCGGCTCCAGTGGTGGGCGGGCACGAAGTCGAAGGTCACCTCGCCGATCTGGGCGCTCTCCCACCAGTCGAGCTCGGTGACGTTCGTGAAGCCCCTCTTGGTGAACCAGCTCGCCAGGTTGGCCGGGACGAAGACCGGAGTGTGCCTCGGCAGGCGGCGCATCGTCGGCGCGTCAAGATGGTCGTAGTGGTTGTGGCTGATCACGACGGCGTCCACCGGGGGCAGGTCGGTCCAGGCCACGCCGGGCGGCGTCAGCCGCTGCCGTACCCCGGGGATCTTCCGTGACCAGACAGGGTCCGTCAGCACCGTCAGGCCCCCGATGCGCAGCACGTACGTGGCGTGGCCGACCCACGTGACCGCGGCGTCCGTCGCGGCGACGGAGGGCAGACCGGCCCGGAGCACCGGGATCTGGTCGGCGTCTCCGATGTCGGGGCGGAACCCTCCATGCCAGGCGACGCTCATGACCTCGCGGAAGTCGGGCAGCGGGCAGGTCAGTCGGTCCTTGAAGTCGGTGGGAAAGGTCCGCTCACGCGGCGTGACCGGGGAGAACTCAGGGCTGACGGTTTGCGACATGCGACCCCTCCTGTTCGTCGCCGAGTGGGGGGCGGGCTGTTCCTCGGGAACAATCACCACTCTGCACTGATCATCCCCCGTGGGCGAAAAACATGCCTCAGTCGTACGAGGTATCCGTCATGTCCTCCCTGATGTGGATCGGATGGCGTTCATCCGCGTTTACTCCAGGGTGCGCCTCCTCCATCGGGAGGGATGCCTCGGGTAGCCCCCCTCGTCCAGGTCGGCCAGGCGTTCGAAGACGTTCCAGGAGGCGGGATGGCCGCACACGGCCACCGAGACCAGCAGGGCGAGGACGTACAGCGGCAGCAGGGGCAGGCCGACGCAGAAGGCGTACTGGGTGGCGTGCCGGGCCTCGTGCCTGAGCAGGGCGCCGGTCAGGTAGCCCTCCCGCTGGGCCGTCAGGACCACGTTGCCGACCGTGAAGGCGCCGGCGACCGGGAAGGGGATGCGGTATCCGTGGGCGTACAGCAGGCCGTGCTCGCCCCGCCGCACCTCCGCACGCCCGGCCACCGCGATGAGCAGTCCCAGCGGCGTCGAGAGGTTGACGTAGTTGAGCACCTGCCTTGCCCGGTGCCGTCCGCGCATGTCTCTGATTGTGACTCACGGGCCCCGGCGGCCGGTAGGGCGGCCTACCGGCCCGGCGTGCGCAGGCGGCGGTAGCGGCCCTCGTAGTAGATGAGCGGAGGGACGTCCCTCGGGGTTTCCGCCGACACGACACTCCCGACCACGATCGAGTGGTCGCCCCCGTCGTGGACGACGGTCGTACGGCACTCCAGCGTCGCGATGGCGGCGTCGAACAGCGCGAGCCCCAGCCCGCCCCGGCGATGCGCCCAGCGGTCGAGCTGTCCTTCGAGCGCACGGCCGCGCGTGGCGAAGGCCTGGGAGGCCTCCTCGCCGTCCTCCCCGAGGACCGAGACCCCCCACACCCCGGCGTCGATCACGGCGTCGTGGAACCGGGCGATCTTCTCCACGCAGACCAGCACCAGGAGCGGATCGAGGGAGACCGAGGCGAAGGAGTTGACCGTCATCGCGTGGTCGACGCCGTCGGCGAGGGTGGTGACGACGGCGACACCGGTGGCGAAGCGGCCCGTCACCCTGCGGAAGACCGCCTGATCAACCTGGCTCTCGACAGATCCCTGATACACGCGGCCAGCTTATGCGGACATTCCATCCGAAATGTTCATGCGGCGCCGCTTGCCATACGAACCCTGGTGCATCAGCCACGAACCGGACGACGGGATGAGCAGGACCGCGATCACCAGGGCCAGGGCCCCGCAACCGAGATACCAGTAGCCGGGGACGTTGCCGGCGACGACCAGATCGCCTTCGGGCCTCTTGACCGAGAACAGCAGCGCGGCCAGCATCCACCCCATGCCGGGGACGAAGGCGCCCATCTTGCTGTCCATGAGCCGCCCCGCCCCGTACAGCAGACCGAACAGCACCAGGGAGAGGGCGATCGGAATGGGCGGGACGACGTCGCCCACATCCCACGAATGCTCCAGCCCCGCCACGACGCCGTAGACGACGCCGAGGACGAAGAGCATGCCGTAGGCGGCGCCCGTGATCACGGCGTCGGACCCCCGCCGCGTCGCGGTCTCGCTCTCGACCTGCTCTTCCTCCATGGCTGAAAGGCTAGCCGATGCCCGCGAACAGATCGTCTTCGCGGACGTAGGGCTCGCCGAGACCGCCGGCCTCCTGCGGCAGGCCCCTTCCCGCGGGCCCGCGCTCACCGGCCTTGAGGATGAAGTGCTCGATGCCGAGCGAATCTTGGCCCATGCTGCTGGAGATCACGAACCACGGCGCGCCGAGGTCGATCTGCGAGCGATGGGCCCGCATGGCGTCGAGCTTGGCGGCGGCGTGGGCGCGGGCGTCGATCTCGGTGGTGACCTCCTCGTCGGCTGCCCCGAAGGGCAGGTCGTCGAGGGTCTCCTCGGTGAAGAAGTCGAAGTCGGTGTCGCGCATCGCCTCGGCGACCCGCCGCATCCCCGACTTGGGCATGGTCGTGAAGTAGAACTTGGCGATCTGCCAGGGCTCGCCCTCGCCGAAGGAGGGATCGGAGGCCAGCTCGAAGGCCCGCCAGGCGACGCGGTGCGCCTGGATGTGGTCGGGGTGGCCATAGAAGCCGTTCTCGTCGTAGGTGACCAGCACCTGGGGCCTGACCTCGCGGATGATCTCGACCAGCTCGCCGGCGGCCTCGTCGAGGTCGGCGCGCCAGAAGCACCGGGGGTTGTCGTTGGTGGCGACGCCCATCATGCCGGAGTCGCGCCAGCGGCCGGGGCCGCCGAGGAACCGGTGGTCGTCGACGCCCAGCGCCTTGCAGGCCGCTTCGAGCTCTCCGATGCGATGCTCGCCGAGCCTGTCTTCCTGGTCGGCGGCGAGGTGGGCCAGGTCGGGCACCACGATCTCGCCCTCCTCGCCGAGGGTGCAGGTGACGAGCGTGACCTGGGCGCCCTCCGCGGCGTATTTGGCCATCGTGGCGCCCGTGCCGCTCGTCTCGTCGTCGGGGTGGGCGTGGACGAGCAGCAAACGACGTTCAGTCATGCGGTCGAGGGTATCCCCAGGCTCCGACAGGAAGCATCTCCCTGCGTGTTGGCCTGGCACTATGAACGACATGAGTGAGAGCTTCCCGCGTCTTTACGCCAGGACCCGCCGTTTCACCCTCGGAGTGCCCCGTGGCTTCGTGATCGCTCCCGACGGCGACCGCGTCGTCTTCTTGCGCAGCAGGTTGGGCACCGACGCGGTGACCTGCCTGTGGGAGCTCGACCTGGCCTCGGGCGCGGAGCACCTGCTGGTCGACCCCGCCGACCTCGGCGCGGCCGACGAGGATCTGCCCGCCGAGGAGCGGGCCCGCCGCGAGCGCGCCAGGGAGCAGGCCGGCGGCGTGGTGGCCTTCGGCGCCGACTCCGCGCTCACCTCGGCGGCCTTCGCGCTGTCCGGCGGGCTTTACCTGGCCGACCTGAGGTCGGGCGCCGTGCGGCGGCTCGACACCCCCGGCCCGGTGATCGACCCCCGCCTGTCCCCCGACGGCTCCCGCGTGGCCTACGTCACCGGAGGCGCCCTCCACGTCCAGGAGGTCGCCACGGGCGACGACCGCGCGCCCGCGACCCCTGAGAAGGCCGGCGTGACGTACGGCCTGGCGGAGTTCATCGCCGCCGAGGAGCTCGACCGCATGCGCGGCTACTGGTGGTCCCCCGACGGCACGGCGCTGCTCGCCGAGCGGGCCGACGAGTCGCCGGTCCAGACCTGGCACATCGCCGACCCGGCCAATCCGTCCAGCACGCCGGTGCCGGTGGCCTATCCCTCCGCGGGCACGGCCAACGCCACCGTCGAGCTGTTCGTCCTCGGTCTCGACGGTTCCCGCACGGCGGTCCCGTTCGACGACGAGTACCTGGTGGCGGCCTCCTGGGACCGTCACGGCCTGTCCATCGTCACGATGCCCCGCGACCAGAAGGCCGTCCGCGTCCTCACCGTCGACCCCGCCACCGGCGCGACCGAGCTCGTGCGCGAGGACACCGACCCCGCGTGGGTCGACGTCGTCGGCGGGGTCCCCGCGCGCCTGTCCGACGGCACGCTGGTGTGGGTGGCCGACGCCGACGGCGGCCGGCGCCTGATCATCGGCGACGCACCGGTCACCCCTCCCACCCTGCAGGTCCGCGACGTGCTCGGCGTCTCGGGCGACACCGTGCTGTTCCGCGCGAGCGCCGAGCCCACCGAGATCCACCTGTGGACCTGGTCCGGGTCCGGCGGGGCCATCTCCCCGGTCACCAGCGAGCCGGGCGTCCACAACGGCCGCCTGTCCGGCGACACCCTGCTGGTCATCAGCCAGACCCTCGACAGCCCTGGCACCACGGTTCGGGTCGAGAACGGCCACAAGCGCCTGCACATCGCCTCGCTCGCCGAGCGCCCGAAGCTGGAGCCCCGCGTCTCGCTGGTCCGTACGGGTGAGCGCGAGCTGGCCACCGCCGTGCTGCTGCCGAGCGGGCACGTGCCCGGTTCCAGGCGTCTGCCCGTCCTCATGGACCCCTACGGAGGGCCCCACGCCCAGCGTGTGCTGGCCTCGGGCCGTGGCTTCCTTGAGTCCCAGTGGTTCGCCGACCAGGGCTTCGCGGTGATCGTGGCCGATGGCCGGGGCACCCCGGGCCGGGGCCCGGCCTTCGAGCGCGAGGTGCTGCACGATCTCGCGACCCCCGCGCTCGAAGACCAGGTGGACGCCCTGAAGGGCGCCGCCCAGCTCTACCCCGGCGACCTCGACCTGTCGCGGGTGGCCATCAAGGGCTGGTCGTTCGGCGGCTTCCTTTCGGCACTGGCCGTCCTGCGCAGGCCCGACGTCTTCCACGCGGCCATCGCCGGGGCGCCGGTCACCGACTGGCGGCTCTACGACACCGCCTACACCGAGCGTTACCTCGGCCACCCCGGCGAGCTTCCCGACGTGTACGACCGGTCGTCGCTCATGGCCGACGCCGAGAAGCTGGAGCGGCCCCTGCTGCTCATCCACGGCCTGGCCGACGACAACGTGGTGGCGGCCCACACGCTGCGCCTGTCGTCGTCCCTCGTCGCCGCGGGCCGTCCCCACACCGTGCTGCCGCTGTCGGGCGTGACCCACATGACCCCGCAGGAGGTCGTCGCGGAGAACCTTCTGCTTCTCCAGGTGGAGTTCCTCAAGAAGTCCCTGGGCGCCTGACCCCGGGAAGTCCCTGGACGCCGACCCGGCGCCCGTTCACCGAGCGGGCCCTCTCCTGGCCGACTTCCCGGCGAGAGGGCCCGCCCGGACCCGTTCCGGTGACGGCCGATGACGCGTTCGACGTTTCCGCTGTGAACGTTTCGCACGCTGCCGGGATGGCCGCCCGCACGCCTCTTTCTCGAAGCCGCAGGTAGAACGCCAAAAGTTTCCGTCCTGCCGCGCGAGGACGTCGAGGGTTTGTTGACTAGCCCAATTTAATCGGATTAGCTCCGTGGGCGCCCGTGGCCGCACCTCCGTGCGCCCGACCGGCGGCCCGAGCGGAGCGCGGCGGCCCGATCACCGCGGCCCGCACCGCGGCGGGCAAGATGTACGGCTTCCTGATCTACAATCCAGGCGGCCGGCTACACCCCGCAGAAGTATCTCGCCGGATCCGACGGCTGGAACCCCGTCGGCTGAGCGGAGGACCGTCATGGCGAGGACTCGCACGGTCGCGCTCTCGGTCGTGGCACTACGGCGCGCTAGCGGCTGGTGCCGTGCCAGCTGTCCCACAGGGCGGCGTAGGCGCCTCCCGCGGCGACCAGTTCCTCGTGCGAGCCCAGCTCGCTGATGCGGCCGTCCTCGACGACGGCGACCCGGTCGGCGTCGTGCGCGGTGTACAGCCGGTGCGCGATGGCGATGACGGTCCGCCCGTCGAGCACGGCCGCCAGCGACCGCTCCAGATGCCGGGCGGCGCGCGGGTCGATCAGCGAGGTGGCCTCGTCCAGCACCAGCGTGTGCGGGTCGGCGAGCACCAGGCGGGCGAGCGCCACCTGCTGGGCCTGCGCGGGCGAGACCGCGAGGCCGCCCGAGCCCACGACCGTGCCGAGACCGCCGGGGAGCGCGCCGACCCACTCCCACGCGTCGACGGCCTCCAGCGCCTCCTTGACGGCGGCGTCGTCGGCCTCGGGCCGCGCGATGAGCACGTTGTCACGCAACGTCCCCCGGAACACGTGGTGTTCCTGCGTGACGAGCGCGACGTGGCCGCGCAGCTCGTCCAGGGGCAGGTCGACCAGCGGGACGCCGCCGACCGTCACCGAGCCGGTGCGCGGGCCGTGGATGCCCGCGAGCAGGCGGCCCAGCGTCGACTTACCGGCCCCCGAGGGGCCGACCATCGCGAGCCGCTCCCCTGGGGCGATCTTCAGCGAGACGCCGTGCAGCACGTCGTGGCCCTCCCGGTAGGAGTACCTGACGTCGTCGGCGACCATCGTCTCGCCGGCGGGACGCTCAGCGCCCGCGTTGCGGTCGTCGGGCACGTTGGCCACGCCGAGGAGCCTGGCCATGGACGCGCCGCCGACCTGGAGCTCGTCCACCCACGACAGCAGCCGGTCGAGCGGGTCGATGAGCTGCTGGACGTACAGCGTGGCCGCGGTCACCTGGGCCAGCGACACCCATCCGTTCAGGTAGAACAGGCCGCCGATCAGCAGCGTCGCCACGACGGGGATCACGTAGCCGAACTCCACCGAGGGGAACCACACCGTGCGCAGGCCCAGGGTGTAGCGCTCGGCCGCCCACGACCGCGCGATGTCCCTGTCCGTGCGCTCGTGCCGGCGGCGCTGCAGGCCGAACGCCTCGACGGTCCTCGCGCCCTCCACGGTCTCGGTGAGGCCCTCGGTCATGTCCGCGTACGCGGCGTTCTCGCGCAGGTAGCCGTCCCTGGCCCGCTTGAGGTACCACCGGGTGGCGAACCACAGCAGGGGCACCGCGAGGAGCGTCGGCAGCACCAGCAGCGGCCCCACCAGGGCGAGCGCCCCCAGCACGAACACGCCCGCCACCACGGCGATCAGGGTCTCCGGCACGGCGTGCCGCACCGTGCGCGACAGCGAGTCGACGTCCCGCGAGGTGCGCGTGACCAGGTCGCCCGAGCCCGCGCGCTCGACGGTCGACAGTGGCAGGGAGAGCACGCGGTCGACGAACTCCTCCCGCAGCTCGGCGAGGACCTTCTCACCGAGCTTGGCCGAGACGTAGACGGCGTACCTGATCAGCACGGCCTGCACGACGACGAAGCCGGCGATCGTCAGCGCCACGGCGTCGACGCTGACGCCCGTGCCGTCGCGCACTCCTTCGACCAGCTCGCCGAGCAGGCGCGGCCCGGTGAGGCCCGCGACGGCGGCCAGGCCGTGCAGGCTCAGGGCCGCCGCGAGCCTGCGGGGGTACTTCAGCGTCAGCCGCCTGGCGTACGCCCGCACCTGCGCCTGGTCGGCGACCGGCAGGATGCGCCTCTGGTCGCCGCCCGTCACCGGTGCGCCGTGGGGACGTTCGGCGGCCTCGCCGTCGTCCGCACGGCCCTCGTCCCGCACGCTCGTACGGCCTTCGGCGGCGCGGACCTCGCCTGCCGGGCCCTCCGTCAGTTCGTTCTCACTGGCCTGGCCCACACTCACGATCAGACCTCCCCTCGGGTCACGGTCGCGGTGTAGTCGGGGTCGGTGGCGAGCAGCGAGCGGTGGGAACCCTCCGCGCGCGCCTTGCCGTCCCGCATGAAGATCACGGTGTCCGCCCGGTCGAGCACGAGCGGGCTGGTGGTGCAGACCAGCGTCGTGCGCCCGAGACGGGCCTCGCCGAGCCGCTCGGCGATGCGCGCCTCGGTGTGGGCGTCGACCGCACTGGTCGGCTCTACCAGGACGAGGACCTCGGGGTCGGCGAGCAGCGCGCGTACGAGCCGCAGGCGCTGCTGCTGGCCGCCGGAGAACTCCCTGCCGGACTCGGCCACGTGCGAATCGATGCCGCCGGGGAGCGCCTCGACGACGTCCTCCGCGCAGGCGGTGCGCAGGGCGCGCCGCAGGTCGTCCTCGGAGGCGGAGCCGGTGACGTCGAGCTGGTCGCGCAGGCGCCCGCTGAACAGCCTGGCGCCGTTGTCGGCCACCAGGATGCGGCGCCTGACCTCGGCGAGCGGCAGGTCGGCCAGCGGCACACCGCCGAAGGTGGCCTCGGCCGCCACGTAGCGGCCGAGGCGGTCGGCGACGGCGATGGCGTCCTCGGGCACCGAGCCGGCCAGGGCGGTGAACCGTCCCTCCCGCACGGTCACGCCGGACTCCGCGTCCACCAGGTCGCCCCCAGCCGTCACGGCCGTACCCGTGCTGCCGATCTCGGGATCGAGCGACAGGATGCGGATGACCCTGCGGGCCGCCACGTGGCCCTTGGTGAGCTTGTCGGCCGCCTCGGTCAGCGTGCGCAGCGGGCCGACCAGGAACAGGGCGTACCCGTAGAAGGCGACGAGCTGGCCGACCGTGATCGTTCCGTCCATCGCGTAGTGCGCGCCCCGCCAGGTGACGAAGGCGATCAGCATGCCCGGCAGCAGGAGCTGGGCGCCTTCCAGGGCGGCGTCCATCGACGCCACCCGCACTCCGGCGCCCCGCACCCTCTGGGACTCCTCGCGGTAGCGGTCGGCGAAGACCTGCTCGCCGCCGATGCCGCGCAGCACCCGGAGGCCGGAGACGATGTCGGAGGCCCGGGTGGCGAGATCGCCCTGAAGGTCGCGCTGCTCGTGCTGCCGGCGGTGCAGCGGCCTCAGCAGAGGGCCGACGGCCAGCGCCATCAGCGGCACACCCAGCAGCACCATCAGGCCGAGCGGGGGTGAGGTCGTGATGAGGATCACCGTGACGGCGATGATGGCGACGACCGAGCCGACGCCGCGCAGCAGGATGTCCATGGCGTTGCCAATGTGGGCGATGTCGGAGTTGCCGACGCTGATCACCTCGCCGGTCGACAGCAGCTTCGGCAGCGTCGCTCCGAGCCTGGTGGCCTGGCGCGCGGTGACCTGCACCGTGCGGTAGGCGGCGCACAGCCAGCTGAAGACCGCCAGCCGGTGGCGCATCACACCGCCGAACGCGGTCAGGACGCCGAGGCCGAGCAGCACCCCTGACCAGCGCATCAGCCCCTCGGTGTCGCGCATGGTGAGGCTGTCGACGGCCTTGCCCAGCGCCGACGGCACGAGCGCCTGAGCCAGCCACCACAGGATGGCGAACCCGATGCCGACGAGCAGGGGGCCCGCCTGGCCACGGGCCACCCACCACAGGTACCGGAGCGGGCTGCGGGCATCGGGAATGCCGGGATCGGCAAGAGGCAGGGAGCGCATAGCCCCTCCAGGCTGGCAAACCCGACGGTGGCCCGGCAAACGATTTTTCCGGCCTCATGAGGCCATACCAGCGAAAACATCCGGACTAGAACGGGGTTCGCGTAGATCGTCCGCGTTAGTTCGTCAACTATGGTTGACACTATCGCGGTGTCAACCTATATTGACACTCATGAGCGACACGGCACAGTTGGCCTCCGACGCGGGCAGCCGCGATCCGGCCGTCGGCCTCCGGGCCGTACGGGCGCTGCGGACGCTGGTCGAGCGGCTGGAGGCACTCCAGGTGGACAACGCCCGCGAACAGGGCTGGTCCTGGCAGGAGATCGCGGTTCTGCTCGGCGTGAGCAGGCAGGCGGTCCACAAGAAGTACGCAGGCGGGCGAGGACTACTGAGGCGGGAGAAGTAGGCATGTTCGAGCGGTTTCACGAGGACGCACGCCAGACGGTCGTGCTCGCCCAGGACGAGGCCCGGCTGTTCAACCACGGCCTAATAGGGACCGAGCACATGCTGCTCGCCCTCCTCCGGCAGCCCGACACGGTGGCGGCGCGGGTCCTGGCGCGGCACGGGCTCGACCATGACCAGATGGGTGACGCCGTGGCACGACTGCTGGTGGCGCCACCGGCCGACGATCTCGACGCGGGCGCGCTCGAGTCGATCGGCATCGACCTCGACGCGATACGCGAGAAGGTGGAGGCCGCTTTCGGGCCGGGCGCCCTCGACCGGGAGCCCCGGCCGCGCCGTAGCCGTCCGTGGCGCCTCGGCGGTCACCTCCCCTTTTCGGGGCGGGCCAAGAAGGTGCTGGAGCTCTCGCTGCGCGAGGCCATCTTGCTCAAGCACAACTACATCGGCAACGGCCACATCCTGCTCGCCCTGCTGCGAGAGGGCGAGGGGCTGGGCGCCCGGGTCCTCGCCGACGCGGGCGTCGACTTCGAGGCCCTCCGCCGAGAGGTCCGCGTCGAATTGCGGTGACCTGGCCATGACCGTCCCGTCCGGCACACGCGGCGCATGCAGGACCTGCGGGGCGGGAGACGCCTAATCTCGAACCCATACGACCACGGATTCGCGCGGTCACGCCTCCGTACAGCGGCGCATCCGTACGGCCACGGATCGGCGTGATCGCGGATCCGTACGCGGGGAGGGAGGCGGATGGACGAGCCCAGACCGGTCGCCACGATCGTCGAGGTGGAGGACAGCCTGTGGCAGGCCTCGCTCCCCGGCATCGGCACCGTCACGGTGGACGACCCGCGCATGGCGGCCTGGCAGCTCCAGGAGCTGATCGCGGAGCAGCGGGTCATCAACGTGCTCGACGTCTCCCCGCCCGCACTGGCCGGCGTCGGCGGGGAACCGGTGTTCGCCTTCCTGCTGCAGTTCACCGCCTGCGGGGCCGAAAGGGACGACCTCGATGTCTACGCCCAGGTCAAGGCCGGTCCGCCCTCGGGATGCCGGTGGTCTCCCGACGTCGACCACCCGGGGCTGCTCTGCCTGCGCCCGGGGTCCTCGCCGCTGGATGCCATCGCGGGAGTGGTGGCGGAGGTCAGAGACCGGTACGGCCTCGGCGCCGAGCTGACCGATCTCGGCTTCGACCGGTTGTGGGAATGGTTCGGCGACCACGAACGCCGCACCGAACTGGTCGCCCACCTGCTGCTCATGGCCGCCCACCGCGCCGGCCTCCTCGGGCTGGACCCGGACGACCTGGTGAAGTTCCTTCGCGAGGTCATGCCACGTCAGTCACCGGCATGAACACAGACCCAGCGCGCTGACGGACGACCACCGGCACGAACACAGCTCTACTGCGCTGATCGTGCCTCGGCCGGGAGGCCGTGCAGCGCCTCCACCAGAGGCGCGAGCTCGGGTGTCCGCTCCGCCTCGGCCAACGCGCCGGCGAGGACCGCGTCGTGGGTCGGCCTGGCCTTGCTCAGCAGCTCCCACCCCTGGCCGGTGAGCTCGGTGTAGATGCCGCGCCGGTCGTCCTGGCACAGGACGCGGTTCAGCAGGCCCCGGTCTTCGAGCCGGTTCACCAGCCGCGTGGTCGCGCTGCTGGAGAGCGCCGCGGCCCGGGCGAGCTGCTGCATGCGCATGTGCCAGCCGTCCTGCCGTGACAGCGCGTCCAGCACCGTGTACTCCACGACCGACAGGACGCACTCGGACTGCAGCTCGCGCTCCAGCGCGGCCTCGATCAGGCCGTGGAGCGTCGCCAGCGTGCGCCAGCCCTGGGCGCGGACCTCCACCGCGTCGTCCCCGATTCCCATGACGGCCTCCTGAGGGCCCTGGGCCATCCACCTGGGACGGCCGTTCACCTTCTGATCGCATTTTACACGCTTGTGACGATTAAGCGCGCGTGCAAGTATTTGGTCGCCACAGGGGAACGGACGTCGCGGCAAGGCGACGGGGGGTCGCTGGGGGGATGCCTGGGCGATCGGGCCTGGAGAGGAATGTCTCGGCGTCGCCCTGACTGTCACTACGTGGTTCGATGTGCGGCCGATCGATGTCTGGCCGATCGATGTGGCCGTATGTGGCCGTTTGATGCTTGGCGCTTCGATGTCTGGCCGTTTGATGTCTGCCGATGCCATCGGTTCGGATCCGGATGACGATGGTCTCAGTCGGCTCGGCCTGGCCTTTCCACATGCTCTTTGGTTTGTAGCTGCTTCAGTGTTTCAAGAGGACTGATCAGGCTTTCAATTTTCTAATTTCCGTACTGGCCGGGTGGTTTGCTTTTCTCAGTCCCAGGTGGTGCCGGGGGTGCGGCCGTAGCTGTCCCAGGTGGTGCCCGCGGTGCGCGAGTACGAGTCCCAGGTGGTGCCGGCGGTGCGCGTGGAGTTCGTGGAGTTCGTCATTTCTTCGTCTCTTTCCTTGAGGGCTGTGTATTTGTTCTCGCACAAACAACTCTGCGGGAATCGCAACCCACAAACCAGACGAACCGGCGGCAGCAAGCTGCACCATGCTGACCGCTTCCTGCCACCCCCACGAACGGCGGCGCTAGCCCAAGTCCTGGTCCAGACTGAAGGACGAGCTAGCGCAAGGTCTGGCCCGGGTGGGGGCAGGCGCTAGCCGAGGGCCTGGTCGAGGTTGAAGGCGGCGCTGATCAGGGCCAGGTGGGTGAAGGCCTGGGGGAAGTTGCCGAGTTGCTCCCCTGTGTGTCCGATCTGTTCGGCGTACAGGCCAAGGTGGTTGGCGTAGGTCAGCATCTTCTCGAAGGCCAGCCGGGCCTCGTCCACGCGCCCGGCGCGCGCCAGTGCCTCCACGTACCAGAACGAGCAGATCGAGAACGTGCCTTCGACCCCCCGCAGTCCATCCGGGCTCACGGCGGGGTCATAACGGTAGACCAGCGAGTCGGAGACCAGCTGCTCACCGAGCGCGTCGAGGGTGGACAGCCATTTCGGGTCGGTGGGCGAGACGAACTTGGCCATCGGCATCATCAGGACGGAGGCGTCCAGCACCTCGTCGTCGAAATGCTGGACGAACGCGTGCAGCCTGGACGACCAGCCATCCCGCATGATCTGCCTGTAGATCGTGTCACGGGCGTGCCGCCAGCGGGGTACCTCGGCTGGGAGCCCGCGATGGATGGCCACGCGCATGGCCCGTTCGATCGCCACCCAGCACATCAGCCGCGAGTACACGAAGTTCTTGCGCCCGCCCCGGGTCTCCCAGATTCCTTCGTCAGGCTTGTCCCAGTTCTCGCAGACCCAGTCCACCAGCGTGCAGACCTCGTCCCAGCGGCCACTGGAGATCGGCTTGCCCCATTTGTCGTAAAGGTAGATGGAGTCGATGAGCGCTCCGTAGATGTCGAGCTGAAGCTGGCCGATGGCCGCGTTCCCGACGCGTACCGGAGCGGATCCCTGGTAGCCCTCCAGGTGACCGAGCTCGCGTTCAGGCAGTTCGGTGGCTCCGTCGATGCCGTACATGATCTGCAGCGGCCCCGAGAGGCCGTCACCGCTGAGGGTGACGTGCTCGGACAGGAAGCCCATGAAGGCCTCCGCCTCCTCGGTGAACCCGAGCCTGAGCAGCGCGTACACGCAGAATGCCGCGTCGCGGACCCACACGTAGCGGTAGTCCCAGTTGCGCTCGCCGCCGAGTTGCTCGGGGAGGCTGGTCGTGGGCGCGGCGACGATCCCCCCGGTCGGAGCGTAGGTCAGCAGCTTCAGCGTGAGCGCGGAGCGATGCACCACTTCCCGCCACCGGCCGCGATATCGGGAGGCGGACAGCCACCGACGCCAGTACTTCACCGTGGCGGCGAACTCCGCTTCGGCCTCGACGACCGCACACGACCGCGCCGGCAGGTCGCATGCTTGGTCGAGCGCGAACACCGCCTGCTCGCCTTCGTGAAGCTTGAACTCCGAGCGCACATCCTGTCCGTCGCAGTCGACCGGCACGCTGGTGGTCAGTATCAGCGAGAGCCCCTCCGACTCGAAGATCGTACGACCGTCCTGTACGCGCGCGGTGTGCGGTTGGCTCGCGTAGCCGAACCGCGGCGCCACGAGGACCCGGAACGGCAGCGTTCCGCGCACGCACACCACCCGGCGGATCAGCCGGTGACGATCGACCTCGCGCGAGTCGTCCGCGATCGGCATGAAGTCCTGGATCTCGGCCACTCCGTCGGCGGCGAAGAACCGGGTGATCAGGACGTTGGTGTCGGGGAAGTAGAACTGCTTGGTCCTGGCCGGTACGTCGGCGGCCAGTTCGAATGATCCGCCGCGATCGGCGTCGAGTATGGAGGCGAACACGCTCGGCGCGTCGAAGCGCGGGCAGCAGTACCAGTCGATGGTGCCGTTCGTGCCCACCAGAGCCACGGTACGAAGGTCGCCGATCAACCCGTGATCGGCGATCGGAAGATAACCGGCGCCACCAGACCTGCAGAACCCCCCAGCCGCCATGTCGCCCTCTCCCCCATGAGACCCTCCCCAAGTTACGCATTTGAGGCATTTGTCCAGGTATGTTCCGCGCCAAATGGTCGCCAGGTTTGGCCCGGCAGTACGCCCTGAGGGCCGTACGGCCTTGGCGCCGCCTCCCGATCCACCTGGTGCTCCACACGCGACAGGCAGGCTGACCTCTGCCGGTTCCGCCGAGAGCCGTACCCGTCGGGGGGTACGGCTCTCGGTGTCGGAAGGGCTACTTGGCGGCCTTGAGGTAGTCGCGGTTCATTTGGGCGATCACGTCCAGCGAGATGCCCTTGGGGCAGACGGCGGTGCATTCGCCGGTGTTGGTGCAGCCGCCGAAGCCTTCGAGGTCCATCTGTTCCACCATCGCGATGGCGCGGGAGTCGCGCTCGGGCTGGCCCTGCGGCAGCAGGCCCAGGTGGGTGATCTTCGCGGCGGTGAACAGCGAGGCCGAGCCGTTCGGGCAGGCGGCCACGCAGGCGCCGCACCCGATGCACGTGGCGGCGTCGAACGCGTCGTCGGCGTCGTCCTTCTTCACCGGGACGCTGTGCGCGTCCGGTGCCGAGCCCGCGGGGACGGAGACGAAGCCGCCGGCCTGGATGATGCGGTCGAAGGAGCTCCGGTCGACGACCAGGTCCTTGACCACGGGGAACGGCGCGGCCCGCCACGGCTCGATGGTGATCGTGGCGCCGTCCTCGAAGTGGCGCATGTGCAGCTGGCACGTCGTCGTGGCCCGCTGCTCGCCGTGGGCGACGCCGTTGATGACCATGCCGCACATGCCGCAGATGCCCTCGCGGCAGTCGTGGTCGAAGGCGACCGGGTCATCGCCTTCCAGGATGAGCCGCTCGTTCAGCACATCGAGCATCTCCAGGAAGGACATGTCCGGCGACACGTCCTTAACCTGATAAGTCGTCATCCGTCCGCTGTCGGTGGGGCCGTTCTGCCGCCAGACCTTCAGCGTGAGGCTCATGCCCCGACGCTCCTGATCCGCCGCGCGGACCGGGCTCACCGTGTTCTCCGAAGCGCTCACTTGTAGCTCCGCTGGCTCATCTTGACGTACTGGTAGTCGAGCTCTTCCTTGTGCAGCACCGGGACGCCCTCGGGGCCGTGCTCCCAGGCCGCGACGTACGCGAAGTTCTCGTCGTCGCGCAGTGCCTCGCCGTCCTCGGTCTGGGACTCGGCGCGGAAGTGGCCGCCGCAGGACTCGGTGCGGTGCAGCGCGTCGAGGCACATCAGCTCGGCGAGGTCGAAGAAGTCCGCGACCCGCCCGGCCCGCTCCAGCGCCTGGTTGAGGCCCTCCTCGTCACCGGGCACCTTGACGTTGTTCCAGAACTCCTCGCGCAGCTCCGGGATGCGGGAGAGGGCCTTGCGCAGGCTCTCCTCGGTGCGCTCCATGCCGCAGTACTCCCACATGAGCTTGCCCAGCTCACGGTGGTAGGAGTCGGCGGTACGGGTGCCGTCGACCGACAGCAGGCGTCCGATCTTGCCGGTGACCTGGCCGAGCGCCTCGTCCACGGCGCCCTGGTCGACCTCCCCGAAGGGCCCGTCCGCCAGGTAGTCGCCGATCGTGGTCGGCAGGACGAAGTACCCGTCGGCCAGCCCCTGCATCAGCGCGGAGGCGCCCAGGCGGTTGGCGCCGTGGTCGGAGAAGTTGGCCTCGCCGATCACGAACAGGCCCGGGATCGTCGACTGCAGGTCGTAGTCGACCCACAGGCCGCCCATCGTGTAGTGGACGGCCGGGTAGATGCGCATGGGCCGGATGTAGGGGTCCTCGCCGGTGATGCGCTCGTACATCTCGAAGAGGTTGCCGTACTTCTCCTCGACCGCGTCCCTGCCGAGGCGGGCGATCGCGTCGGCGAAGTCCAGGTAGACGCCCAGCCCGCCCGGTCCGACGCCGCGACCCTCGTCGCACACGTTCTTGGCGGCCCGGGAGGCGATGTCGCGCGGAACCAGGTTCCCGAAGGCCGGGTAGATCCGCTCAAGGTAGTAGTCGCGCTCGGCCTCGGGGATGTCCCCGGGAAGCCGGTCGTCGCCCTTGAGCAGCGGCACCCACACCCTGCCGTCGTTGCGCAGCGACTCCGACATCAGGGTCAGCTTCGACTGGTACTCGCCGCTGACCGGGATGCAGGTCGGGTGGATCTGCGTGTAGCAGGGGTTGCCGAAGTAGGCCCCGCGCCGGTGCGCCCGCCAGATCGCCGTGGTGTTGCAGCCCTTGGCGTTGGTGGACAGGAAGAACACGTTCCCGTACCCGCCCGTGGCCAGCACGACCGCGTCGGCGAGGTGGGTCTCGATCTCACCGGTCACCAGGTCGCGGACGATGACGCCGCGCGCCCGGCCTTCGCTGATGACGAGGTCGAGCATCTCGTGGCGCGTGTGCATCTCCACGGTCCCGGCCGCGATCTGGCGCTCCAGGGCCTGGTACGCGCCCAGCAGGAGCTGCTGACCCGTCTGCCCGCGCGCGTAGAACGTACGGGAGACCTGGGCGCCGCCGAAGGAGCGGGTGTCGAGCAGGCCGCCGTACTCGCGGGCGAACGGGACGCCCTGGGCCACCGCCTGGTCGATGATGTTGGCGCTCACCTGGGCGAGCCGGTAGACGTTCGACTCGCGGGCGCGGAAGTCGCCGCCCTTGACGGTGTCGTAGAACAGCCGGTGGACCGAGTCGCCGTCGCCCCGGTAGTTCTTGGCCGCGTTGATCCCGCCCTGCGCGGCGATCGAGTGCGCGCGCCTGGGCGAGTCCTGGTAGCAGAACGACTTGACCTTGTAACCCAGCTCGCCGAGGGTCGCCGCGGCCGATCCTCCGGCGAGGCCGGTACCCACCACGATGACGTTGAGCTTGCGCTTGTTGGCCGGGTTGACCAGCCTGGCCGAGAAGCGGCGCTTGTCCCACCGCTCCTCGATGGGCCCCTCGGGGGCCTTCGTGTCGCGGATCGGCTCGCCGGTCGTGTAGTTCACTTCACAGCTCCGATCATCACGGCGACGGGGACGGCGACGAAGCCGAGAACGAGCACGGCGGAGAACACGGCGGAGAAGGCGTTGAGGACGTGCCGCCTGCGGCCGGTGGCCAGGCCGAGCGTCTGGAACGCGCTCCACAGGCCGTGACGCAGGTGCAGACCCACCATGGCCAGCGCCACGATGTAGAAGGCCGTCACCCACCAGCGTGAGAGGGCGAAGCCGGCCACGACACGGTCGTACGGAGTGGCGTCGAAGCCCTTGGGGTTGACCGCCCCGAGGGTCAGGTCGAGCAGGTGCCAGACCACGAACAGCAGGATGATGACGCCGCCGTACCGCATCGTGTGGACCACGTAGCCGCCGGACTGCGACTTGCGCTTGGCGACGTACTTCACGGGCCGGGCCTTGGAGGCGCGGCGGGCCAGCGAGACCGCCGACCACATGTGGAGCACCACCGCGAGGGCGAGGACGATCTCGGTGACGGTCAGCAGGCTCCTGCCGGGCACCGCGGGCTCGCCGACGGTGCGCAGCCACTCCGCGTAGGAGTTGAAGGACTCGGCGCCAAGGAAGATCTTGAGGTTGCCCAGCATGTGACCGATGAGGAAGAGCACCAGCACGGCGCCGGTCACCGCCATGACGGCCTTCTTGCCGTTGGACGACCTGAAGAGACCCCGGAACCCCGGAGACCTCCCCGGCGTTTTGGGGGGTGTGGCGCGGGGCGTCACCCTTGCGGTGGCCGCACCGCGTTCGATCGTCGATGTCACGTTTTTCGACGCTAGATAAGGCATCCATAAGCGTCCAAGTCATGAAATGCCTGGTCCCGATAGCCAGAAGCTATGCCCCGTGGCTCCGTGCGCGTGGCGCGCGTGCCCGGGGACTCGGATGCGAGCAATCTCACAGAGCGAACTCACAGAGCGAACCTACGGAGCCAACTCACGGAGCGAACTCACGGAGCGAACTCACGGAGCGAACTCACAAGGCCGAGATCTCGCAGCGGCCGAACCCAGAGCCGAGCCGCCGAGCTCCCCCGAAGGCCGAGCTTCACAAGGCCTTGCCCCCAGCGAGCCGTCCGGAGCCGCACCCGTACGCTGTGAGACGTGCAGCTACAGCAACTCGCCTCGTTCGTCGCTGTGGCCGAGACCTCGCATTTCACGCACGCGGCGGAGCGGATGCGGGTCGCCCAGCCGTCGCTGAGCAAGCAGATCAAGACCCTGGAGACCGAGCTGGGCGCGCCGCTGTTCAGCCGCGCGCGGGGCAACGTGACCCTCACGCCCGCCGGTGAGGCGCTGCTCCCACTCGCCCGCCGCATGCTCGCCGACGCCGAGACCGCACGCCGCGAGGTCGCCGAGCTGGCCGGGCTGCGCCGGGGCCGGGTACGGCTCGGCGCCACGCCTTCCCTGTGCGCGGGCCTGCTGGCCGAGGCGCTGGCCCGGTTCCACGGCGACTACCCCGGCATCGACCTGCTGGTGGAGGAGGGCGGATCGCGGGACCTCGTCCGCGACCTGGCGCGGGGCCAGCTCGACCTGGCGCTGATCATCCTCCCTCTTCACAGCAGTGATCCTTCGCTGGTCACCGAGGAGATCCTGAAGGAGAACCTCGTCGTCGCGTGCCCCGCCGCGACCCGGGGGCGCAAGCCGTACATCCGCATCGACGAGCTGCGCGGACGGCCGCTGGTGATGTTCCGCCGGGGGTACGACCTTCGTGAGGCGACGCTCAGCGCCTGCCGGCAGGCCGGGTTCGAGCCGCGCTTCGCCGTGGAGGGCGGGGAAATGGACGCCGTGCTGCGCTTCGTGGAGGCGGGGCTCGGGGTCGCGGTGGTGCCGTCGATGGTCCTCGACGGGCGGCCGGGCCTCGCGGGCACTCCACTCGCCCCCCCGGGGCTTCGGCGAACGATAGCTCTCGCTCACCGCAAGGACGTCGAACCTACCCGGGCGGCGCAGGCCTTCCGCGCTACGCTGCTTTCCTATCTGTCGGAAGCCGCCGAGGAGGGATCGTTGCCACAAGGTGTCGGGTTGGCCTCGCCGCCGGCCGAGTAGTCTTACCGGGTTACCCATCGGTAGCGCAGTGGCATTTCACATGCTTCATACCCCTAAATCACGGTTTCGTACTTTCATGCGTCTGGACGACTTTCGCTATATGGTGCAGGGCAACAGCCAAGGTCAACCATCACTTCACAAGAGGCACCAGTGACCGCGCTCTCGCCCGGCATGCCGGAGGCGCCGACCGAGATGCAGACGATCCTCCTCATCGAGGACGACGCGGGTGACGCGTTTCTGGTCGAGGAGCTGCTGGCCTCGGCCCCGACTCCCCCAAAGATCATCTGGGCGCGCAGTCTCGCCGAGAGCCGCGACCGGCTGACCGCCGAGGTCCAATGCGTGGTGGTCGACCTCTCCCTTCCGGACGCCACCGGCCTTGAGGCCCTGCGCCAGGTGCTCTCGATGGCCCCCGACACCGCCGTGCTGGTGCTCACCGGCCTCAACGACGCCCACGTGGGGGTCGAGGCCGTCGCCGCGGGCGCGCAGGACTACCTGGTCAAGCAGGACGTCGACGAGCGGCTGCTCGCCCGCGCCATCAGCTACGCCATCGAGCGCAAGCGCGCCGACCTCACCCAGCGCAAGCTGGCCGACGCCCAGCACCTCAGCCGCGAGAACGCCCGCCTCGAACACGGCCTGCTGCCCGTCCCCATGCTGAAGAAGGAGCTTGAGAGGGACGGCCTGCAGCACCAGGCCCGCTACCTGCCCGGACGCAGGCAGGCGCTCCTCGCGGGCGACTTCTGGGACACGGTCCAGACCCCCGACGGCGCCGTGCACGTGGTCATCGGCGACGTCTGCGGCCACGGCCCCGACGAGGCCGCCCTGGGCGTGGCCCTCCGCATCGCCTGGCGCACGCTGGTGCTGGCCGGCCACACGGGGAACGAGCTCCTCGCCACCCTCGACAGGGTGCTGCGCAACGAGCGCAAGTCGCCTGAGATCTTCACGACCATGTGCATGGTCGCGATCGATCCCGACCTGAGCCACGCCCGGCTCCACGTGGTCGGCCACCCGCCGCCCCTGTTCGTGCGGGGCGGGGTCCACCACGGCGTCCTCGACGTCGTGGCCGAGGCGCCTTCCGGACCGCCGCTGGGCATCTTCAGCGACGTCGAATGGACCACGATCGAGCTGGAGCTCGGCGACGACTGGTCGATGCTCCTCTACACCGACGGGCTGATCGAGGCCACGGTGGGCGGCGGGCCCGACCTGCTCGGCACCGAAGGGCTCATCGGGCTCATCCGCGAGCAGGGCGAGATCGACCTCGACAGGATCATCACCGCCGTCCAGGAGATGCACAGGGACGCCCTCAGCGACGACCTCGCCGCCGTACTGGTCGGCAGAGGCCCGCTGTGACCGGCTGACTCGGAGGCCACCGTGACCGACCTCGCCCCTCTGCCCCCGCCCGCGCCGCCGAGCGGCTTCGGGCGGCTCCCCCTCGGCCGGTGGTTCCTCGTCGCCGGGATGCTCGTCGCGCTCGCCTTCATCGTCGGCACCGGCCTCACCATCGCGACGATCAACGACATGCGCGTCGCCCGCGAGGCCGTCGTCGACGTGATCGACCCGGCCGTCCTCCGCACCCTGGAGATCGCGAACTCGCTGTCCGCGGAGGAAGGCTCCATCCGCACCTACGGGCGCACGAACGAGGACCAGTACCTCCAGGACTACAAGACCGGTCTCGCGGAGGAGGCGACCGCGACGGCCAAGCTCACCGCGCTGATGTCCCGCGTGCCCGAGGAGACGGCCAGGGCCGACCTCGCTCGCCTGGTCGACGCCTCGGCCGCCTGGCGCCGCGACTACGCCGACGTCGTGATCGCCAAGGTGCCGGAGCTGAAGAAGCAGACCGCCACCACCTACGCCCAGGTGAACAGCCTGCGCTTCACCGCCGTACGGGCCGCGCTCGACGCTCAGCAGCAGAACCTCGGGCGGCTGCACGACCAGGGCAGCGCCCGCATCGAAGCGGGCTGGCGGACCTTCTACCTCGTGCTGATCCTGCTGGCGGTCGTGGCCTTGGGCGCCGCGGTGACCTTCACGCTCATCGTCAGGTACATCGTGCTCCGGCCGATCTCCCAGCTCACCCAGCAGGTGCGGGCCGTGGCAATGGGCGACTTCGACCGCACGCTGCAGGTCGAGCGGCCGGCCGAGCTGGCGGAGCTGTCCGGCCGCGTCGACGCCATGCGCGGGCGCATCGTGCGCGAGTGGCGCCGCGCCGCCGAGGCCCAGCGGCAGCTGTCCGACCAGACCGCCGAGCTGCGCCGCTCCAACGCCGAGCTGGAGCAGTTCGCCTACGTCGCGAGCCACGACCTGCAGGAGCCGCTGCGCAAGGTCGCGAGCTTCACGCAGATGCTGGAGCAGCGGTACGGGGACCAGCTCGACGACCGCGCGAAGCAGTACGTCACCTTCGCGGTGGACGGCGCCAAGCGCATGCAGCTACTGATCAACGATCTCCTCGACCTCTCCCGCGTCGGCCGCGTGGGCGGCGAGAAGGCCCCCACGGACGTACAGAAGGTGCTGGACACCGCGGTGGGGAACCTTTCAGCGCAGATCGA
Organism: Sphaerisporangium sp. NPDC049003; assembly: GCF_043197795.1. Taxonomy (NCBI): domain Bacteria; kingdom Bacillati; phylum Actinomycetota; class Actinomycetes; order Streptosporangiales; family Streptosporangiaceae; genus Sphaerisporangium; species Sphaerisporangium sp. NPDC049003. The sequence continues at coordinate 22,109 of NZ_JBICTU010000018.1, forward strand.
GGACACCGACGCCACCGTGACCCACGACGAGCTCCCGGCGGTCTTCGGCAACCGCGTGCTGCTCACCCAGCTCTTCCAGAACCTCATCGGCAACGCTCTGAAGTTCCGCTCCGGAGAGCCGCCCCACGTCCACATCTCCGCCAGGGAGCAGGGGGACATGTGGGAGTTCGCGTGCGCGGACAACGGCATCGGTGTCGACAGCAAGTACGCTGACCGAATCTTCCTGATATTTCAGCGTCTGCACCCACGGGACGTGTACCCGGGGACAGGCATCGGCCTGGCGCTGTGCAAGAAGATCGTCGAATTCCACGGCGGGAAGATCTGGCTGGAAGACTCGGTCGCCGGCCGGTCAGGCACGACGTTCCGCTGGACCCTGCCCGCGATTCCTGGAGAACTGCATGGATGACTACCGCTTCATCGACGTCCTGCTCGTGGAGGACGACCCAGGAGACGTCCTGCTCACGCAGGAGGCGTTCGAGCACAACAAGGTCCAGAACACGCTGCACGTGGTGAGCGACGGCGAGCAGGCCATGGCGTTCCTGCGCCGCGAGGGCCAGTACGCGGAGGTGCCCCGGCCCGACCTGATCCTCCTCGACCTCAACCTGCCCCGCAAGGACGGCAGGGAGGTCCTGGAGGACATCAAGGCCGACGCCGACCTCAGGAGCATCCCCGTGGTCGTCCTGACCACCTCGGAGGCCGAAGAGGACATCCTGCGGAGCTATCATTTGCACGCGAACGCGTACGTCGCCAAGCCGGTGGACTTCGACCAGTTCATCCGGGTGGTACGGCAGATCGATGATTTCTTCGTGACAGTCGTGAAACTGCCAAGAACCGGTCAACGTTCCTGAGCCTGACTGCGACGTGACGGGAATCACACCAGGTCAGTCGAAAAAGTGAGTGACCCTTCTCACACAGAGGGATCCCACCGCCGTAACGTAGGGCCCCACCGGCACGCGCGCGGCTGTGTGACCGGCGCGACACCACAGCGCGCGCGGCACCCAGCCAAATGTGAAAGCCCGGACCCCGCACCCATGAGGCGAGGGGGGTCCGCGGGAGGTGGAGAGTTCTCCGATGACCCAGACAACGGCCGGTCGGCCGACCAATGAGCCGGCGCAGAGGAAGCAGCGGGCCCAGATCAAGGCCCGCACGCTGCGCACGGACCGATGGTGGTTGGCCCCGGCTATCACATTCGCGGCGCTCGCGTCGTTCCTTGTCTACGGCCTGTGGGCGATCTTCGACAAGAGCTACTTCGTCGAACCCTACATCGCCCCTTTCTCGTCGCCCTGTCTCGCGACGTCCTGCCCCGAGGGCGCGCGGTTCCTCGGGCTCGCGCCCTTCGGCGACTGGTGGAAGCTTCCGCCCGGCATTCTGATCCTCGGCCTGCCGGCCGGGTTCCGCTTCACCTGTTACTACTACCGCAAGGGCTACTACCGCGCCTTCTGGCTCTCGCCGCCGGCCTGTTCCGTGGCCGAGCCGCACAAGAAGTACACCGGTGAGACGCGCCTGCCGCTGATCATCCAGAACGTCCACCGCTACTTCTTCTACGGCGCCATCCTCATCGCCGCGGTGCTGACCTGGGACGCGGTCCTCGCGCTGCGCGACGCGCACGGCAACTGGGGTCACTTCGGCCTCGGGACGGCCATCCTGTGGATCAACGTGGTGCTGATCTGGGCGTACACGTTGAGCTGCCACTCCTGCCGCCACATCACGGCCGGACGGCTCAACCACTTCTCCAAGCACCCCGTGCGCTACAAGGCGTGGACCTTCGTCTCGAAGCTCAACTCCAGGCACATGCTCCTGGCCTGGCTGTCCATGTACTCCGTCATGCTGGCGGACCTCTACGTGCGGCTCGTCGCCAAGGGCATCATCAACTTCCCGTTCGCTTAAGGATCACAGTGGAAATCGAGCGTCACGAATACGACGTCGTCGTCATCGGAGCGGGCGGCGCCGGACTCCGGGCGGCAATCGAGGCCCGGCAGCAGGGGAAGCGCACCGCCATCGTCTGCAAGTCCTTGTTCGGCAAGGCCCACACGGTCATGGCCGAGGGCGGGGCCGCCGCGGCCATGGGCAACGTCAATCCCGCCGACAACTGGATGGTGCACTTCCGTGACACCATGCGCGGCGGGAAGTTCCTCAACAACTGGCGGATGGCCGAGTTGCACGCCAAGGAGGCCCCGGACCGCGTCTGGGAGCTGGAGGCCTGGGGCGCGCTGTTCGACCGCACCAAGGACGGCAAGATCAGCCAGCGCAACTTCGGCGGCCACGAGTACCCCCGGCTCGCCCACGTCGGCGACCGTACGGGCCTGGAGCTGATCCGCACGCTCCAGCAGCGGGTCGTCGCCCTCCAGCAGGAGGACGAGAAACTGCACGGCGACCCCGAGGCATACATCAAGGTCTTCGCCGAGTGCACGATCACCCAGCTGCTGAAGACTGCTCCCACCGAGGACGCCCCTATCAGCGGCGCCTTCGGCTACTGGCGCGAGACCGGCCGTCTCATCTGCTTCGACGCGCCCGCGGTCGTCCTCGCCACCGGCGGCATCGGCAAGTCCTACACCGTGACCTCCAACTCCTGGGAGTACACCGGTGACGGGCACGCGCTCGCGCTGCTCGCCGGGGCGAAGCTGATCAACATGGAGTTCATCCAGTTCCACCCGACGGGCATGGTCTGGCCGCCGTCCGTGCGCGGCATCCTGGTCACCGAATCCGTACGCGGTGACGGCGGGGTGCTGCGCAACTCCGAGGGCAAGCGGTTCATGTTCGACTACATCCCCGAGGTGTTCAAGGACAAGTACGCCACCACGGAGGAGGAGGGCGACCGCTGGTACAACGACCAGGCCAACAACCGCCGCCCTCCGGAGCTGCTGCCGCGCGACGAGGTCGCGCGGGCGATCAACTCCGAGGTGAAGGCCGGGCGCAACTCCCCGCACGGCGGCGTCTTCCTGGACGTGTCGAGCCGGCTTCCCGCCGCCGAGATCGTCAAGCGGCTGCCCTCGATGCACCACCAGTTCAAGGAACTGGCCGACGTCGACATCACGGCCGAACCTATGGAGGTCGGCCCGACCTGCCACTACATCATGGGCGGCGTGGAGGTGGACGCCGACACCGGCGCCTCGTCGGTGCCGGGCCTGTTCGCGGCCGGTGAGGTCTCGGGCGGCATGCACGGCTCCAACCGCCTCGGCGGCAACTCGCTCTCCGACCTGCTGGTCTTCGGCCGCCGCGCGGGCGCCGGGGCCGCCGAGTACGTCGACGGCCTCGCGGCCAGGCCCGTCACGGCGGAGGAGACGCTGAAGAACGCCGAGATCGAGGCCATGGCCCCCCTCTCGCGGACGGGCGGGGAGAACCCGTACGAGGTGCACCACGAGCTCCAGCGCACGATGAACGAGCTCGTCGGCATCATCCGCAAGGCCGAGGAGGTCAAGGAGGCCCTGGAGGTCGTCGAGAAGCTCAAGGAGCGGGCGGCCAACGCCGGGGCTCCGGGCGGGCGCATCTACAACCCGGGCTGGCACCTCGCGATCGACCTTCGCAACATGCTGCTCGTCTCCGAGTGCGTCGCCCGCGCGGCGCTGATCCGCGAGGAGAGCCGCGGCGGGCACACCCGCGACGACTTCCCCGGCATGTCGGCCGAGTGGCGGCGCAAGCTGCTGGCCTGCGGGGTCACCCCGGACGGCGCGGTCACGATCGAGGAGAAGCCCCAGCCTCCCATGCGGGAGGACCTGATCACGTTGTTCGACCGGGCGGAGCTCAGCAAGTACGTCACAGCCGACGAGCTGGCGGACTTCGACGCGCTCGTTAAGGAGTCCTGATGGGTTACAAGGCCAAGTTCCGCATCTGGCGCGGCGAGGGCGGCGAGGGCAGGCTTGAGGACTTCGTCGTCGAGGTGAACGAGGGCGAGGTCGTCCTCGACGCCATCCACAGGCTGCAGGCCACGCAGACCCCCGACCTCGCGGTCCGGTGGAACTGCAAGGCCGGCAAGTGCGGCTCCTGCTCGATGGAGATCAACGGCAAGCCCCGGCTCGGCTGCATGACGCGCATGTCGACGTTCGAGGAGGACGAGACGATCACCGTGACCCCGATGCGGACTTTTCCCGTCATCAAGGACCTGGTCACGGACGTGTCGTTCAACTACCAGAAGGCCAGGGAGATCCCGTCCTTCACCCCGCCGGACAACGTGGAGCCCGGCGAGTACCGCATGCAGCAGATCGACGTCGAGCGGTCGCAGGAGTTCCGCAAGTGCATCGAGTGCTTCATGTGCAACAACGTCTGCCACGTGATCCGCGACCACGAGGAGAACAAGGCGGCCTTCGCCGGCCCGCGCTTCCTCATGCGCATCGCCGAGCTGGACATGCACCCGTACGACGTGGCCGACCGCAAGGACTCCGCGCAGGAGGAACACGGTCTCGGCTACTGCAACATCACCAAGTGCTGCACCGAGGTCTGTCCCGAGCACATCAAGATCACTGACAACGCGCTGATTCCGATGAAGGAGCGCGTGGTCGACCGGAGGTACGACCCGCTGGTCTGGCTCGGCAACAAGATCTTCAAGCGCTCGTCGAGCGCGTCGGGCTCCAAGGCCGGCTAGAACCGGCCGTACGTGGCGACGGGCCGCTGACCGTGATGGTCAGCGGCCCGTGCGCGTTTGAGCGGCCGTACAGCGCCCGTGGGCTGCCTGGAACGGAGAGGGTCGTCGTACGGGGCTGTGAGCGCCGTACGGCAGCGGCTGTGCGACGCCTCAGGAGGAGCCGCGGCGGAAGCGGCCCAGGAGGCCCCGGCTGGGCTTGCCGTCCGGCAGAGGGGCCTGCAACGTGGCCTGCTGCCCACCCGGCGGTGGCGGGTTCACCCCACCCGACGCTGGCGGGTTCACCCCACCCGACGCTGGCGGGTTCACCCCACCCGACGCTGGCGGGTTCACCCCACCCGGCGGTGGCGGGTTCACCCCGGCCGGCGGCTCGCCGGGGAGCGGCTGGGGCCCTGCGGCCGGGAAGGTCGGCGTGGACTCGGGGCCCTGCCCGGGGTGCGGGTGGTCCTCCCTGCGAGGCCACGGCTCGGAGGGGCCCACTGCGAGCGGGAGCGGCCCGCTCAGGCCCTGCTCGTACGCGATGCCGTACCCCTGCGGGTCGTACGGGACGCCCGGCCCGCCGGGATACCCCTGGACCGGCACGAAGCTGATGATGGGCGCGTACGCCGTGCCCCCGTGGTAGATCGGGTAGCCCGGCATGGGATAGGCGCCGGGGACGTCGTCACGGTGCCGGCCCGGCGAGCGGGGCCCGGCCCTGCGTACGGCCGCCGCGTGCGCCGTGCGGCGGATACGGCCCTCGAAGATCAGCACGCCCAGCATCACGAGGACGGCCAGCAGGACCCCCGGGATGGCGAGCTTCTTGCTCAGCTCCATCTGGTTGTACTCGGGGGACGCGTTGCGGATCTCGATGGCCACCGAGTCGGGCGTCGGCTCGTCGAAGGACGGACTCGGCTCGGAGGTCTCGGACGGCGTGGAGGTCGGGCTGACCAGGGCGAGTGACACCTGGGGCTCGGGGGCCACGCTCTCGGCCGGAGGCTGGGTCGTAGGCACGAGAGGCTCGCTGGTGGGAATGGCCGGCGGACTCACCGGCGGGGGCTCCAGCGTCGGCGTCGGCGGCTCGATCGGGGAGGTCTGCGTCGCCGTCGGCTTGGGCGTCTTCGTCGCCTTCGCGGTCGGCTTCGGGTCCACCGTCTTCGTGCGGGTGACCGTGGGATCGGGGCTCTCGGTGATGGTCACCGTGACGGTCGGCTCGGGCTCCGGCGACTGGTCGGCCGGACTATCTGTGATGTCAGGATTCCCGGGCTCGACCCACGTGGGATCGACCAGGGCGACCTGCGCCGCGTTCGCCCTGGGAGCCGTCATCGGCGCCGTCACGAGCAGGACGGCGCCGGTGAGGCCGATCGATGCCGCCACCGCGGACACGGCCGTCATACGCGCGCGTCCGCTCACCGCTGCCCTCCGCCTCGCCACTCTTGCCGATCAAACTAGAGAACATCCTAGTTGGGCAAAAGTAACAGGAAAGGGCGTTCAGCGACACCGATCCATTCAGAGTCCCAATTTCCTGGAAGCCCGCCTGCGCCGGAGCCTCATCTGCAATGCCAGTGCTCCCAGCAGCAGCCCGACTGCGGCGACGGCGGCGGGGAGCCCGCGCACCATTTCGAGGTCATCTTCCTCGGTCCCTGCCACCAGGTTCGGGGTCGCGGGGCGCATCTCCTGGGGGAGCGGCGCTCCCATCGCCGGAACCTGCGGCGCGCCCGCCCCGGGAACCTGACCGGGCGCCGCCATCTGGCCAGGCGCCGCCATCTGGCCGGGGAAGGGCGCCTGGCCGGGGATCGGCATCTGACCGGGGACTGGCCGCTGACCCGGGATCGCGCCCTGCGCGCCTCCCGGCAAGGACGGCTGGATGCCCGGAGCCAGTACGGTGCCCGGCGCCGGGTTGGGCACCGGGGTCGGGACCGGCGCGGGCGGCATCGCGACCGCCGGCGGCATCTGGATCCCCGCGCCGTTCAGAGGCATCATCCGCGGACCCTGGACGGGCGCGGGCATGGGCGCCTGGAGCGGCATCGGCGCGGGAACCGGGATCATGGGCGCCGGGTGCGCGACGGCCTTTCCGGGCCTGGCGGGAGCGCCGGGCGCCGGGTGCGGGATCGCGGACGGCGCCTTGAGCTTGGCCCCCGGCCGCCGCGACGCACCGGTGATCGGCTGCGCGTCGTCCGGCGTCATCCGGGAGCCCGGACGCGACTTCGGCGTGGCGTCCTGGTCGCCGTCGGCCTGGGACTCCGGGCCGGTCAGGTCGACGGCCCTCTCGGCCGGTCGCGGAGTGCGCTCTGCCGGGATCTGGCCCTCAGCGGGCGTCGCGGCCTCCACCGGCTGGGCGGCTCCCTCGGGGTCGCCCACGCCCGCGGATCCGGTCAGGCCCTTGGCGCTCTCGGTTTCCTTGGGGTTCGCGGTGTCCTTGGCGCTCTCGGTTTCCTTCAGGTTCGCGGTGTCCTTGGCGTTCAGAGTGTCCTTGGCGCTGCCGATGTTCTCTGCGCTCTTGACAGGCGTCTCGGCCGTGCCGACGGTCTTCGGCAAAGGGCCGCTCAGGCCCAAGGGCAGGGGGTACTCGCCGGCCTGCTCCTTGGGGGCCCCGCCCTTCGCGACGTCCCCCTTGAGGGCGTCTTCCCCGCCGGCGAGCGGGCCTGCGGCCGTACCGAGACCGGCCTCCCCCGGCTGCTGTCCCTGCGGGATCGATCCGGGGCCGAGCCCCTGGATCTCGCCTTCGTTCCTGGACTTGGGGGCGGGCACACCCGACTCCGGCTCCGGGCCCCGCGGGCCGGACAGCCCTGATGGGCCGTCCAGCTTGATGTTGACGTCCGCCATGCGGCGGATCCACTGCACGCCTCCCGGGTCGCGCATCTGGGCGACGGCGAGGACGCCGACCTCGCCCGCCCGGCGCGGAACCCTCAGCGCGACGTCCACGGTCCTCGGACCCGAGATGTCGCCGAAGTCGCACAACTGCGGGCGCGAGGCCGGTTTCACGGGCAGGCCGGCGGGGGTGTCGCAGCCGACCGAGGAGAACGCCTCCCTCGGAGTGGCGGCCACGGCCAGGAGCGCGCCCTCGGCCGGGCCGTCCAGCCTGACGCGGAAGTGCAGGAGATCGCCCTCACGGATCGGCCTGCCGTGCCGGCCATGCTCGCCCACGCCCATCAGGCGCACGCTGAGCTGGGCGCCGTCGGCCGCGTCCGGCGGCTCCACGGAGCCGTATTCCGACCCCGTCGCGGCGAGAGACACCCCCCCGCCTCCCAGCGCCAGCGCCCCAACGCCGACCACGGACACCACATGGGCACGTCGCCACCAACCGGCCACCGCAGATCCCCGTCCCCCGATACGATGCGCGACAAACTAGTCACGCTGTGTAACTGTTATCTCACACCGTACTGGGGATCACGCCTCAGGGATCAGATTCTGTACAGCCCGCACAATGGGCAGGTCAGCGGGAAGCCAAGGGATGTCGAAGAGCTCGTCAGGACCGAGCCAGCGCAACGCCAAGTGCTCATGGGGGTGCGGAATGCCCGAGATGAGCCGTGCGAGCCAGACGCGCATCACGTACCCAGGGCTGAGCGGCCAGTCGCCGCCGATCCTGTCGCCCACCGCGATGTCGACGCCGAGCTCCTCCTGACACTCCCGGACCAGCGCCTCGTGGTCGCTCTCGCCCGGGTCGACCTTGCCGCCGGGGAACTCCCACCCCCCGGCCACCTCCGGAGGCGCGGCGCGCTGGGCGGCCAGGAGCCTGTCCCCCTCGACGATGGCCGCCGCGACAACAATCTTCTCCATGTGGGTAAAGACTAAGGAGTCTGCCCCGGGTCTGGCTCCTCCCCATATCGAGAATGCGGCAAGTGGGCGGAATGACCCGTTCTAAGTGAGGCCCAGCCGCTTGAGTTGCCCGACAACGGCCGGATTCTGGAGCGGGCGGGTGTAGCCGACGATGTTGGGGCGGTCGCGGTACGTCGTCATCTTGATCGGTCCGCAGAGCGTGCACCGGGCCTCCACCATCTTGCCGGGCGAGACGATCAGGCCGACGTGCCCCGGACTGTTGGAGGAGGTGCCGGGCCCGGCGTTGAAGAAGACCAGGTCTCCCGGCTGCTCGGAGCCCTTGGCGACCTTCGCGCCGAACGGCCACTGGCCGAAGGTCGTACGCGGGATCGACAGCCCGGCCGCGCGGTAGGCCATGTAGATGATTCCCGAGCAGTCGAAGGCGTCCGGCCCCGTGCCGCCCCAGCGGTACGGCTTGCCTCGCTGGGCCAGGGCGTACTCAAGGATCTTGCGGACGATGTCGGTCGGGGCCGCCTCCACGATGGGCGAGTCGCATTCCGGGTTCGCGTCCGGGGGCAGCTCCAGCGTCCCGTCGGAGGCGTACCGCCTGGCGATCACCAGCACCTGCTCCACGTACCACATCGCGTGGTTGTAGACGAAGAGCGCCCGCTTGAGGTCGTCGGGCGCTCCGTTGCGCTTGAGCATCTTGGCCGCGCCGAGGATCGCGTCGGCCGGGTTGTACACGTCGGCCCAGCCGTCGTCGTCGCCGTCCGAGGCGTACCCGCTGAACTTCGACGGGATCTTGATCTTGGCCTTGCCGCCCCACGTGCTGATCAGGAACTGCATGGGACCGGCGGCGCCCGCGTAGTTCGTGCCGCTCTTCACTCCGGCGAGGTTGGACCGGCCGTGGTCGGTCTCACGCTTGCCCACGGCGGCGAGCACGGTCCACTGGACCCCGGTCTTCTTGCCCCACTTCTTGTACAGCTCCAGGTAGTTCGCCGGGATGTCCGACTGAGCGGTGGTGGAGACGTTCGTGACCTTCGTGACCGTGTCCGTGCAGTCACCGCCGGCCGTGCCGCCGCCACTGAGGAACGAGGGGAACGTGCTCATGAGCATCGGCGCCATGATCAGCGTGACCAGCACGACCCCGGCGAGCCCGATGAGCAGCGCTATGCGCACACGGGAGGTCACTGCGTGGTCCCGTCGCCGGTGTCCCCGTCCTGGCCCGCGTCGGCGCGCTGCATGTCGAACACCCGCCACTCGGTCCCGACCTGGGTGAGGGTGATCGCGTAGTCGGTGCCGCGCTCCTGCGGCCCGCTCTTGGCGGTGATGTTCTGCACGACGGTGACCACGAACACGATCGAGCCGTCGGAGATGTTCCTTATGGTCCTCAACCGCGCCGATCCCTGGGAGACCACCTCGTCGGCGCGGTCCTGGTCCACCTTGGCCGGCGTGGTGACGTCCCGCGCGAGGACCGCACCCATCTCGGCCGTGGTGAACCCCTTCAGCCGCTCAGCGTAGGACGCGGGGTCCTCGTCGTACCGGTACGTCGCGTAGGAGGTCGCGAACCGCTGGGCCGCGTCCGCCGCCAGGGCGATCTGCTCCTTGGGGATGGGCAGGAACCTGTAGATGTCGAACGAGCCGGGACTGACCGCCGGAGCGGGAGACGCACCCGACTGCGGAGCGGCGAGGGTCGAGACCACCGCCGCCCTGCCGGAAGGGTCGCCGTCCTGCGAGCCACCGGAGGCGGGCCGCATGGACAGATAGATGCCTACGGCCGCCAGTGCGACGACCACACCGGCGAAGACGAGCCCTCGCCGGTCGTTGACCTGCACCATCGTCAGTCCTTGTCGCGATCGGCCGGGCGCAGCCAGAAGGGCGCCTGCTCGGCCTCACCGCGTCCGGAATCGGAGCGTGGCGGCAGCCAGAGCGGTGGAGCCTCACCGGAGGACCCCGACCGCCCGTTCCCGGACAGCCAGCCGGACGACCCGCCCGACGACCTGCCCGACGAACCCGAGGACCTGCCCGGCGAGCCGCCCGATGACCTGCCCGACGAACCGTTCGACCTGCCGGACGAGCCGCCGAACAGGCTGCCCGACGACCCGCCGGACGAACGGCCGGACGAGCCCGAGGATCCGCCGGACGACCCGCCCGACGAACGCGGCGCGGAACCACCGGAGGAACGTCCAGGCGACCCGCCGCCGCCCGAAAGGCCACGGGGCCCGCCGGCCGTGGAGCGCGGAGCCTTCGGCGCCGCCCCCTCGGAGCGGCGGGAACCCCCGGAGGACCCGCCGGACGAGCCGCCCGAGGAGCCGGACCGTGAGGCCCACCCGCCACCGGACCTGCCGCCGAACCAGCTACCCGTCGACCCTCCGCCTCCCGTGCCCGTAGTGCCGCCGCCGGTGCGGGTCGCGGGGCGCGGGCTCGGGACGTTGGTGGCTCCCCCGCCGGGCCCCGCGCCGCCCGGACGGCCGGAGCCGCCCATGCGCCCGGACAGGTTGAGCGGCGGAGCCGCCCCGGGACGCGGGACGGCGGTGCCGCGCCCGGTCGCCTTGCGGCGCAGGCCCGCCTGCCCGTCGGCGTCCAGCGGGGCCGGCTGGGCGCCAACCGGGACGCGCGTGCCGGACTGCTGTGTGGCCCCCGGGGTGACCTCCTCGCCCCTGACGCGGCCTTGGGCGACCGTGGAGGCCGTCGCCGCCGCCGCGCCTCCGGCCGCCATGGCCGCCGCGTTGATGACCGGCTCGGCCTTGCGCAGGCCCCAGCGGCCCATGCGCGCCGCGGCCACCGGCGGCAGCGCGTTCGCGGCCCGGGACAGGGTCGGCGCCGAGGCCGCCTCTCCCAGCATCCGCGTGGCGAGCGTGTGCCCGTCCATGGAGGAGAACAGGTGCTGGAACGGACGGCGGTAGAAGAACACCGCGATCGTCAGCAGCGCGATGAACATGATCTGCATACCCCACGGGAGGTTCGTGGAGATGATCAGCGCGTAGCCGTACACGAGCACGCCGAGCACCAGCGCCAGCACCGCCTGGCGGAGCAGCGTGCCGACCAGCATCTCGACCCAGCGCATGGCGATGATGCGCCCGGAGCCGGGATGGACGCCGATCAGCAGGAACACCGGCCCGAGGATGAGCAGCAGCAGGAAGCCGATCTTGAGCGCGATGAGCGACACCGCCACGAGGAAGATCAGCACGCCCGTGACCATGGCCGCCATGAGCGCGCCGATCGCGATGCCGAGCCTGCTCGTCCAGTCCTTGCCCTGGAAGAGGAAGAACATCGGGGTGCTCTCCAGCGGCTTGGCGACCTCCTCCTCGAACCTCGCCTGGTGGGAGCCGGAGCTCGGCTTCTGGCCCGAGGTCTGCTCCTGGACGTCGGTCGCCTGGATGTCGAGCGTCTTGGCGCCGAAATCGCGCACGATGTGGGCGGAGGGGTCGGCGGTGCCGAACTCGCCCATGAGCCACGGCTTGCAGACGAGCGTGGACCACAGCGCGTCGGCGTTCTGGGCGACGCCCGGGGTGCCGCTCTGACCGTAGCCGCCGGGTCCCGCCTTGGCGTTCGTCTCGCCCTTGGTGGGCAGGCAGGACGCGCCCCCGGCCCCTGGCAGCCCGCTGAACGCCGAGTTGACGATCTCGCCGGTCTTGTCGGTCACCGTCTTGCCCAGGCCGGTGAAGTCGCCCGGGCGGCTGAAGAACCACACGGCGACCGTGACGGCCAGGATCATCCAGATCACGCCCTCGGCCGTCGTGCTGGCACGCTTGCGGATCAGGCCGTACCACGCCAGCCACACCGCGCCGAGCAGGATGACCACCCGCAGGTACGGCCAGTACATGGCGTTGGCGAGGTTCGTGACGATGTCGTCGACCATGTCCTTGATCGACTGGAGCGGTCCCTCGGTGGCCGCCGCCTGGTAGGTCGTGATGGTCATCCGGTCGATGGCCTTGGCCCAGGAGAAGACCGTGTTGGCCCACGCGTTGCCGAGGACCGCGGCCACGTCGTTGCAGCCGAGGCCGTAGGTGTGCCAGAACTGCCCGGCCATGCCGTACCGGTCGTAGTTGGTCAGCGGCTCCGCCACCTTGCCGGCCGTCGCGGTGCCGGTGGCCGGCGAGTACGCGTCCGGCGACCCGGCACCGCCCGTGCCCCCCGTGCCGCCCGCGCCCGTCGCGCCCGTACCGGGCGCGGGGTCGGGCGGGGGTGGCTTGACGAGCCCGTCGACGCCACCGCCGACGATCTCGGGCGCGAGGTCCGGTGACAGGTCACACGGCCCGGCCGCGCCGGCCACGGTCGGAGAGAACGCGATCGGCACCACAAGGACGCTCGCGAGGATTGCGAGGACCAAAACGATCTTGTGCCGCAACCGTCTCATGCGCTCGCTCCACTCGCGCGCCCCAATGGCGCCCTCGGTCCACGGTGCTTGTGACGTCTCATGACCGCACCTCCTGCGCAGCCCCCGGCCTACTCGCCCGCCCACGAGGATCATGCACGCTCTCGTCGGGTTTGTCGTGGGTCGGATTGGTGTCCAGCCAACGCAGCAGGTCCTCGGAGATGAGGTCCACCCCTATACGGCCCGCGCGGCCGTCCAGATCACGGAAGATGCACTCACCGTTGCCCAGGGCCCGCAGCGCCCCCTTGTGCTCCTCGGACGGCTCCACGCCGAGCAGTGCCATCACGTGGTCCACCTCGACACGCTCGGTCGAGCGGAAGGCGAACACCGAGGAGAGACAGTTGGTGACCTGCTCGTTCAGCAGGTCGCCCGCGTTCTGGGAGACCAGAACCAGCGCGGTGTTCCTCGAACGGCCCATGCGCGAGACCTCTGGCACGAGCTTGGCGCCCTCGGGCGTCGAGGTGATCGCCCAGGCCTCGTCGAGGAAGATGGCCTTGGGCGCGCGACGGTCGAGGCCGTTCATGAGCCGCCGGGCGAACTGCGACACCAGGTACAGCAGCGCGACCGACAGGCGCTGCTCGTAGGAGTAGTCGTCCCGAGCCGTGGCGACGTCGGGCAGGGTCAGCCCTCCGAGGGTGAAGACCGTGGTCCAGCCCTCGGTGTCGATCTGATCGCCGCCGGAGGGGTCGAAGCAGAGCCGGGCCAGGTGCATCTCGGCCATCGAGCGCAGCACCGCGCCGAGGTTCCTGGAAGCGGGGTCCTCGGCCTCCTCCAGGTGGTCGACGACCTTGCCGAGCGACGGATCGGGCGCGTTGGACACCGTGGACACGGCCTGGATCATCGCCGACTCGCGCTCCTCCGACATGCGCGGAAGCAGCAGCCGCAGGGTCTCGGTCGCCATGGTCTTCTTGGCCGCGATGTCGTCGCCGAAGGAGAACGGATCGAGCAGGCCGGGGGCCGCCGAGCCCAGCGGGATGATGCGCGCCTTGCGCCCGCGGTTCTGCAGGAGCTGGACCAGGGACTCGGCGTCGCCCTTGGGGTCGATGACCGCGACCGTGACCCCGCGCAGCGCCATCTGGTAGATGAGCAGCAGCGCGAGCGTGGTCTTGCCCCCACCGGGCTCTCCGGTGATGGCGATGGCGGTCGGCCGGTTGCGGGTGGCGGCCACCAGCGGGTCGAAGTGCACGATCGAACGGGCGCGCCCGAGGGTCTCCCCGATGTACGGCCCGGCCCACCCGGCCCCGCTCTCGTCGATGCGGTCGCCGAGGTCGACCGTGGCCGTGGCCATGCCCCCCGCGATCGTCCGCAGCGGCTGCCGCTGGGCGTAGGCGTTGACGCGCACGCGCTCACCCGGCAGCGCCTCGCAGAACAGCGAGAACTGGTCGCCCGTGGAGTTGACGATGTCGATGCCCATGTCGCGGTAGTGCTCCACGACGGCCTCGACGCGCTGCACGCACATCTCCTCGGTGGGCGCGGCCACGATCAGCCGGTGCCAGCCGTACACGAAGGGCAGCCGCTCCTTCGTGATGCCGTGCTCCAGCATGCGTGCCGCGTCGATCTGCTCGGCCAGCGCGATGGGCGCTTCCGCGCCGGCCTCACGGATGTGGATGTCCATGTCACGGGCGTGCGCGAGCTTGCGCGCGACGTCCTTGCTCGCCTTGACCGGGGGGATCAAGCGCATCCGCGAGCTGACTTCCACCGGAAACGGTAACTGGTCGATGAAGTGCAGCCACGGCTCCCCGTCGGGGAACGGCATCAGGTCGGGGAACCTGGCGAACGACAGGTGCGCGACATAGGAGTCGCCCGCGGGCTGCTGGATGCGCAGCAGCGACCTGCCGTTGTGGATCTGACCCTCGACCAGCGACTCGACCTCGCCCTTGCCCCACCGCCTGGACGGGGTCGCCGACGACGGCGGGTCGCCGAGCGAGCCCGACGCCGCGTGCCGGAACAGCCAGGCGACCTCACCGGACGAGGCGTGGCGCGCGTACAGGGCGCTGGAGCCGAGGGCCCGGCCGAGGCGCTCCGCCTGGTCGGTCCACTTGTTGATCTCGTTGTCGGGGACGTGGTCGTCCTCCAGGCCCAGGGTCTTCTCGCTGCGCTGGTAGAAGCCGAACAGCTGGGCGAGCACCCCGGTGCCGAGCTGCGCGCCTCGCGGCCCGAGCCGCACCCCGAGGTAGACCTCCTTCGACCAGAAGTCCTTGGCCCAGACGTGCCGGTACATGTCCTCCAGGTAGTCGCGCCAGCCGTCGCCCTCGTCGGAGGTGGAGTTGAGCGCCATCGCCCAGTCGGCCGCGGGATAGGCCCGGTGGGCCACCCGCAGGTGTACCTCGGCGTCGGTCATGCGGATCGCGGCGAGGGCGATGGTGATGTTGGTGGCCAGGGCCTCCCGCTCCTCCGCGGTGACGAATTCATAGCTCACCGTCGGAAGCCGGAAATATGCCCATGCCGATGAGTCGGTGAGGAGGATCCGGTCGTCGAAATAACGGACGGCCAGCCTGCTCCTCGACCGCGACGATCTCGCCATCAGCCGGCCCGCTCCCCGCGCTGGGCACGCTCCCTGGTCACTGGGCCACTTCCTCCTCGCTCGGGCGGCTCGCCGCCGCCAGGCCGCTTGCCACAACTCCCGCGAGGGCGACGTACGCCCTGCGGCCTCCGGCCCGGAGATGGGTCAGCTCGGCGGGGCCGGGATGTCCGGGGGCGAGCTCGTCCTCCCAGGGGACGCGGACGATCGCGCGGCACCGGCCCCGGGCCACGGCCTCCGCCTGCTCCACACCGCCCATGCTCCGGCGGCTCACACCGTTGATCACCATGATCGCCCGCCGCCGGAGCTCGGTCGACCCGTGCCCGTCGAGCCAGTCGAAGGTCATGGCCACCGCGTCGGGCGCGTCCTCGCTGGCCGGGGCCACCAGGATCAGCTGGTCGGCGTACGGCAGCATGCGCGCGGCGACGGCCGCGGCGGGGTCGACCAGGATCAGCCTGTAGTGGCGGTCGAGCACCCGCATGGCCTGCGCCAACCGCTGGTCGGAGAACAGGCCCTGGTCGGCGAGCCTGCGGGCCGCCGCGGTGTCGGAGTCGGAGGCGATGACCTCAAGGCCCGACTCGCAGCGAGTGGTGTACGCCCGCATGCTGAGGTAGCCGCTCACGCCGTCGAGCCCCGCCAGCAGGGAGGTCAGCGTCTCGGGCGAGTCCGCCGGGATCCGGCCGGTCAGCGTGTGGTCCCCGGTGTTCGCGTCGACCGCGACGACGCGGTCCTCGCGGTAGCGGGCCAGGGTGTGACCGAGCATCAGCGTGGTCGTGGTCTGCCCCGCGCCGCCGGTGCAGCCGAGCACGACGACTCGGCGGCTGCCGGTGAGCACCGTGCGGGCCCTCGCCTCGTCGGTCTCGATGCCGTCGTTGCGGCTGGGACCGCCGCCTCCGACCACCACCTGGGCAAGGCGCCGCCAGCCTCCGGACTGGTCACGGCCGACGACGGACTCGACGCGCCGCACGCGCGGCTCGTCGCCCGTACGGGGAACCGGCACGGGAACGGACGGCGCGGCCGGATCGGCGGTCGTGCCCGGCCCCGGCACCGCCCGGATGGACAGCGGCGGAGGCGCCTGCTCACGCGCCGCCGGTCGCACCGGACTCCTCGGCGACACAGGCTCGGACACGCCGGGCCTGACCGTCTCCGGCCTGACCGTCTCGGACCTGACCGTCTCCGGCCTAACCGTCTCGGGCGTGCGCGACCGGGAGACCGGCCAGACCGTACGGGCCTCCGGCAGCCGCGTGTAGGCGGCGGGGCGCGGCGGCTGTCCCTTGCGGTGCTGCTCGCGAACCTCCGTCTCCGCATCGGGATCGACAGAGGCGGAAACGCCCCCGGCCGCCGCGTGCTCCAGCGTGCCGCCCTGAGGCTCGGGTGCGGCCATCTCACGCTCGGAAGCGGCAACCCGGGGCTCGGAGACGGCCGGCTCACGCTCAGAGATGGCCACCCGGGGCTCGGAGACGGCCACCTGGGGCTCGGAGACGGCGAGCTCACGCTCGGAGACGGCCGGCTCGGGCTCAGGGGCGGCCACCTCGGGCTCGGAGGGGGTCAGGTGGGGCTCGGGCGCGGCGGGACGGCGTTCGGAGGAAACGGCCTGGGGCCTGGGCGTCGCCGGACCACGGCTCTCCGCGGACGCCGCGAGCCTGCGCAGGCGGCGCAGCGCCTCGGTGCCGATCGGAGCGGTGGCCGGAGCGGCGCCGCCGGTCTCCGCGGTCGCGGGTTCCTGGACGGGCCGGTCCGCCTGCGGGGAAGCGGGGGGCATCGCCAGACCCTCGACCGGCGCGACCCACTTGGGCACCGGCACGTCGGCGACCCGATCACCCTTCGGCACCGGAACATCGACGACCCGATCACTCTTCGGTGCCGCAACATCGACGACCCGATCAC
Organism: Sphaerisporangium sp. NPDC049003; assembly: GCF_043197795.1. Taxonomy (NCBI): domain Bacteria; kingdom Bacillati; phylum Actinomycetota; class Actinomycetes; order Streptosporangiales; family Streptosporangiaceae; genus Sphaerisporangium; species Sphaerisporangium sp. NPDC049003. The sequence goes on from NZ_JBICTU010000018.1 coordinate 39,206, forward strand.
CCTTCGGCGTCGCGACACCGGCGACCCGATCACCCTTCCGGACCGGAACGTCGATGACCCGGTCGGGCTTCGACACCTCGGCGGTGCGGTCGGGCCCCGGCTTCGGCGGGATCTCGGTGACGCGGTCGGAGGTGGGCCTTGGGGGTTCGAGGGCCAGGGGCGACATGGTGGCGTCGGGCGAGGTGACGGGAGGAAGGCCGGGAGCGGACTGGCCAGGGACGGACGGGGTGGCCACGGCGCCCCAGGTGAGGCGGGGCCGCTCGGACAGCCGGACCGGGGCCTCCGCCGCGGGCAGCGTGTGCACGGCCGCCGCGGCGGCGGCCACGGCGGGACGTACCTCGCCCGGGACTGCCGCGCCCCTGCGGGAGCCCGCCTTGACGGACGGGAGCTGGCGTGAGGGGCTCCAGACCTCCAGCCCCTTTCGGCGGGGCGCCGTGTGCCGGGGCTTCGCCCTGGCGCCGCGCCGCGCCCTCGCGGCGGACTTCGCGGTGTCGGCGGACGCGAGAAGCGCGACCTGCGGGGCCGACCGCCACACCCGCGCGGAGAACGTGATCTCGTCGGGCTCGTCGACCGGCGCCAGGCGGCACCAGGCCTTCGGCTCGCCGAGGTAGCGGATCTGGGACTGGAGCAGCTCGTTGAGCCGCTTGCTCTCGATCACCGGACGCGTCGACAGCCACGTCACGACACCCGGCGGCACGAGGTAGAGCACGTGCCACGGCGCGTCGAAGGGAATCCTGACGAGCCACAGAAGGATCGACCATGGGACCAGAACGCCCACGAACACACCGATCCAGACGATCGGAAGCGGCATCGGCAGCCGGAGGTCGTACAGCTTGTAGAGCCGCTTCTCAATCCGCCAGATATTGGTATAGGTAGGCAGGTCCACCCGATCCTCCTCTCCCTCTCACGGCCTTCCGGGTGCGCTCACTTGATGCCGAGCGCCCCCGCGATCGCCCTGGCCGTCACCTCGATGACGTTGGGCACATAGAAGATCACACCGATCGCGACCGCCAGGATGATGAACTGCACGAATCTGGTGATCTCCCGCGTGAAGAGGAAGAAGATCGCGACGACGGAGACCACGACGAGGAACAACGGCGCGAAGAACTTGCGCAGGAAGTCCGCGAGGCCCGCGGTGTTCACCCCGCCGGACGGTGGCGCCGACGGCGTCACCAGCGCCAGCGAGTGCTCCACGATGGTATTCAGAATCAACTTTCGTCCTCCTGCTCATGGTCGCGCTGGCCGGTCGTCGAACCGGTCCGGGTTGTCGCGCTCCCTTTGCCGCTCCCTCGCTCCCATCGCCGGCCGGCCTCACTCCGCGGACCGGGTCGCACCGCGGATGCTCTTGATGTACCAGTTGTCACCCTGCTTCTCCACGAGGAGCCGGTAAGCCTGCTCCAGCCCGGCCGCCTGCGCGCCGGGATCGGTGTTCGTGGCGGCGGGAGACGGAGTGGCGCCCGTGGAGACGGCCCACACGACCACGGCGGTGATCTCCCGGCTGGTGCCGCCGGGGGGAGCGCTGACGCTCTTGAGCTGGGCCAGCGTGACGGTGCCGTCGAAGCCGTCGAGCGTCACGCCTTGGGCGACATAACGCTGCAACTGCGTGGCGTCCCCGGCGGCGTACGCCTTGAAGAAGCCTTCGAGCTGCGGTCGCAGCTCGCCCTCGGCGGTGTCGTCGTGCTCCACCTGTGCGGGCTGGGGCAGGCCCGCGGGCCCTCCGGCCGGCAGCAGGGCGGGCTGGCCGGAGACCACGAACTTGCCATCGGAGTAGTAAACCGGCACGGAAAGCTTCCAGCGCTGCGCACCGGATTGGGCAAAAACGGTCACAATGGCATTTTGGGAGTCAATGATCTCGATACCGGAGAACTGGTAAGCACCCGATGACATGCGGCCGAAGCCATTCCAGCCGAACTGGCGCTCGGCGCCCACGGGAAGAAATGGCTTCAGACGCTCGGCCCTGTCGTCGGGCTTCGCACCGTCGAAACTCAAATAGGCCGCCGCGAACTGGCCCGCGAACGCCGCGGCGTCGGCCTGGGGGAACCCGGTCACCGTGGGGCTCGCGGTAGCGCCCGTGGGCTCGCTTCCCTGGGCCATGCGCTCGATCGGGGCGCGGACGCCGTTGACCACGATCACGATGATCACGGCCCAGAGCACGGCCCTGCCCGTCCAAACCAGCCAACGCCCGCCCCCACCGGACCATCCGCCGCGGCGGGGCGCGTTACGTCCCCGTGCCGGCATGAGCTCAGGGCCTGGATCGTAGGGCGACGGAGGGTACGCTGAACGCTCGGGTTCGCCAGAGGTCCGCAGACCGTGCTGGACGTTTGACCTGCGAGCCATCACGCCTCCGCTCGCGCCGATCCCCCCGGCTGACGCGCTGTCGTCTTACTGTCGATCCTGTTATCCATGGTGAAGTATTCACTTTAGCCGCCTCACCAATTGTTCCAGGAAAGCCACGCCCATGCTGCAGGCATCCACGTAGCAGACCAAGTCGGTCTTCCTCCGGTTTCGGGAACGCGCCCGCCGAGTTCACCCAGGACACGGGGCCCTTGTTCACCGGTGAGCCATCAGCCAAATTCGCGACAAAGCACGCATTAGGGACAAAGCTCGCACCAGGCAGAAACCGCTTGCGCAGGAGGCATGATCCCTGCTCACGCAGGTAAACGGACCGCGCGCGCCGATCCGCGAAGACCTCTCGATGGAGACGATGGAGACGAAGGCGGCAGGCTCGGCCGGGAGGCAGCGAACCGTCCGCACGCACCGGCCTCCCTTCCGCCAGGCTGCTCGTGCGGGTCGGCGCACGGCGGCCATGTCACGGCCGTCAGACCCCGGCGGGGCACACAACCGACCCAAACACTGGAGATTACGCGCGGCGGGAAGCCGTGCTCGATTACCTGACAGCCAGGCATTGCTATCCGCGGGTCACAAGGTCACGCGCCGGCCGGCCCGTTTCGGGACAGCGGGCCCGGCGCGGCCGTGGCGTGTCGTCGCGTGGCGTTGCCTGGCGTGGCGTGGACGGTCACACGTTGAAGCGGAACTCCACGACGTCGCCGTCGCGCATCACGTAGTCCTTGCCCTCGATGCGGGCCTTGCCGGCCGACCGCGCCGCCGCCAGCGACCCCGCCTCCACCAGGTCGTGGAAGGAGGTCACCTCCGCCTTGATGAAGCCGCGCTGGAAGTCGGTGTGGATGACCCCCGCCGCCTCCGGGGCGGTGGCGCCCTTGCGGATGGTCCAGGCCCTGCTCTCCTTGGGCCCGGCGGTGAGGTAGGTCTGCAGGCCGAGGGTCTCGAAGCCCACGCGGGCGAGCTGGGTCAGGCCCGACTCCTCCTGGCCGACCGACTGGAGCAGCTCCAGCGCCTCGTCGTCCGGCAGCTCGACCAGCTCCGACTCGATCTTGGCGTCCAGGAACACGGCCTCGGCCGGGGCGACCAGCTCGGAGAGCCGGGCGCGCAGGGCCTCGTCGGTGAGCTCGTCCGCGTCGAGGTTGAAGACGTACAGGAACGGCTTGGCCGTCAGGAGGTGCAGCTCGCGCAGGTCGGCGAGGTCGAGGCCCGAGGCGTAGAGCGTCGTGCCGCCGTCGAGCACCTTGGAGGCGGCCTCCGCCGCTTCGAGCGCGACCTTGCGGTCCTTGTTGAACTTCGCCTCCTTGGCGAGCCGGGGCAGCGCCTTCTCGATCGTCTGGAGGTCGGCGAGGATGAGCTCGGTGTTGATCGTCTCGATGTCGCGCCGGGGGGAGATCTCACCGTCGACGTGGGTGACGTCGGGGTCGGTGAAGACCCGGATCACCTGGCAGATCGCGTCGGTCTCACGGATGTTGGCGAGGAACTGGTTGCCCCGCCCCTGCCCCTCGGAGGCGCCCTTGACCAGGCCCGCGATGTCGACGAACTCGACCTTCGCCGGAAGGATCTTGGCGGAGCCGAAGATCTCGGCCAGCTTGCCCAGCCGGGAGTCGGGCACGCCGACGATCCCCACGTTGGGCTCGATGGTGGCGAACGGGTAGTTCGCCGCTAGAGCGTTGCCGCTCTTGGTCAACGCGTTGAATAGCGTGGACTTGCCGACGTTGGGCAGGCCGACGATGCCGATGCTCAGGCTCACGTTCGCCGAGTTTACGGTGCCCCAGCCGTACGGCGGACACGCGCGGGGGCCGTCCGACTGGAATCATGCGGGAGGTGGACGTCATGGCACTCGCCTTCCAACTCGCTGTCGGACTGGCCGCGGGCCTGGTCATCGGCTTCTTCCTCGGCCGGGCGCGCGCGATGGCCAGGGCCTCGGAGGCCGAGGGCAGGGTCGCGCTGGCCGAGGCCCGGGTCCAGGCCGCCGAGGACAAGGTCGCCTACGTCGAGGAGCAGATGACCCAGCGCTTCCAGTCCCTGTCCACGCGGGCTCTGGACGTCAACAACCTGCGCTTCCTCGAACTGGCCGAGAGCAGGCTCTCGGCGTCCCGCGCCGACGCCGCGGGCGACCTGGAGCAGCGCAGGCAGGCCGTGGAGAACCTCGTCGCCCCGCTGAGAGAGACCCTGGCCAAGGTGCAGGACCAGCTCCGCGACAGCGAGACGGGCAACCGCGTCGCCCAGGCCGAGCTGGGCAAGCAGATGGAGTTCGTGCGGCACAGCTCCGAGCAGCTCAAGACGCAAACGACGGCCCTGGTCAGGGCGCTGCGGCGGCCGGAGGCACGCGGGCGCTGGGGAGAGCTCCAGCTCCGCAGGGTCGCCGAGATCGCCGGCATGGCGAGGTTCTGCGACTTCGACGAGCAGGCGAGCGCGATGACCCCCGATGGGGTCGTACGGCCCGACATGGTGGTCCGCCTCGCGGGCGGCAAGAACATCATCGTGGACTCCAAGGTGTCGCTCGCGGCCTACCTGGAGGCCGCCGAGGCCGGTGAGAGCGACATGCAGGAGGCGCGGCTCGACGCCCACGCCCGCCACGTGCGCGACCACGTCGACAGGCTGGCCGCCAAGGCCTACTGGCAGGCGTTCACCCCGGCGCCCGAGTTCGTCGTGCTGTTCATCCCCGGCGAGGCGTTCCTCGCCCCCGCGCTGGAGCGCGACCCGGGCCTGCTGGAGTACGCCATGAACAAGCGGGTCCACATCGCCACCCCCACCACGCTGATCACCATGCTGCGCACGGCCCAGTACGCCTGGCAGCAGGAGGCGCTGAGCGAGAACGCCCGCGCGGTCTTCGACCTCGGCAAGGAGCTCTACGAGCGGCTCGGCGCCATGGGACGCAACGTCGACGCGGTGGGCAAGGCGCTGAGCCGGGCGGTCATGGCCTACAACAAGACGGTCGGCTCGCTGGAGAGCCGCGTGCTCGTGAGCGCGCGCAAGCTGAACGACCTCGGCCTGGTGGACGGCGCGCTCCCCCAGCCTGAGCTCGTCGAGGAACTGCCCAGGCGGCCCTCCATGCCCGAACTGGTCGGCGAGGACCCCGGGGAGCCGCAGCCGCCCGGCGACGCCGGGGAGCCCCATCGGGAGCCGCAGGGACCGCCGGGGGCAGAGACCCCGCAACCGCAGGGTGAAGAGACGGCAAGCCCGTTCCCGGCCCCGCCTCCGAACGGTAAGTTGGCGCGAGACTTGTCGTAGGGCCAGCCTGCCGGCCGTGAGGCCGCCGACCAGGCTCGGAGGGGGCGACAGTGGTAGCAAAGGAGCAGGCGCGACCGGGAGTCAGGCTGACCGCCCGGGGTGCCATGGCGCTCATTTTCGTGATCACGCTCCTGTCCGAGGTGACCGGGTCGACGACGATCATCGGTCTCGTCTTCTCCGCCGCCTGCCTGGCCGCCGTCTTCCTCGTACAACCACGCGACCTGCTGTCCCTTGTGGTGACGCCGCCTCTGATCTTCTTCGCCGCGACCCTCATCAGCGCCGTCGCCGGCGCGCTGGGAGCGCCGTCGATCGTCCAGGCGCTGGGCCTCGGCCTGGTCACGAAGCTGTCGGCGGCGGCGCCCTGGCTGTTCGGAGGCGCCGCGCTCGTGCTCGCCGCCGCCTGGTTCCGCGGCCTGCCCGCGAACGTCAGCGATCTCCGCGCCGACCTGCGCGCGAGCCGCCCCGCGCCCAAGCGCAGGCAGCCGGGCGACGACCAGCCCTTCGCTCCGGAGCCCGAGGGCTATTTCGAGCCCCGCGTGTACGGGTCCCCGAGGGAGCAGCACGACTGACTCCCCGGCTAGGCCGCCCGTAGACCTGCCGAGCCGAGCGTGGATCCGAAGATGGAGTCGCTGAGCGTGCCGGAGCTCGCCGTACGGCTGCGCGCGGCGCGGGCCGGGGTGGTCGCCGTGGACGGACCGTCCGGGTCGGGCAAGACGACGCTGGGCACTGCGCTCGCGGGGGAGCTGGGGGCGGCGCTGGTCCACATGGACGACCTGTACCCCGGCTGGGACGGCCTGCGGGACGGCGTCGACCGGCTCGTGGAGTGGGTCCTGCGCCCGCTCTCCGAGGGAAGGCCCGCCCGCTGGCGCCGCTACGACTGGGCGCTCGGGGCTTACGCCGAGTGGCGCGAGACGGCCCCCACGGAGGTCGTGGTCGTCGAGGGTGTCGGGACCGGGGCCTTGGCCGCGGCGCCGTACGTGTCGTTCCTCGTCTGGACCGAGGCGCCGCTCGCCGTACGGAAGGCACGGGCGCTGCGCCGGGACGGCGAGGCCTACCGCCCGCACTGGGAGCGGTGGGCACGCCAGGAGCGTGCCTACTTCGCCGCCGACGGCGTACGGGCGCGCGCCGACGCGGTCGTCGGCACCGCCCCCGAGGCGGACCCGCGGTACGCGGAAGGCTGACCGCCGCCGGCTGGGCGGGTGCGACCACCCGCCTTCAGGCCCGAACGGCGGCCGGTGGGTCAGCGGGTGGTGGCGCGAAGGTCGCGGCGGAGCTCGTGGGGCAGGGCGAAGCGCACGCTCTCGGCAACCGACTCGACCTCCTCGACGTCGCCGAAGCCGTGCCCGGCCAGGTGGGCCAGCACCGCCTCGACGAGCTCCTCGGGGACCGAGGCGCCGCTGGTGACGCCCACCGTGGTGACGCCGTCGAGCCACGCGTCCTGGATGAAGGAGGCGTTGTCCACGAGGTAGGAGGCGTCGGCCCCGGCGTCCTTCGCGACCTCGACCAGGCGCTTGGAGTTGGAGGAGTTGGTCGAGCCGACGACGATGACGAGCTGCGACTCGCGGGCGATCTCCTTGACGGCGATCTGGCGGTTCTGCGTGGCGTAGCAGATGTCGTCGCTCGGCGGGTCGATGAGGTTGGGGAAGCGCTCCCTGAGCCGTGTGACCGTCTCGTTGGTCTCGTCGACCGACAGCGTGGTCTGGGAGAGCCAGACGAGCCGCTCGGGGTCGCGCACCTGGACGGCGCCGACTCCGTCGAGGCCGTCGACGAGCTGGATGTTGTCGGGGGCCTCGCCCGCGGTGCCCTCGACCTCCTCGTGGCCCTCGTGGCCGATGAGCAGGATGTCGTAGTCGTTGGCGGCGAACCGCTTGGCCTCGTTGTGCACCTTGGTGACCAGCGGGCAGGTGGCGTCGATGGTCTTCAGGGACCGCCGTGCGGCCTCGTCGTGGACGGCCGGGGCGACGCCGTGCGCGGAGAAGACGACGATCGCGCCCTCGGGCACCTCGTCGGTCTCCTCGACGAAGATCGCGCCACGCTCCTCAAGGGTCTTGACCACGTGGGTGTTGTGGACGATCTGCTTGCGGACGTAGATCGGCGCGCCGTAACGCTCCAGAGCCTTCTCGACCGCCTGGACTGCTCGGTCGACACCCGCGCAGTAACCGCGCGGCTTGGCCACCAGGACACGACGGGGTGTGGAGGTCTCCGGAATCATGTCCTCAATGCTATGCGCTCGCGGATTCCTTGCCAGCCTCATGCTCGGCATCCGTAAACACGCACTGTTTATCTGCTTTCCTATGCTTGAGGGAGTGTGCGACCGCCCTGTCCGTCCTCTCCTTGTCCTCATGCGGCACAGTCTGGCGAGGCTGGTCGTCCGATATCAGACCCTCTAGGGAGCCGGTATGTCAGTGACCGACATCGTCCGCACCATAGCCAAGACCGTCACCCATCCGAGCGAGCTGAAGGAGAAGGCCAAGGAGCTGCCCCTCAACGTGCTGCAGACCGCGCTCACCGGGGTGGGTCAGGCTCTGATGCTGGGCGACCGCATCCGTACGGGCCTCAAGCGGCTGCTGAGCGAGGACGAGAGGGCGGCCTCCGAGGTGCGGGCGGCCGGTGCCCCGGCGGCGGCGCCGGTCGTGGCCGAAGACCGGGAGGAGAAGCCGGCGAGGCGCGAGCCGGTCATCTTCGCCCCCCGTCCGAGCACGCCGAGTGACAGCCTCAACGGGTCCACGCCGAAGACCGAGCCGGCCGTGACCGTCCCGCCCACGCCGCCGGCCCCCCAGATGAGGCCCGCACCGGTCACGCCCGAAGCCACCGCCACCAAGCCGGAGGCCGCCCCCGCCGGATCGAAGGCCAAGGCGGGCACCGCGGAGCCCAAGCCCCGCACGCGGAAGCCCAGGGCCGAGGCGGGCAAGCTGGCCGAGGCCGTCCAGAACGGCGTCGCGCCCGAAGCGACGACCCCCGCGAGCGCGCCGTCCGCGGCCCCCTCCCCGGGCGACGCACCCGCGGCCTCCCCCGCCGGCACGACCTCGACGCTCGCCGAGCCCCTTCCCGGCTACTCAAGCCTCACCATGGCGTCCCTGCGCGCCCGGCTGCGCGGCAAGTCCGCCGAGCAGATCCGGTCGCTGATCGAGTACGAGCGGCAGACCTCGGCCAGGGGCGACATCGTCCAGATGTACGCCAAGCGCCTCGCCAAGCTCGAAGCAGGGGAATAGCCGCGGATGGTTTGTAGGCTGCCCGCATGACGGCCAAGACCTCACCGGAGCAGCCACTGCCCATCCGCTCGGTGTTGCAGATGGTGGCGCAGTGGATCGGCAAGCTCGGCACCGTCTGGGCCGAGGGGCAGATCACCGACCTGTCCTCGCGGGGCGGCACGGTGTTCCTCACGCTGCGCGATCCGGTCGCCAACGTGTCCGCCCGCGTCACCTGCCCGCGCAACGTGTACGAGGCGACGGTGCCCCGGCCGGTGGACGGCGCGCGAGTGGTCGTGCTGGTCAAGCCGGACTTCTGGGTGAACAGGGGCTCGTTCGCGTTCACCGCCCTGGAGATCCGCCCGGTGGGCATCGGCGAGCTGCTGGCCAGGCTGGAGCGGCTCCGGCAGATCATCGTCGCCGAGGGCCTCGCCAACACCGATCGCAAGCGCCGCCTGCCGTTCCTGCCGGGCACGATCGGCCTCATCTGCGGGCGCGACTCGGCCGCGGAGCGTGACGTCCTGGAGAACGCCCGCCGCCGCTGGCCCGCCGTGCGCTTCAAGGTCGAGACCGTCGCCGTCCAGGGCCCGTACGCCGTGGGCGAGGTCACCGACGCTCTCCACAGGCTCGACACCGACCGCGAGGTCGACGTGATCGTCATCGCCCGGGGCGGCGGCTCCCTGGAGGACCTGCTGCCGTTCTCGGACGAGTCGCTGGTGCGCGCCGTCTCGGCCTGCCGTACGCCGGTGGTCAGCGCCATCGGCCACGAGCAGGACAACCCGCTGATCGACCTGGTGGCCGACGTCCGCGCCTCGACGCCGACGGACGCGGCCAAGAAGGTCGTCCCCGACGTCGGCGAGCAGCTCGCCCTGGTCGGCCAGCTGCGCGACCGGGGGCGGCGCGTGGTGGTCGGCCGGCTCGACCGCGAGGCGTCCTGGGTCGCGGCCGTACGCTCCCGGCCCTCGCTGGCGGACCCCGTCCGCGAGATCGAGCGGCGGGCGGAGCAGGCCGAGAGCCTTCGCGACAGGGCACGCCGCTGCCTGACCTCGTCCCTGGACCGCGCCGAGGACTCCCTGGCGCACGTGCGCGCCCGCCTGGTCACGCTCTCGCCCGCGGCCACCCTCGAACGCGGCTACGCCATCGTGCAGCTTCCCTCCGGTGAGGTCGTACGGCTGGCGTCGAGCGTCAGGGCCGGCGAGGAGCTGAGCGTGCGGTTCTCCGACGACCGCGTCGACGTCACGGTGGCGAAGCCTTCGGCCTGAGGCGTCTGGGGCCATGGCTGCCAATAGGGTGGGTGACGTGGCTGAGGAGAAGGCTGAGACCCCGTCGTACGAGCAGGCCCGCGAGGAGCTGACCGAGGTGGTTCGGCGGCTGGAGACGGGCGGCCTCACCCTGGAGCAGTCGATCGAGCTCTGGGAGCGTGGCGAGAAGCTCGCCGCCATCTGCGAGGAGTGGCTCCAGGGAGCCAGGGTCAGGCTGGCGGCGGCGATGGCCCGCCGCGAGGAGCCGGGCGCCGAGCCGGAGAACGCCCCCTTCTAACCGCCTTTCACGACTTCCAGCGGTTTTTCACCACGCGGAGTGCTCCTTCACGACGCGGAGTGCTCCTTCACGACGCGGCGGGCTCTTTCACGACGCGGCGGGGCTCGCCGTCGACGGCTGGGTGGGCTCGATCGTGGAGCTCCCCCTGGGCTGGGCCTTCAGGGAGCCGGCGAGCCGCGCCAGCTCGTCCCATTCGGCGAGGCCGGTGACGACGATCGTGACGCCGGACTGGAAGCTGACCAGCGAGCGCTGGTTCTTGTCGGGGCGGAAGCGCTCCTGCCAGGTCTGCCCGTTGATCTGCCGGGTGCCCGTGACCTTGTCGCTGTTGGCGAGCCGGTTGGCGAAGTCCTGGCCGGGCTGGTCGCTCTGGGCCAGCAAGGCGTGGGAGCGCTTGGCCGTCGCGAACCCCAGCCGCCAGGTGACGTACGGCTTCTCCTCGACGGTGGAGCTGTTCGGCACCCAGCCGGCGGGGACGGGCTCGGGGACCCGCACCTCGTACGGCGCGACGCGGCGCAGGTTGGCGAGGGTGATCGAGTAGTCGACCCTGGGGATGTGCTCTTCGCGGCTCTGCGGCGCGATCAGCAGGAAGACTCCGACGAGCGCCAGGCAGACGAGCACGGCGAACGCGTATCCGTAGAAGCCCTCGGTGAATCGACGCACAACCAGCGAGAATACCGGCCGGGAAGGGCGGCCCGAGACGCGCGGCCCCTACGGGCGCCGGATCCGGGCGATGATCGTGAGGACGTCCTCGGCGAGCCGCCTGGAGGCGGTCACGTCGTCGGACAGCGCCACCTCGGACACGGCGGCGGCCAGCGCGCCCGTGACGACCACCACCAGGGCTCCCCTGTCGTCCTCGAACAGGGCGGCGTTGCGCCGCGCCCACTGCCGCATGCGGTCGCGCATGATCACCTCGAAGCCCGGGGGCCCGTCTCCGCGCAGGAACAGCGCGGCGAGCTCGCGCTCGTCGAAGCACCCTTCGAGGTAGGCGCGGGCACCGGCGATGAACAGGCGCATCGGGTCGGACTCGCCCTCGGTGCGCGCCGCCTGGACCGCCTGCTTGGTGCGCTGGGTCTGACGGGTCTGGAACTCGTCGAAGAGCGTGAGGTAGAGGTCGGCCTTGCCGGAGAAATGGTGATAGAGGCTGCCGACGCTGGCCCCCGCACGGGAGACGACATCGGTGACCCCGGCCTCGGCGAAGCCCCGTGTGACGAATGTCTCCCTGGCGGCGTCCAAGAGGGCGCCGCGCGTGGCGGCGCCGCGCTCGGAGGTGCGCACAGTCACGGGCCGTTCCGTGTCGCTGCTCATGCAGGTGACAGTATCCCTCCGTCGGCCGCGGAAGTGGGACAACTACGATCGTTGGAGTCGGCTGGATTAGAAAGCGCGGAACCTGGTAGGTCCAGTACAGGGCGTCCCGATCGCCGATCGTACGAATTAGAGGGGCTTGTAACCATGTCGGAGCAGACGTCCGTACCGCCCGCGCTGGCCACAGAAGACCGCGCGCCCGATCGCAACCTCGCTCTGGAGTTGGTCCGCGTCACCGAGGCGGCGTCGATGGCCGCGGCACGCTGGGTGGGCCGGGGCGACAAGAACGGCGCCGACGGCTCGGCGGTCAACGCGATGCGACAGCTGATCAACACGGTCTCGATGGACGGTGTCGTGGTGATCGGCGAGGGCGAGAAGGACAACGCCCCCATGCTCTACAACGGCGAGCGCGTCGGTGACGGCAGCGGCGCCGAGTGCGACGTCGCCGTGGACCCGATCGACGGCACCCGCCTGACCGCGCTGGGCATGCCCAACGCCATCTCCGTGATCGCCGTGAGCCCGCGCGGCTCGATGTACGACCCGTCGGCGGTCTTCTACATGGACAAGCTGGTGACCGGTCCCGAGGCGGCGGACGCGGTGGACATCGACGCTCCCGTTGCCGCCAACGTCGCCGCCGTCGCCCGCGCCAAGGGATGCTCGCCGTCCGACGTCATGGTGGTGGTCCTCGACCGGCCCCGCCACGAGCGGCTCGTCAAGGAGATCCGCGAGACGGGGGCGCGCATCAAGTTCATCACCGACGGCGACGTGGCCGGCGCGATCATGGCGGCTCGCCCGGACACCGGCGTCGACCTCATGCTCGGCGTCGGCGGCACACCCGAGGGCATCATCGCGGCGTGCGCCCTGAAGTGCCTCGGGGGTGTGATCCAGGGCAAGCTCTGGCCGCGTGACGACGACGAGCGCCGCCGCGCGCTCGACGCGGGGCACGACCTCGACCGCGTGCTGACCACCGACGACCTGGTGACCTCCGAGGACGTGTTCTTCGCCGCCTCGGGGATCACCGACGGGGAGCTGATGGCCGGCGTCCGCTACCGCAGCGGGGCGGCGGTCACGCACTCGCTGGTCATGCGCGGCCGTTCCGGCACCGTGCGCAAGGTGGAGAGCGAGCACCAGCTGTGGAAGCTCCGGGCCTACAGCGCGATCAACTTCGACACCGCCACCTGACCCCGGCCGGTCCTCGTGAGGACGTACGGCCCCTGAGACGCGGACGGCCGCCCTGCGACGCGGGGCGGCCGTGCGACGGCGAGCGGCGCCGGCTCCCGGTCAGGGCCTGTCGCGCCGGGTCCAGCCGCGTCTCGGCGGCTTCGGGACCTTCGCCACGACGTTGCCCATCATGATCATGCCGGTGATCTCGATCACGGGGGCGTCGGGAGGGGCGGAGTCCGGTACCCGGTTCTTCTTCCCTCCGAGGACGGCGGACGCGGGGATGTCCACGCGTACGCCCGCAGGGACGATCAGCGTGAGCGTCGCGCCCACCACGGTGGCCTGGACGGTGATGTGGCTGCTCTGGAGCAGCGCGTCACGCAGGTCGAGCGTGACGCCGGTGCCGACGGCCGTGACCGAGTAGTTCGAGGGCACCACCCAGCGGCCCTCGCGCTGCTCTGAGCGGAACAGCGCCATCACCGGCCGTCCGTCGGCGCGCAGCGGCTGGAGGTGCTCGGGCAGCAGGTCGGCGGTGAGGGAGGCCAGCTCGCCGAAGGTGCGGGCGTTGTAGACGGCCTCGACGCGTTCCTCGTGCTCGGCGTGGGTGAGTCTGCCGTCGGCCACGGCACTGGCCAGCACGGTGACCACGCGTTCGCGATCGGCGTCGGAAGCTCTCAGCTCGTGGGGAGCCGGGCCCTGCCGGTCGGCCGCCACGCCGTTGAGCACGCCGGACAGGAACTGGCGGAGGGCCGGTGCTCCCTGCCGGCTCCAACGGTCGTTCCAGCGGTCGTAACGCGGTCCGCGTTGGGGTTCCACGCCTCGACATTAACCCGCGAAGCGACCCGTGACGTACCCCTACCGCCATTACTTGGCGGAATACCACCAGGTACGAAGCACATCAGGACAGAAGATCCGTCAGAATTATCTGACTCGGCCGTTATGGCCGCCCCGCTCACCGGGGCCGCCGTGATGATCGCCGACCTGTTCGAGGAGGAGCCGACCGCGTGAGCTACCGGGACGATGCCGCTTTCTGGGCGTGCCCCCACGGGCAGGATGCCCGCCACGGCTGTGTCAGCTGCTATGAGGAGTCGGCCGATCCGGACCCCGGACTGCCTGTCTGGGACGTCGCCGTATGGTTCACCTCCGACCAGCCGATCCCGGTCAAGGCCCTTCAGGATGTCCACCGCCACGGCCGCCGGTTCCTGCTCGACAAGCTGTCGGCTCCCCGCATCTACCTTCTGACCGGCCACGCGAACGCCGCGGTGGGCGGGCAGGCCGTGGCCGGGGTCGTCGGCTTCCTGGTCCACAACCGGCACGTGGTGGACGCCTTCACCGTCCAGGACACCCGAGCGGTACGCCTGTCGCCGTCCTCGGACGTCCCGAGCGGCGAGAGAGTCTGGCCCTGAGCGAGCCGGCCCTGGGCGAGCCGGCCCTGGGCGAGCCGGCCCTGGGCGAACGGCGTCCCCGCGGGGCCATTGACCGGCGTGGGCCATGACCATACCCTGGCGAAACCTGAATTAGCCTCATGTTTCCCCTTCTCGGAGGCCGCGGTGCCTACCCCACGTGACCGGCGCGCCCGCCTCGCCACCTTCGCCGTCTTCTTCGTCCAGGGGCTGACGTTCGCCACCTTGCTCACCCAGGTCGCGGCCCTGCAGAAGAAGCACGGGCTCAGCGACGGCGAGCTGTCCATCCTGCTGCTGATCGTGCCCGTGATCGCGGGTGCGGGCAGCGTTCTCGCGGGGGAGATCGCCAAGCGGTACGGCAGCCGGGTGGTGCTCCGGATCGCCCAGCCGCTGGCCGGTCTCGCGGTCGTGCTGGCGGGGCTCGCGGCCACCGTCCCCGAGTTGGTCGCCGCGAACGTGCTGTTCGGCCTGTGCCTCGGCGCGGTGGACGCGGGCATGAACATGCAGGCCGTCACGATCGAGCGGAGGTACGGCAGGGCGATCCTCACCGGCTTCCACGCCCTGTGGAGCGCCGCGGCGGTCATCGGCGCGGTCTGGGCCTCGGCCGCCGGTGGCATGGGGCTGAACCTTCCCGTCACCTTCGCCGTCGCCATGGTCACCGGCGTCGCCATCGCCGTCGTCGCCGGTCCCACCCTGTGCGCCCCCGAAGAAGAGCATGTGCGACCGGCGGAACCCGCACCCGGCACGGACGTACCCGCTGGAGGCCGGTTCCCGTGGAGGCCGATCCTGCCGCTGTGCCTGGCGATGGCCTTCCTCTACGTCGGCGACGCGTCGATCTCCAACTTCGGGTCCGTCTACATGGACAAGATCATGCATGCGTCCGCGGCGGTCGTCCCGCTGGCACTCGGGGCCTACCAGGCCACGACCTTCGTGGTCAGGGCCGGCGGCGACCTCGCCGTCCGCAGGTACGGCCCCGCCGCGATCGTCCGCATCGGCGGGGCGCTCGCCGCCCTGGGCTTCGCCGGAATCGTCGCCGCGCCGAACGAGCCGCTGGCCATCGTCGCCTTCGGCGTGACAGGGGTGGGCCTGTCCGTCGTCGCCCCTCAGTCGTTCTCGGCGGCCGGACGGCTCGACCCCGCCGGTACGGGCGTGGCGATCGCGCGCGTCAACATGTTCAACTACGTGGGCTTCATCGTGGGAGCGGCCCTGGTCGGCGGCATCGCCGACGCCGCCGACTACCAGGTGGCCTTCGCGGCACCCCTCGTCCTCGCCGCGGCCATCATCCTCCTGGCCCGCGGCTTCCAGCCGTCACGAGCCCTTCTGGCGCCGCGGCCCAGTGAGGCCTGAGCCCTGCACAGCGCTGCACAGATCTACAGGTACGGGCGCTGCCCGCGCTTGGCCTCGTTGTAGCGGTGGTGGAGGTCGGGGGTGGAGGAGACCTCGGCGACGGGGACGTCCCACCAGGCGGTCGTGTCGGGAGAGGGGCCGGGCACGGTCTCGACGTACACGACGGTCGTGACCGCGGACTCGCGCGCCTTGGTGAGGGCCACGCGCAGGGAGCCGGGGCCGGAGGCGCGCAGGACGTCGGCTCCGAGGCTCGCGGCGTTGGCGGCCAGGTCCACCGGCAGGTACGGCCCGTCGAGCCCTCCATCCGGGGAGCGCCTGCGGTAGGCCGTGCCGAGCCGTCGCGCGCCCACGGACTCCGAGAGGCCGCCGATCGACGCGAAGCCGTGGTTGTCCACGATCACGACGATCAGCTTGACGCCCTCCTGGACGGCGGTGGCGATCTCCTGGGCCATCATGAGGTACGACCCGTCGCCGACCAGCACGAACACCTCGCGCTCGGGCGCCGCCAGCTTCACACCGAGACCGCCCGCGATCTCGTATCCCATGCACGAGTAGCCGTACTCGACGTGGTAAGCCTTCGGATCGGAGGACCGCCACAGTTTGTGCAGGTCGCCGGGCATCGACCCGGCGGCGTTGACCACCACGCCGTCCGTCCCCGCGACCTCGTTGAGCACGCCCAGCACCACCGGCTGCGTCAGCATGTCCCCCGCGTACAGCGCCGACACCTTGTCGTGCCAGGCACGGCTCAGCCCGGTGGCCCGGGAGGTCCACGACGGGTCGGCCGTCCAGCCGTCCAGGTCGAGCACCGCGAGTCCTTCGCGGGCGTCGCCCACCAGCATGATCCCGGCGTGCTTGGCCGCGTCGAAGGCCGTGACGTTGAGGTTCACGAAGCGCGCGTCGCCGAAGAGCGTGCGCGAGGCCGTCGTGAAGTCGGTGTAGCGGGTGCCGACCCCGATGACCAGGTCGGCCTCGCGGGCGATCGCGTTCGCGGCGGCCGTGCCGGTGTGCCCGATCGCCCCGAGCGCGCACGGATGGTCGTACGGCAGGACGCCCTTGCCCGCCTGGGTCTCCCCGACGGGCACGCCGTGGGACTCGGCGAAGGCGGTGAGCTCCTCCCACGCCTCGCTGTAGATCACGCCGCCGCCCGCGACGATCAGCGGGCGCCGGGAACGCCTGATCGCCTCCGCGGCCCGCTCCACGGCGGCCGCGTCGGGGATGGGCCTCGCCACGTGCCAGACCCTGCGGGCGAACATCTCGGCGGGCCAGTCGTACGCCTCGGCCTGCACGTCCTGCGGCAGGGCGATCGTCACCGCGCCGGTCTCGGCGGGGTCGGTGAGCACCCGCATCGCCGCCATCAGCGCCGAAGGGAGCTGCTCGGGCCGGTTGATCCGGTCGAAGAAGCGCGACACCGGCCGCAGGCAGTCGTTGACGCTGACGTCGTACGAGCGTGGGTCCTCAAGCTCCTGCAGGACGGCCCCGGCGGCGCGGGTCGCGAAGATGTCGCCCGGCAGGAGGAGCACCGGGATCCTGTTGATCGTCGCGAGCGCGGCGCCGGTCACCATGTTGGTGGCGCCCGGACCGATCGAAGACGTGCAGGCGAAGGTCGAGAGGCGGTTGCGCGTCCTGGCGAAGCCCACGGCCGTGTGGACCATGGCCTGCTCGTTCCTCGCCAGGTAGTAGGGCAGCGGATCGCCGAGGCCCGCGCCGCGCTCCGCGAGCGCCTGGCCGACGCCGGCGACGTTCCCGTGCCCGAAGATGCCGAAGCAGCCCTCGATGAGCCGCTGCTCCACCCCGTCGCGCTCGCTCCACTGCTCGCCGAGGAACCGCACCAGCGCCTGGGCCACGGTCAGCCGGATCGTCGTCATGCCTTCGCCTCCGGCTCGCCGTTCGTGGATGCCGGCTCGTGGGTCCTCGGGGGCCGGGTCATGGGGACGCGGGGGTCCACCGGCTGGTCGTGCCAGGTGGAGCGGATCCAGGCGTGGCGGGGGTCGTCGCAGAAGGCCATGGAACGCTTCGGCGCCGGCCCGGCCAGCACGTTCAGGTAGTACAGGTCGTAGCCGGGAGCCGCCATCGAGGGCCCGTGGTAGCCGTGCGGCACCAGCACCACGTCCCCGCAGCTCACCTCCGCCAGCACGTCGATGGGCCTGCCCGGCGATCCGTACACCCGCTGGTATCCGGGGCCGCCCTCGAAGTAGTAGATCTCCTCCAGCACGGCCTCGCCGTCGCCCGGCGTGTCGTGCTTGTGCGGAGGGTAGGACGACCAGTTGCCCTCGGGGGTCAGCACCTCGACCGCGACGAGCTTGTCGCACTCGAAGGCGTCCGGGGCGCAGAAGTTGTTGACCTGGCGGCTGGCCCGCCCCGCTCCCCGCACCTCCACGGGGACGTCCTCGGCCGGGCCGTACCGCACCGGGAGCCGCCGCGTCGCGACGGCCGACGGCAGGGCGAAGCGGCCCCGCCCGCTCAGCCGGACGCCCGACCCGATGGGCAGGTAGGCGAAGTCCGTCACGGCGCCGAAGACCGACTCGCGGCCCCGCAGGTCGAGGCGTACCCCATCGCACTCGACGAGGCAGGACCCGGACAGCGGGACGACGAGCATCTCCTCGTCGCCGGTGCCGAACTCGACCGTCTCGCCGGAGATGTTGAGCGCCCGGAGCCCGGCGTAGGTCCATCCGGCGGTCTCGGGCGAGATCCGCAGCGCCCAGGGAGCCTCGGCGGTGGAGCCGGCGGGGATGTAGGACATCAGGTCACCTCCAGCAGCCCGGCGGCGATGTCGACGGCCGCGGCCACATCGTCGTCGGGCGGGTAGAGCAGCGCGCGTCCGACGACCAGGCCGCGCACACCGGGAAGCCGCAGCGCGTCGCGCCACGATGAGTACACCCGGTCGGGGGCCGCCGTGGGGTCGCCGCCGAGCAGCAGGGTGGGCAGGGTGGTCGCCTCGGTGACCCGCTCCATCTCGTCGATGACCGGGATCTTGAGCCAGGTGCGCGCGGAGGTCGCGCCGAGCCCCTGGGCGACGTGGATGGCGTGGATCATGCCTTCCGGGGACAGGTCGTGGTGGACGACGCCCTCGTCCCTGTGGGACCAGAACGGCTCGATCATGGCGACCAGGCTCTGCCTGGCCAGGCTCGTCACGGCACGCGAGCATGCCTCCAGCGTGTTGACCGTCTCGGCCGAGCGCACGCCGATGCGGCAGAGCATCTTGCCCCCGTCGAGCCGCATCTGGACGATCGACTCGGTGTCGTAGGCCGTGAAGCGGTCGTCGAACTCGAACGCCGTGCCGTGGACGCCGCCCCGGTTCATCGACCCGATCACCACCTTGTCGTGGAGCGCGCCGAGCAGCAGCAGATCTTCGACGATGTCGGGGGTGGCGAGCAGGCCGTCGACCCCGGGCCGCGCCAGCGCGACGCCGAGCCGGTCGAGCAGGTCGACGCGGCTGGCCATGGCCATCGGCCGCCCGCGCACGCCGATCGCGCCTCTGGCCGGGTGGTCGGCCGCGATGATCAGGAGCTGGTCGCGGTCGGCCAGCAGCGGCCTGCGCCGGCGTTCGGCGGCGGCCTGGGCGATCTTCTCGGGATACCTGGCGCGGTACTCGGCCAGCCTCCTGCGATCGTCGTCACGCATGGGCTTCCCCCGGGAGCCCTGAGAGCCCTGAGAGCCCAGAGAGCACGGCCTCGACTTCCTTGGCCGTGGGCATGGCCGGCGCGCAGGCGAGCCGTCCGGCGACGATCGCCCCGGCCGCGTTGGCGAAGCGCAGGGTCTCCTCAAGGCTCCGGCCGGCGAGCAGGCCGTCGCAGAGCGCGCCGCCGAACGCGTCGCCCGCGCCGAGCCCGTTCACCACCTCGACCGGCACCGGTGGCACCTCCACGGTCTCCCCTGCCGTCATGCCCAGCACGCCCGCGGATCCCCGCTTCACGACCGCCAGCTCGACGCCCTGGTCGAGCAGCGCCCTGGCGGCCTCGTACGGCTCGCGCGTGCCGGTGGCCACCTCGCACTCGTCGAGGTTCCCCACGGCCACGGTGACCTGCCCGAGGGCCTTGCGTACCCATTCTCGCGCCGCTTCGGGCGACGCCCAGAACATGGGGCGGTAGTCGAGGTCGAGCACGGTCAGCGGCGCGCGGCCCCTGGCCTCCCAGGCAGCGAAGTGGGCGCTTCTGGACGGTTCCTCGGACAGCCCGGTGATCGTCGCCCAGAACAGGCGCGCCCCCCTGATCGCCGCGAGGTCCAGCTCCTCCGGATAGATCTCCAGGTCGGGGGCCTTGGGGTAGCGGTAGAAGAACAGCGGGAAGTCCTCGGGAGGGCGGATCTCGCAGAAGGTCACGGGTGTCGGCAGCCCCCGGACCTCGGTGACGTGGCGGTCGTCGACGCCGTACGAGCGCAGCGCGTCGTGGACGAACTCCCCGAACGGATCGGCCCCTGTGCGGGTGATCACGGCGGACTCGCGGCCCAGCCGGGCGGCGGCGACCGCGACGTTGGAAGGGCTGCCGCCGAGGTACTTGCCGAAGGTCTCCACCTCGCGCAGCGAGACGCCGACCTGGAGCGGGTAGATGTCGACGCCCACCCTGCCGATCGTGAGCACCTCGGTCATGCGTCGCCTTCCCTGCCGTACCCGGGCAGACCGGACCCCGGCACCGCCTCGGGCGCGGGATGCGAGAGCGCGGACAGGTACGCCAGGCTCTCGCGGACGGCGGCCATCGGCCCCTCGCCGCTCGGCGGCTCCCCGTCGAGGACGACGTCCTGCTCCATGACGTACCAGCCCTGGTAGTGGGCGTCGCCGAGCCGGGTCACGATGCCCGCCACGTCGACGTCGCCCCTGCCGAGGGGGCGGTAGATCCCGGCGCGCACGGCGTCGGTGTAGGTGAGCTTTCCCGCGCGGACCTGCTCGGCGAGCGTGGCGTCCACGTCTTTGAGGTGAACGTGTGCGACTCTGGCTGCTGCCCTGGACACCAGGTCAAGCGGGTCGGTGCCCCCGATGAGAAGGTGGCCGGTGTCCAGGCAGAGTGGCATCTCCGAGCCGTCGAGCACCCGGCCGACCTCGTCACGCGTCTCGATCATGGTGCCGACGTGCGGGTGGAGGGTGACGGCCCGCTCGAACCGCTCGGCCGCCTCCAGCACCCGTCCGAGGTTGGCCAGAAGCGTCTTCCAGCCCTCGGCGTCGAGCACGGGTCTCTCGTCGTAGCCGTCGGCGCCGGTCGCGGCCGCGAGCACGACCGTCCCCACGTCACCGTCGGCGAACGCCCGCAACGTGGCCTGCGCCTCCGGCACAGGGTCGTACGCGGGATCGTGCAGCACGACCGGGACGAAGCCCCCGATGCCGCTCAGGCCGTACGACGCGAGGAGCGTGCGGCGGTGCCCGGGGGACGGGGGCAGGAAGCCGTCGGGGCCCAGCTCGGTCGCGGTGAGGCCGAGCGCGCGCATCTCACCGAGGACGCGGTCGCGGTCGAGCTGGTGGCCCCAGCCCGGCACCTCGCACACCCCCCACGAGATCGGGGCTGCGGCGATCCTGACCGGGCCGGTCACGGCGTCGCCCGAGGGACCGGCCACAGGTGCGCTCATACGGTCACCTCCGCGACCCTCACCAGGCGTCCGGTGCGGCGGGACAGCTCTGCCGCCTCGGCGACGCGCAGGGCGGCGAGCGCGTCCTGGACGGTGCAGGGGCTCTGCCCGCCGTCGCGCACGCTGCCGAGGAAGGCCCCGATCTCGGTGACGTAGGCCGCCTCGAAGCGGGCGCCGAAGTCGGGCCACGGCTCGCCGCTTGGGAACCCGGCGGCGGGCTCGGCCGAGGTCAGGGGCACGCGGTCGTCGAGCCCCACGACGACCGTGCCACGTGTTCCCGCGAGCTCCATCCGCACGTCGTACCCGGCGCCGTTGTATCGAGACCCCTGCATCGTCACAAGCGTTCCGTCGTCGAGGGTCAGCAGGGCGGCGCTGGTGTCCACGTCGCCCGCCTCCGCGAAGAACGCGGCCCCCCGGTTGGCCCCCGTGGCGTACACCGACTCGACCTCGCGGCCGGTCACCCAGCGGAGGATGTCGAAGTCGTGGATGTGGCAGTCGCGGAAGATGCCCCCGGAGAGGGGGATGTAGGCGGCGTCGGGCGGCCGGGGGTCGGCGGTCAGCAGGTGGACCCGGTGCAGGTCGCCCACTTCGCCGCTCCTGAGCGCCCGGCGCGCGGCGGCGTACCCGGCGTCGAAGCGCCGCTGGAAGCCGATGTGGACGAGCGTGCCGCTGCGATCTGCCGCCTCGACGACGCGTGCGGTCTCCTCGATGCCCGGCGCGACCGGCTTCTCGCAGAAGACCGGGACGCCGGCGTCGCAGGCCCGCAGGATGAGCTCCGCATGGGTCGAGGTGGGGGTGGCGACGACCACCGCGTCCGTCTCGAACGCGTCTCCGACCAGCGCTCCGACCCGGCCTGCCACCTCCTTCGCCCGCACCTCGTCGGCGTCCGACACGATCAGCTCGCCGACCTCGGGATGCGCGGCGAGCGTCGTCGCGTGGAACGCTCCGATGCGGCCAAGACCCAACAGACCCACACGCATACTGCCTCCGCGGCTCGATCAGCTGACGACGACCCGTCCACAGTTCTAGGTATCAGAATGCCCGGCGTCAAGAATATGTCCTGACATTCAGACGAACTATGGTCTTGGCGACGTCGTGAGCCGCAGCCTGGGCAGGACGTGCAGGACCGGACATGAATGAGCCCGGACGTTCCGCGGGAAGGTCCGGGCTCGCGTGGGCGGGGGGGTCACCACCATCGTGCCCGTCCCGGGACGGCGTGCTTCTCGTCGTGGGTGCCGACCGGCCGGAGGTCGTCGCCCGCCAGCTCGCGGCCGGTCCACTCGGGGTGGTCCTCTTCATGAGAACCCTTGATCCCTGCGGCGCGCGCTTCCGCGCCGGTGATCTCGGGTTCATGCGGGGCTCGCCTCGTGTCGGGGGTCACCGGCCATTGGGCGTTCTCGCCCCTGATGCCGCACAGAACGATGGTGACGAGCGCGACCCCCAAGGCGGACGCGACCACTATCACTCCGAGGACCACCACCACGACGTTGCCCGGATCCATGATTTCCCCCGATATCGGATTTCGTGCGTACTTCCAGTATCGAACGCACATACACACGCATTCGGCTCATAGGTGACGCGGGGACGTCACGTCTGCCCCAAGGTTCGCCCAATCGTGTACAGCCCCGCGTCAGGAGGACGTCACAGGGAGCCGTACCCTGCACAGGACGGCGGCGAGCGCGCCACGGATACGGAGGAGCACAGGCGATGCCCGAGTTCGACTACACCGACCTGCTTCCGATGGGCCCCGATGAGACGGAATACCGTCTGGTCACGGCTGAGGGGGTGCGGAAGGTCGAGGCGGCGGGCCGTACGTTCCTGGAAGTGGACCCGGAGGCGCTGCGCCTTCTGACCAAGACCGCGATCCACGATATTTCCCACTACCTGCGGTCGTCCCACCTCGCCCAGCTCCGCAAGATCATCGATGACCCCGAGTCGAGCGGCAACGACAGGTTCGTGGCGCTCGACCTGCTCAAGAACGCGAGTATCTCGGCCGGCGGCGTGCTCCCCATGTGCCAGGACACCGGCACCGCGATCGTGATGGGCAAGCGCGGCCGCCACGTGCTGACCGACGGCGCCGACCCCGAGCACATCTCGCGAGGCGTGTACGACGCCTACACCGAGCTGAACCTCCGGTACTCCCAGATGGCCCCGCTGACCATGTGGGACGAGAAGAACACCGGCAGCAACCTCCCGGCCCAGATCGAGCTCTACGCCGAGGACCCCCACGGCCACCCTGACGAGTACAAGCTGCTGTTCATGGCCAAGGGCGGCGGCAGCGCCAACAAGTCCTTCCTCTACCAGGAGACCAAGGCCGTACTGAACGAGAAGCGGATGCTCCGGTTCCTGGAGGAGAAGATCCGCTCCCTCGGCACCGCCGCGTGCCCCCCGTACCACCTGGCGGTGGTCGTGGGCGGCACCAGCGCCGAGTTCGCGCTGAAGACCGCGAAGTACGCCTCCGCGCGCTACCTCGACACGATCCCCACCGAGGGCTCGCCCTCCGGGCACGGCTTCCGCGACATGGAACTGGAGAAGAAGGTCTTCGAGCTCACCCAGAAGCTCGGCATCGGCGCGCAGTTCGGCGGGAAGTACTTCTGCCACGACGTGCGGGTGATCCGGCTCCCGAGGCACGGCGCATCGTGCCCGGTCGCGATCGCCGTCTCGTGCAGCGCCGACCGGCAGGCCCTCGCCAAGATCACGCCGGAGGGCGTCTTCCTGGAGAAGCTGGAGACCGACCCGGCGCGCTTCCTGCCCGAGACGACCGACGAGCACCTCTCGGACGACGTGGTCTCCATCGATCTCAACCGGCCCATGAGCGAGATCCTCGCCGAGCTCACGCGCTACCCCGTGAAGACCCGGCTCTCGCTGACCGGCCCGCTCGTCGTCGCCCGTGACATCGCGCACGCCAAGATCGCCGAACGGCTCGACGCCGGCGAGGAGATGCCGCAGTACCTGAAGGACCACGCCGTCTACTACGCCGGACCGGCCAAGACGCCCGAGGGGTACGCCTCGGGATCCTTCGGCCCGACGACCGCCGGACGCATGGACTCCTACGTCGAGCGCTTCCAGGCCGAGGGCGGGTCCTTGCTGATGCTGGCCAAAGGCAACCGCTCCAAGCAGGTCACCGAGGCCTGCCAGAAGTACGGCGGCTTCTACCTCGGCTCGATCGGCGGCCCGGCGGCCCGGCTCGCGCAGGACTGCATCAGGAAGGTGGAGGTCCTCGAATACGCGGAGCTCGGCATGGAGGCCGTCTGGAAGATCGAAGTGGAGGACTTCCCCGCGTTCATCGTGGTCGACGACAAGGGCGCCGACTTCTTCGAGGACACGAGTGGTCCCGTGCTCACTATCGGTCGCCGAATCTGACTGAATCTGACGGAAGATCTCAACAGAGAATCGGCATGGCCTCTACAGGCGGCGATAAACAAATCGGTAAGCTGCCACCCATGCGCGCCCCGTCCGGATACGAGCTTGCCTCGCGTTACCGGCTCGTAGAGCCGGTCGGCCGCGGCGGCATGGGCACCGTCTGGCGCGCGCACGACGACCTTCTCGACCGTGACGTGGCTGTCAAGGAGGTGCGCCTCCCGCTGGTCCTCGACGAGGAGCTCCGGGCCGAGCTCTGCGCCAGGACCGAGCGCGAGGCGCGCGCGACCGCCATGGTGGCCCACCCCTCTGTGATCACCGTCTTCGACGTCGTGACCGAGGACGACCGCCCCTGGATCGTCATGGAGCTCCTGCACGCCCGATCGCTGGAAGACCTGGTCAAGGAGGAGGGGCCGCTTCCCCCTCGCCGCGTGGCCGAGATCGGCCGCCAGGTGCTCGGCGCGCTGCGGGCCGTGCACGGCAAGGGCATCCTGCACCGTGACGTGAAGCCCAGCAACGTGCTGGTGACCGAGGACCGCGCGGTGCTCACCGACTTCGGCCTGGCCGCCCTCGAAGGCGACGCGTCGATCACACAGGCCGGCATCGTGCTCGGCTCGGCCGGCTACATCGCCCCCGAGCGCGTCCTCGGCGACAAGGCCAGCCCCGGCGCCGACCTGTGGTCGTTCGGCGCCACGTTGTACACCGCCGTCGAGGGCCGCGGCCTCCACGGCAGGCGTACGGCCGCGGCGGCGCTGGCCGCGCTCACGAGCGGCGAGCCCATCCCGATGGACAGGGCCGGGCCGCTCGCCCCCATCCTGCGCGGCCTGCTCCAGATCGACCCCGACGCCCGGCTCGACGGCATGCGCGCCTCCCTCATGCTCGCCCGCGTGGCGGCCGGCGGCTCGGCTGAGGAACCGCTCGGAGGTCCCGCCCACCGCACCACCACCCGCCAGCAGCCCGCGACCGCGACGGGCGGCCTGCCGCCCCCGCCTCACGCCGCGAGGGGCGCCCTGTCGTCGTCGCCCCCGGCTCCCCGCAGGCCCTCGCCCCACCGGGGCCAGCACCGGGCGGACGCCAGGCCCGAGGCCCGGCCCGTCTACCTCCCGCCCCGCGACCCCGGCCCCGTGCCGCAACCTCGTGTGCCCCGCAGGGCGACCGAGGGGGTGCACCGCAAATCGCCTGACCCCGCGCCGGGCCGCCGCCGGGCTCCCTCGAACCCCGAGGTGAACCAGGTGATGCGCCAGTTGTCCGAAATCGTGCGTATGGTCCTGCCTCGCCGCTTCTGGCCAAAAAATATGCGTTAGTGATGCGAAAGCAATTCTCAAGGCACTGTCGCTATCTTCTTACTCATGCCGGAACAGCAGAGGCGGCTGCTCGCCGACAGATACGAGCTGATCATCCCCCTGGGCAGGGGGACGATGGGCACTGTCTGGCGCGCTCACGACCGCCTCCTCGGCCGCGACGTGGCCGTCAAGGAGATCCGCCAGGACTCGGGGCTGAGCAAGGAGCAACGCGACGAGCTGCGCGAACGCATGATCCGCGAGGGTCGCATCGCTGCCAAGATCGCCCATCCCTCCGTGGCCACCGTCCATGACGCCATCGTGGTCGACGGCAGCCCGTGGATCGTCATGGAGCTGGTCGAGGCCAGGTCCCTGGAGCAGGTGATCGACGAGGAGGGGCCCCTGCCGCCCCGGCTCGTCGCCGAGATCGGCCTCGACCTGCTGGGAGCGCTGCGCGCCGCGCACGACCAGGGCATCCTGCACCGTGACGTCAAGCCAGGCAACGTG
Source organism: Sphaerisporangium sp. NPDC049003 (assembly GCF_043197795.1). NCBI lineage: Bacteria > Bacillati > Actinomycetota > Actinomycetes > Streptosporangiales > Streptosporangiaceae > Sphaerisporangium > Sphaerisporangium sp. NPDC049003. Next base: position 65,423 of record NZ_JBICTU010000018.1, read on the forward strand.
CTCCTGACCGACACGGGCCGCGTGGTGCTCACCGACTTCGGCATCGCCAAGGCGGCGGGCGACAGCAACATCACCAAGACGGGCATGGTGATCGGCTCACCCGGCTACACGGCCCCCGAGCGGGCCCGGGGAGACCACACCGGCCCCGAGTCCGACCTGTGGTCGCTCGGCGCGACGCTGTACTTCGCGGTCGAGGGGCGGCCCGCGTACGAGCGCGACTCGGTCGGCGAAACGCTGGCCGCGCTGATGACCGAGCAGGCCGACCCCGCCACCCAGGCCGGACCACTCCGCCCCACGCTCGAAGCCCTGCTGGAGAAGGACCACACCAGGCGCCTCACGCACGACCAGGCGGTCTCCAGGCTCCGCGCGGTCGCCAGGACCCGCTCCGCCAAGGCCGCCGCGACCGTGTCCCCCCAGCCGGCCGCATCCCCCCAGCCGGCCGCATCCCCTCAGCCAGCCGCATCCCCTCAGCCGGCCACGGCCCCGAAAGCCCAGCCCACCACGGCCCCGGAACCGGCCGTCCCTCGGGAACCCGCCACGGCCCGGGAAGCCGCCGCCACGCAGGAAATCCCCACCGCCCAGAAGCCCACCACCCCGAAGCCCGCCGCCGCACAGAAGCCCCCCAGCGCTCAGAAAGGCGACAGCGCTCGGAAAGTCGGCAGCGTCCCCGAGCCGGACGCCGGCTCCTGGCCGGACGTCGATCCGGATCAGACGATGACGGTCATCCGTCCCAAGGGGGGCCTGCGCATCCCCGGGGTCCAGCCCTCCCCGGGCGCTCCCTCCGACGAGGACGGCCAGGCGACCACGGTCGGGCGGCTTCCCTCGATGCCGGCCGCCGCCCCTCAGGCGCCTCCCGCGCCACCGGCCCGGCCGGCGCCTCACGCCTCCCCCGTCCCGCCCGTACGGCCGGCGGCGGCCATGTCGTCTGCGGCGACCGGGCTCGCCGCCGGAACGCTCTCCCCCCAGGAAGCGGCACATGGTCCTCGGGGGACGGCGAGCGAGGCGGGCGCCTGGGCCGATCGGCCCACCCCCGAGAACGGGCTGGGGACCGACCTGTTCGCCTTCCAGGGCACCGCGCCGCCCCGGGGCAGCAGCCCCACCGGGATGATCATCCTGGTCGCCGTGGCCCTGCTCGGGCTGGCGGCCATCGTGATGCTCGTGGCCGCCGCGGTGTCGAGCAGCGGCTCCACCGACCCGGCGGGGGCGAAGGCGCCGGGCGGGCAGCGGCCGGGCGGGAGCGTCACCGCCTCCACCGTGCACGCCAACCGGTCACAGTTCGGAGTGGTCCTCTCCTCATTCCGGTCATTCCAGCCCGCCCGCGGGGACACATCCGGCGGCTCGTAGAGCAAAACTGGAGTCATGGAGGATTTCCGGATCGAACATGACTCGATGGGCGACGTACGCGTTCCCGCGTCGGCCAAGTGGCGGGCGCAGACGCAGCGCGCCGTAGAGAACTTCCCGATTTCGGGGCGCGGGCTCGAACCGGCCCACATAGCGGCGCTCGGACTGATCAAGGCCGTGGCGGCGGAGGTGAACGGCGAGCTGGGCGTCCTTCCCGCCGACATGGCCGAGGCCATCTCCGAGGCGGCCACCGACGTCGCCGAGGGCGAGTGGAACGACGAGTTTCCGATCGACGTCTTCCAGACCGGTTCCGGCACCTCGTCCAACATGAACGCCAACGAGGTGATCGCCACGCTCGCCGAGAAGCGGCTCGGCCGCCCGGTGCATCCGAACGACCACGTCAACGCCTCGCAGTCGTCCAACGACGTGTTCCCGTCGTCGATCCACGTGGCGGCGATGGTGGACGTCGCGTACGAGCTGATCCCGGCGCTCGACCACCTGGCCATCTCGCTGCGCCAGAAGGCCGACGTGTTCTCGAAGACGGTCAAGGCGGGGCGCACCCACCTGATGGACGCCACACCGGTGACGCTGGGCCAGGAGTTCGGCGGCTACGCCACGCAGGTGGAGAACGGCATCGCGCGGCTGCGCGCGACGGCGCCCCGGGTCGCCGAGCTGCCCCTGGGCGGCACGGCGGTGGGCACGGGCGTCAACACGCCGCCCGGGTTCGCCCAGGCGGTCGTCCAGAAGCTCAGGGAGGCCACCGAGCTGCCGTTCACCGAGGCCCGCGACCACTTCGAGGCCCAGGGCGCCCGTGACGCGCTCGTGGAGCTGTCCGGCCAGCTCCGCGTGGTCGCCGTGTCCCTCAACAAGATCGCCAACGACCTGCGCTGGATGGGGTCGGGGCCGCGGGCGGGCCTGGGCGAGATCAACCTCCCCGACCTCCAGCCCGGCTCCTCGATCATGCCGGGAAAGGTCAACCCGGTCGTCCCCGAAGCGGTGACCATGGTGGCGGCCCAGGTCATCGGGAACGACGCGGCGGTGACCTTCGCCGGGGCGTCCGGGAGCTTCGAGCTCAACGTGATGATGCCGGTCATCGCGCGCAATGTGCTGGAGTCGATCCGCCTGCTGGCAAGCGTGTCACGGCTGCTCGCCGACAGGTGCGTCCACCGGATCACCGCCAACACCGACCGGCTGCGGGAGTACGCCGAGTCCTCCCCGTCGATCGTGACCCCGCTCAACCGCGTCCTCGGGTACGAGGAGGCGGCGAGCATCGCCAAGCAGTCGCTCAAGGAGCGCAAGACCATCAAGGAGGTCGTGATCGAACGCGGCCACGTGGCCTCCGGCAAGCTCACCGAAGAGCAACTCGACGCCGCCCTGGACGTCCTCGCCATGACCTCCCCAGGTCAGCCCGGGGGTGGTGAGGGGAGGTAGCGCTGCTGGACGGCGTGGGCGAGGCGGACGGCGTATCGGCCGCCGGGGACGTGGGTGGCGAGCCTGCCGAGGATCGAGCGCCGGGCCGAGAGCATGCCGGGCTCTCCCGAGGCCTGGATCCTCGCCCTTCCTCCCCTGCCCATCTCAAGGACGAACCGCAGGTCGACCTCCTTGCCGTCGACGCGCAGGCGCGGCGTCCACAGGCCGGGGGCGATGTGCCCCTCGCCGGGGAACCGGCGTACCGGGACCTTGGCGACGAGCTGGCCGGGGAAGCGGCCCGGCACCCCCGGCTCGACGAGCGCGGGGACCGCGATGACCCGGCTCCGGCTCGCGATGTGCCGCAGCACCAGCTCCGCAGGAGGGCCCCCGCTCGGCGGCACGTACGGGACGGGAAGGACGACGAACACGTTCCCTTCACGGTGGGTGACCGAGGCCCCCGGCGAGACGAGCACGATCGACTCGGAGAACGACCGGGGCTCCACGCACACGCTCAGCTCCCTCTGGTCGGACCAGCAGGGGATGATCAGCTTGTGCGGGTGCCCGGCGAGCACGCCGACGCAGCTCAGCTGGGCGCCCCGGTGTCCCGCGACCCGGGCGCGGGCCTGCTGCGCGCCGCTGTGCATGCGGACGTGCACCTCCCACTCGCCCGGACGGAGTGCACGTCCGAGCGCGGCCGTGCCCACGTCCAGCCCGGCCCGTCCGACGGCCCAGACGCGGACCCTGTCCCCTTCCTGCGACCGGCACACCTCGCCGGCCACCGGAAGGAAGAAGATCAGCCCGCTGTCCATGTGGCGGATGTAGACCTCCATCCGGGCCCGGGCCACCGCATCGGTCACGTCGGTCAGCTCCGGCGGCAGGACGAGGCCGTCGAGCGGAGGCGTCCAGTGGAGGCGGTCGTCCTCGGCCCTGAAGGTCATCGGCGCCCCCTCGGCGTCGACGATCTCCACGGCCAGGTCCATGAGCAGGACACCTTCCTCCCAGCGCACCTCCCGGAGCTCCGCGCGCACGGACGTACCCCTGGAAGCCTCGCTGAGGGCGACCAGGCGCCCCAGCTCGCCCGATCGGACCAGAACCGCCCGGGCGCGCATATGGACCGGCAGATGGCGATCCAGCTCCTCGCGGAACCGCTCGGCGGTCAGCGCGCGCATCTCCGCGAAGAGCGCCACGCGCTGGTCCTGGCGTGGGGACAGGAGTCGTCGCCCGCCCAGCATGCGTAGCACGCCCGTGCGGAACCAGTGGGCGTACAGCCGGTCACGCTGGTCCCCCGGGTCGCTGTGGGCGTCGATGATGTCGAGGATCGCCCGGATCCCCGCGGCGTGGGCGCCCGGGTCCACCAGGCGGTCCGGGGTGGGGGCGACGTGGCAGCAGATGTGGTCGGCGAGGACCGCGACGACCTTCGCGGTCAGGTACGCCTTGACGACGAACGCCTGCTCCGACAGCTCGGGATCGAGGTCGGCGAAGCGGATCTCGCGCGTGTCGAGGAAGGCGCGGCGGAACAGCTTGTGCGCCGTCGGCAGCCCGAGGAGGCGGTCGCGCAGCACGTCGGCGCGCTCGCGGTTGCGGGTGAAGGCCCTCGGCGGCGGCTGGTCCCCGGTGACCAGCCGTCCGATCAGCACGTCGGCGTCGGTCTCCACGGCGAAGCGGTACATCATCTCCAGCGCCACGCGCTCCAGCCGGTCGCGCTGGCCGAGAAGGTAGACGTACTCGCCCTGGGCCACGGCCAGGCCCACGTTGCGCCCGCGCGCGGGCGAGCCGGTGTGCTCCAGGTGCAGGACCCTGACGTTGGGCCGGACGGCGGCCACGGCGTCGAGGCGCTCCCGCGTGCCGTCCCCCGACCTGTCGTCGGCGAAGATCACTTCATACTCGTCCGACGGCATCGACTGCTCCAGCAGCGAACGTACGCACGCGTCGAACGCGTCATCGTCCGGGCCTGGCTCTGATACCGGCACCACCACGCTGACCTTGACACCCATGTGGGCAAGGGTGGGGCGCGCACCGCCGGGACGCGGTCAGGCTTGCCGAAACGTCAAACAACCCTGACCAAGAGTTCGCGCTGTCCGGTGACGGCGAAGAAAGGCTCAGTACCAGCCGGTCGCCTGGGAGTGCCCCCACGCGCCGCAGGGGGTCTTGTAGCGGGCCGCGATGTAGCCGAGACCCCACTCGATCTGGGTGGCCGCGTTGACCTGCCAGTCGCCGCCCGCGCTGGCCATCTTGCTGCCGGGCAGGGCCTGCGGGATGCCGTAGGCGCCACTGCTGCGGTTCATGGCCCGCTCGTTCCAGTGGCTTTCCCTGTCCCACAGCTTCTCCAGGCATCCCCACTCGCCTGACCAGCCTCGCGCGGCGGCCATCTTCTGGCCGAGCGCCTTGTTGCTGCCGGGGTTGGGCTTGGAGCCGGGCGGGAATGCCTGCGGGGTGAAGCCCTCGCCCCCGGGCGCCTTCTTGACGATCTTCACGGGGTCGAAGCCCGCCGCGGCCTTCTTACGGGCGTTCTTGATGTCGTATGCCCGCTGCGCCTGAGCGGCGACGGCCTTCAGCGCGTCGGTCTTGGGGTCGGGCGCGAACGGGTCGTTCACCCGCATCAGGTCGTCGAGCGTCAGAGGGGTGGACGAGGCCGCCTCGTTCTCCTTGACGGTCTTGACCACGAAGACGCCGAGCGCCGCGACCGCCGCCAGGGACAGCCCGACGCCGATCACCCGCTTGGGTGTCAGCCATGACCGGCGTTCGCCCCGCTTACGGGCCTGACCACGCGGCGACGAGGCGTGTTCTTCGTCCCGCCTGCTTCGCCTGTCCCGCAACTGCTGACCTGAGCTCACGGCCTATGAGCTTGCCGTGACATAGGGGGTGGTTCGCAACCCAAACGTCAAAGTTCTTTGGGGGTCACATGACCTAACCGGGGAGTAACGTGCGCTTATCCACCTCAATGTGATTCTCGTCACACCGACGGTCCGGGGGGTCCGCCCTCCGGACCCCCGCACCGGAGGGCGGCCGGATAGCACCCTCAGGCTGCTTCGTTACTGTCGAGGTCGCGTCGGTGCCACGTCACAGTTCTGTGACAGAGAAGGAGATAGGCGAGTTTCGGCAATAATGTCCGGGTGGCCGGCATCCTTCTCGTTGAAGACGATCCCTCCGTCAGGACGGGGCTAGAGCTGGCACTCACGCGGCAGGGTCACTCCGTCACCGCCTACGCGACCGGCGAGGAGGCCCTCGACCACGTGCGCGCCCGCCGCCCCGAGATCGTCATCCTCGATGTGATGCTGCCCGGAATCGACGGCGTGGAGGTGTGCCGCCGCATCCGCAGGCTCGACTCCCTGCCGATCATCCTGCTCACGGCGCGCGGCGACGACCTGGACATGGTGGTCGGGCTGGAGGCCGGAGCGGACGACTACGTGGTCAAGCCCGTGGAGCCGCGCGTGCTGGACGCCCGCATCCGGGCCGTCCTGCGCCGCCTTGAGTCCGCTTCGGCCGACCGGATCAGCTTCGGAGACCTGGTGGTCGACCGGGGCGCGCTGAAGGTCACCCTGGCCAACCGCGAGATCCACCTCACGCCGACCGAGCTGCGCCTGCTGCTCGAACTCGTACGCCACCCCGGCCAGGTGCTCAACCGCCGCTACCTCCTGCGCGCGGTCTGGGACCACAACCACGTGGCCGACTCCCGGCTGGTCGACGCCTGCGTGCAGCGCATCCGCGCCAAGATCGAGCCCGTGCCGGCCGAGCCGGTGTTCATCCACACCGTGCGGGGCTTCGGATACCGCTTCAGTCCCCCGTGAACCTCGGCCGCCGTCACCCGACCGGACTGCGCGGCCGGCTGGTCATCACCTTCATCCTCGTCGCGGTGACCGCCTCGGCCCTGGTGGCGGGCATCGGCTACCAGCTCGTCCGCCGCGCGCTGCTCGACCGTGTCGAGGGCAGCGCCACCGTCGACGTCCGGGACGTCCTCCAGCGCATATCCCTCCCCATCGGCACCAGTGACCTGCTCTGGCCGACCGACGCGGTGGTCACCGAGAGCGATCTCACCAACCTGGCCGAGTCCCTCGGGGGCCCGGACCGCCAGGTGATACTGCGCTACGGCGACCAGGAGCGGCTGAGCACCGGCACGAGCCTCGCGCTCGACGACGTCCCGGCCGAGCTCCGCAGGCAGGCCGCCTCGCGCATGGTCCGCGAGCGGCTGCTGATCAGGGAGCAGCCCTGGCTGCTGATCGGTACCCAGGTCCACCGGCTCACCCGCACCGGGGCGGTCCGCCCGACCGGCATGACGGTCTTCGTGTTCGTCTCCCTGAAGGAGGAGGACAGCGTCCTCGCCCGGCTGCGCACCGCGCTCACCCAGGCCGGGGGGATCACGCTGGCGATCGCGCTCACCGTCGCGCTGGTGTCCGCGCGCAGCGTCCTGCTGCCGGTGCGCAGGCTCGGCGACGCCGCCCGCGCGCTGGGAGCGGGACGACTGGACACCCGCCTGCCCGTACACGGCCGTGACGAGCTGGCCGGGCTGACCGCGACGTTCAACGACACGGCCTCCGCCCTGGAGCAGACCGTGTCGGAGCTGCGCGCCCTGGAGGCGATGTCCCGGCGGTTCGTGGCCGACGTCTCCCACGAGCTGCGCACTCCCCTCACCGCGATGACCGCCGTGACCGACATGCTCACCGAGGAGGCCGAACGGCTTCCCCCGGACGCGGGCAAGGCCGTGGACCTCGTGGTCCGCGAGATCAACAGGCTGCGCGTCCTGGTGGAGCACCTCATCGAGGCCAGCCGGCTGGACTCCGGCGTCGCCGTGCTGACCAGGGAGAACGTCGATGTCGGCGAGGCGCTGGCCGACTGCCTGGAGATCAGGGGATGGACGGGCCGCGTACGCCTGGACGTCCCGCGCGGCCTGTCGTTCTCGCTCGACCCCCGGCGCTTCGACGTGATCGTCGCCAACCTGATGGGCAACGCCCTGCACCACGGCGCGCCCCCGGTGACGGCGACCGCGCGTGCGCTCCGCAACGGCCTGGAGGTGAAGGTGCGCGACCGGGGAAAGGGCATCCCCCAGCAGGCGCTGCCCCACGTCTTCGAGCGCTTCTACAAGGTGGGCGCGGGGCGGGCGCGCAGCGAGGGCAGCGGGCTCGGCCTCGCGATCGCCAAGGCCAACGCCGAGCTGCACGGCGGCACCATCAAGGTGGAGCTGTGCGACCCGGGAACCCAGTTCGTCCTGTGGATACCGCACCCATGAGACTTCCGAGAGCCCTACGACGCGGCGGGCGCCTGGCGCGCCTCGCCGTACCGGCCCTGGCCGTGTCGCTGGCGGGGACGACGGCGTGCGGCGTGGACCCGACGGGCGTCGTCGACGTCGGGCCGGCTCCGGTGATAAGCGCCCGTGGCGCCGCCGCGACCGTCTATCTGCTCCGTGACGGGCGGCTCGCGCCCAAGAACGTCGCCACCGCCTCCGCGGCGGCGCAGGACGTCATCACGGCCCTGTTCGAGGTGGGCAAGCGGTCGGGGGACGGCCTCGGCAGCGCCCTGAAGGGGTTCCGGCTCGAACAGACGGTCCTCGGGCGGTACGGGGTGGACAGCGGGGTCCGCAACGACCCGGAGAACCCCGTGGGCCTGCGGCTGCACGTGATAGTGAACGGTCCCGGCCGTCTCAGCAGGACGGCGATCGCCCAGATCACCTGCACGGCGCGGCTGCGAGAGGAGATCTGGGCCGTGAAGATCACTCAGACCACGACCAAGGGGCCGATGGCGCTGGGCGAGCACACCTGCCGCGAGTACCACGACCTCGCGGCGGCCAACGTCAACCTCCCGCCGTGACCTCGATCACGGCGAGAGTGACGCGGTAGGCGACCCGGTCAGACCGTGATGTCCTCCAGCATCTCGGTCACCAGGGCGGCGATGGGCGAGCGCTCGGACCGCGTCAGCGTGACGTGGGCGAACAGCGGGTGCCCCTTGAGCTTCTCGACGACGGCCACCACGCCGTCGTGCCGTCCGACCCTGAGGTTGTCGCGCTGGGCGATGTCGTGGGTCAGCACGACCCGCGAGTTGGCGCCGATGCGCGACAGCACGGTCAGCAGGACGCCCCGCTCCAGTGACTGGGCCTCGTCCACGATGACGAAGGCGTCGTGCAGGGAGCGGCCACGGATGTGCGTGAGCGGCAGGACCTCCAGCATCCCCCGGTCGAGGACCTCCTCGATCACCTCGGGCGTCGTGACGGCTCCGAGCGTGTCGTACACCGCCTGCGCCCACGGGCCCATCTTCTCGTTCTCGGATCCCGGCAGGTAGCCGAGCTCCTGGCCGCCCACCGCGTACAGCGGGCGGAAGACGATGACCTTGCGGTGCTGGCGGCGCTCCAGCACCGCTTCCAGGCCCGCGCACAGGGCGAGGGCGGACTTGCCCGTGCCCGCCCGGCCGCCGAGCGAGACGATGCCGACCTCGGGATCCATGAGCAGGTCGAGCGCGATGCGCTGCTCGGCCGAGCGCCCGTGCAGCCCGAACACCTCCCGGTCGCCCCGCACCAGCCGCACGGACTTGTCGGGCAGCACCCGCCCGAGCGCGGAACCCCTGGTGGACAGCAGCCGCAGGCCGGTGTGGGCGGGCAGCTCGCGAGCCTCCTCCAGCTCGTGGCTGCCGTTCTCGAAGAGCGACTCGACGTCCTCGGTGGTCACCTGGAGCTCGGCCATGCCGGTCCAGCCCGACTCCACGACCAGGTCGGCGCGGTATTCCTCCGCGGTGAGGCCGATCGAGGCGGCCTTGACCCGCATGGGCAGGTCCTTGGACACCAGCACCACGTCGCAGCCCTCGGCGGCGAGGGAACGCGCGACGGTCAGGATGCGGGTGTCGTTGTCGCCGAGCCGGAAACCGGCCGGCAGGATCGCGGGGTCGCTGTGGTTGAGCTCAACCCGTATGGTGCCCTCGCCTATCGGCATGGGCTCGTCCAGCCTCCCGTATTTCACCCGTAGATCGTCCAGGACGCGAAGCGCCTTGCGGGCGAAGTAACCGAGCTCAGGATGATGCCGCTTGGCCTCCAGCTCGGTGATGACGACGATAGGTAGAACTACCTCGTGCTCGGCGAAGCGGCTCATCGCCGCAGGGTCGGCTAGGAGGACTGAGGTGTCCACAATGTAGGTACGCCTGGACGGCGTCGGGCTACTGGAGGTAGTGGACGGGTTGCTCGAGGACACTGCCACGCGTTCTCCCCCGGGCGCCAGGAGTAAGCGCCCTGCCAGATGAGGTGGTGAACGGACCGGGTCCGGTCGTGCGCCCCCACTTGTGCGAGGCGACGCCGGAGACCGGCCCTCCTCGTCAAAAGGCGACGCAAGGGCGGACCCTCTCCCGAAGTAGGCCGTATGGACTGCCTACCACTTACGGTACGTCGTGGACGCCCCCTACCCAACAGCTCGACCAGGGCCTTTAGGGGGGGTTCACGGGGTGTTTCAGTTTCCGTACCGTCGGTGCCGCGCGGCATACGATCGCAGCGCCCGCAAGAAGTCGACTCTGCGGAAGTCAGGCCAGTAGGCCTCGCAGAAGTAGAACTCCGAGTGGGCGCTCTGCCAGAGCAGGAATCCGGAGAGCCGCTGCTCTCCCGAGGTCCGGATGAGAAGATCCGGGTCGGGGAGGCCGCGCGTGTAGAGATGCTCCGCGATGTGCTCGACATCGAGGACCTCGACAAGCTCCTCGATGCTCGCGCCCTTGCTGGCGTGCTCCTGGAGGAGGGAACGCACCGCATCAGCGATCTCACGTCTTCCTCCATACCCAACCGCAACGTTCACAATCAGCCCAGGTCGGCGTGATGTCGCTTCTTTAGCATCTTTAAGGATGCGAGCCGTGCGATCGGGCAAAAGGTCCAGCGCGCCCATCGTGTTGACGTGCCAGCCTCCGGCGACCAGCCCCTGGACCGTGTCCTCGATGATCTCCATGAGCGGGTCGAGCTCTTCCTTGGGCCGCGAGAGGTTGTCACTGGAGAGCAACCACACCGTGACGACCTCGACACCGGCCTCACGGCACCACACGAGGAGCTCGGAGATCTTGTCCGCGCCCTTCTGGTGGCCGTGCCTGACGTCGCGCAGGCCCATGGCCCTCGCCCAGCGGCGGTTCCCGTCGACGATGACGCCCACGTGCCGGGGTATCTGGTCGGAGGACAGCCTCGTCCCGAGCCGGCGCTCGTAGAGCCGGTACACGAGATCGCGCATGCCCATGGTGACCTCCCCTTCGCCGCCCGTCCGCTTCCGGGCGTTGACAACACGCAATTATCACGTGCCCGGAGCCCTGCCCGCCCCCGCTTCGGTTACCGATCAGTACCGCTACGAAGGCCGGGGGCCACAGCCCCCGGCCTTCGTAGCGGCTCCGGGGATCAGCCCAGACGGCTCACCAGGGAGTGGTACTCGTCCCACAGTCCCTTGGGCATGTGGGTGCCGAAGGTCTCGAAGTGCTCCGGGATCAGCGCGGCCTCTTCCTTCCAGACCTCGGGGTCGACCGACATGAGGGTGGCCATGTCGGCCTCGGAGACGTCGAGGCCCTCGGTGTCGAGCGCGCCCTCGGCCGGGAGCAGGCCGATCGGCGTCTCCACGGCCTCCGCCTCGCCGTTCAGGCGCTCGACGATCCACTTGAGCACGCGGCTGTTCTCGCCGAACCCGGGCCACAGGAACCGGCCGGAGGCGTCCTTGCGGAACCAGTTGACGTAGTAGAGCTTGGGCAGCCTGCTCGCGTCGCCCGTCTCACCGATCTTGAGCCAGTGGGCGAAGTAGTCGCCCATGTTGTACCCGCAGAAGGGCAGCATCGCGAACGGGTCGCGGCGCAGCTCGCCCACCTTGCCCTCGGCCGCGGCGGTCTTCTCCGAGGCCACGTTGGCCCCGAGGAACACGCCGTGCCGCCAGCTGAACGACTCGGTCACCAGCGGTACGGCCGTCGCGCGGCGCCCGCCGAACAGGATCGCCGAGATCGGCACGCCCGCGGGGTCCCGCCACTCGGGGGCGATCGTCGGGCACTGGGCCGCCGGGGTCGTGAAGCGGGCGTTCGGGTGGGCGGCGGGCTCGCCGGAGGCGGGGGTCCAGTCGCGGCCCCTCCAGTCGGTGAGGTGCGCCGGAGGCTCGTCGGTCAGCCCCTCCCACCACACGTCGCCGTCATCGGTCAGCGCGACGTTGGTGAAGATGCTGTTGCCCCAGAGGGTCCTGATGGCGTTGGCGTTGGTGGACTCGCCGGTGCCCGGTGCCACGCCGAAGAACCCGGCCTCGGGGTTGATGGCGTGGAGCCTGCCGTCCTCGCCGAAGCGCATCCAGGCGATGTCGTCTCCGACCGTCTCGACCTTCCATCCAGGGATGGTCGGCTGGAGCATCGCGAGGTTGGTCTTGCCGCAGGCGGACGGGAAGGCCGCGGCGACGTAGCGGGGCTCGCCGGACGGCGGGGTGAGCTTCAGGATGAGCATGTGCTCGGCGAGCCAGCCCTCGTCACGGGCCATCACGCTGGCGATGCGCAGCGCGTAGCACTTCTTGCCGAGCAGCGCGTTGCCGCCGTACCCGGAGCCGTATGACCAGATCTCACGGGTCTCGGGGAAGTGGCTGATGTACTTGGTGGCGCTGCACGGCCAGGGGACGTCCTCCTGGCCGGGCGCCAGCGGGGCCCCCACGGAGTGGACGGCCTTGACGAACTCGCCGTGTCCATGGCCGCGCTCCTCGATGAGCCGCAGGGCCTGCTCGCCCATACGGGTCATGACGCGCATGGAGACGACGACGTACGGAGAGTCGGTGATCTCGACCCCGAGCTGGGAGATCTCGCCGCCGAGCGGGCCCATGCAGAAGGGCACGACGTACATCGTGCGCCCGCGCATGCAGCCGCTGAAGAGCTTGCCGAAAGTCTCGCGCATCTCCTCGGGGGCCACCCAGTTGTTGGTCGGGCCGGCGTCCTCGGGATTCTCGGAGCAGATGAAGGTGCGGTCCTCGACCCGTGCCACGTCCGTGGGATCCGACGCCGCGTGGAAGCTGTTGGGCCGCTTGGCGAGGCGGGTGAAGGTGCCCTGCTTGACCAGCAGGTTCGTGAGGCGAGTCCATTCGGCCTCCGAACCGTCGCACCACTCGACGCGATCGGGACCAGTCAGCTCGGCGATCTCCCGGACCCACGCGACCAGCTCGGCGTGAGTCGTCGGGGCGGTCATCTCAATGGAAACTGACACGGGGCCGGCTCCTTACTCTCAGGCCAAACATCATTAACGACAAACCGCACCGAATCCAATTGGCGTAGACCAGTCGGTAAAACGGAAGTGCAAGAGCTCCTAAAATCAGAAGATCTGCCCTTCCCATTTCGCCGCTGTTTCACGCTCGTGAATTCGGTGCGCCGCCGTGGCCCCTGTCCGCTGCCCGTGCGTACGACGTCACGGCAGGCAGGGACCGCGATGGTTCGTGGGAGTTTACCCACAGTTGACCGAGATAAAAGAGACGACCCCGGCCGGCGGGGGTGCTACCCACCTGGCGCCGGGCAAACATTGGTATAGGCCAATTCGAATGGTCTAGGCCTCTTAAAGAATTGGTTTAGGCCAATCTACGCATTCATCTCCGGGCCCTCGGAACGCACGCGGTCGACGTGCTGGAGCGCATCGCGCAGGTCAGCGAGCCAGGTGTCGGTGTGGCTGCCGACGAGCCGGACGCACCACGCGAGCGCGTCGCTGCGGCTGCGCGCGACGCCCGCCGCGACCAGTGTGTCGAGCACGCGCCGCTCCTGCTGGCGCAGACGGGTCATGACCGGGATCGAAAGCGTGGTGAACATCACTGTCTCGCCGCCCAGGGACACACCCCATGAGACCTTCCGGCGGAACCGGTGCTCGGCCTCGCGGGCGATCTCGATGCGACGCTCGCGGGTCTCCTCCCTGAAGCGCTGGACGAGGCCGTCCAGCAGCGCGGCCCTCTCGGCCCCTTCAGGCGCGTCGGGCGCGTCGGGCACCGGAAGCGTGCCGACCACCGCGATCTCCTCGCGGTCGAGGACGAACTCGTGCCGCCCGGAGAACCACTCCTGCGGCAGACGGCCGGTGAACCAGGAGATGATGACTGCTTCATCTGTTTCCATGTAATTGAGATTACACCTATACCTAGAAGCTTCAAGGGGCGCAGCCCATCCGGGCACGGACAGGCCCGAACCGGCACGGCGAGCTCCGAACTCGGCACGGGCGAAGCGAGACCTTGGGAGGTTCGGCACGCGAGAATCGGAAGATGAGCTCACCTCCGCGCATCGAACAGCAATGCGGTCTTCGCGAGCGCAAGAAGGCCAAGACCCGGCTGGCCATCCGGGAACAGGCACTGCGGCTGTTCGTCGAGCAGGGGTACGAGAACACGACGATCGAGCAGATCGCGGAGGCCGCGGAGGTCTCGCCGAGCACGTTCTTCCGCTACTTCCCCACCAAGGAGGACGTCGTCATCCAGGACGACTACGACCCGCTGCTCGCCTCGGCGTTCCTGGAGCAGCCGGCGTCGCTGTCGCCGCTCGCGGCGCTGCGCGAGGCCGTCCGCCTGGTCTACGGCGAGGTGCTCGCCTACGACGAGCAGACGATCCTCCAGCGCGTCAAGCTCGTCTGGTCGCTCCCCTCACTGCGAGCACGGCAGATGGAGGGGCAGATCGCCACGATGACGATGCTGACGGCCGCCATCGCCGAGCGCACCGGCCGCTCCACCGACGATTTCGCGGTACGGGTCTTCACCGGCGCGGTCGTGGGCGGCTGGATCGCGGCCGTCGAGCGCTGGGTGAGGTCCGACGGCGAGGAGCGGCTCATCGGCCTGATGGACGAGGCGCTGGTCCTGCTGGAGGAAGGGCTGCCACTTTAGGATGGCCCCGCGGCGGCCGGCGTCATGGGCCTTCGGACGGGGCCGGGCCGGTGGCGCGGCGGGCTACGAGAGTGGCGTCGACGAGCTGGTGCGGTCGGTGGTGCCCCAGAACCATTCGATCTTGGCCGTGCCCCTGCGCCGCTCGATCCACTCGTCGAAGATCCGCCGCTCGACCTGGTCCCGTACGTCGTCGAGGACGGCGGGCACCACGGCCAGGACCTTGAACAGCATGAGGCCGTCCTGGGTACGGACCGGGCCGGCGACCGTGCCGGGCTCGGCGCCGAACACCTGGCTCGCCGCCTCCGGGCTCAGCTCTCCTCTGCGCAGGGTGACGAAGATCGGACCCGGCATGGCCGTGCCCGCGGCGAACGCCCGCTCGGCGGCCACGAGGAAGTCCCCGGGCTCCGCCGGGGGCTCGGCCCCGCTTTCCTCGCCGGCGTCCAGCGCCACCCGCACGACGCGGGCGGCGTCGAGCTCGTGGCCGTGCTCGGCGAACCACTCCTCGACGTGCCCGGCGGCCACCCGGGCGCGCAACCGCGCCACCGCCGCCTCGGTCGCGACCAGTTCCTCCAGCTCCGGGTGGGAGATGCCGTTGCGGTCCATCCACTCCCGCGTCGCCTCGCCCGTCAGCAGCCCGCGGGCCCGGCGGAACGCGTTCATCGCGTTCTGGAGCTCCTCGTCGGTGAAGTGCTCCGGCGACTCCTCCAGGGCCTCTCGTACGAGGCTGTCGGTGACGAGCCGGTCGGCCACCGCGGACTCGTCCCAGATGAAGTCCAGGCACGCGATGGCCCTGGCGACCGGGGTGTCGACGCCGTTGACCCGGAGCAGCAGATGCTCGGCGGCCCGGTGGACGCCCCGCAGCGGCCACGGCAGGGCGGTCTCGGGGCACCACGACAGGGAGATGGTGGCGCCGCTCCCGTCCTTGACGAGCAGGGCGTGGTGCAGCGAACCGTCGTACTCCTCCCGCTGCCTGATCAGGCGCGCCCGTACCTCGGGGTGAACGGCCCGGAACGCCGCGAGGTCCCGCTCGGCCGTGCCGCCGCTGAGAAGGCCGACCGCGTCGGCCAGTGTCCGCGCGTCCACCGTCACTTCTCTCCCCTGGTGAGCAGGTCACCGATCGCGGCGCTGATGGGCAGGCCCGTCGCGGCCTCGATCCACAGGAACTGCCCGTTCGGATTGATCTCAAGGAAGACGTAGCGGCCGTCCGGCGTGAGGATCAGGTCGATCGCGCCATAGGTCAGCCCGAGCCGCTCGACCAGCGCCACGCAGCGCTGGGAGATCTCGTCGGGCAGGTCGTGGGCCCGGATCGGCGTGGCGCCCGGGTCGTAGTGCCGCCAGTCGTACTTCGTGTGGTTGCTCACCTGGGAGTGGATCTCGGCGGCGAAGACCGCCGCCCCCACCACGGTCACCCGGATCTCCACCCGCTTGGGCACGTAGGCCTGCACGATGACCGGGCAGTAGCGCAGCGCGTCGGCGTATCCGGTGTCGGCCGTGGACACGGGCGCCGCGAACCGGCCGAACCGCTCTCCCTGGCCTTCCAGCCGGTTGCCATGCACCGGCTTGGTGATCACTTGTCCCTCGTGCCGGTCGTAGAAGTCGAGGAACGTCCCGGGGTCGGTCGTGACCAGGGTCTCGGGAAGCTCGAAGCCCAGCAGGCGGGCCCGTTCGAGCTGGTACGGCTTGCGCGCGGCGCGGTCGATGACGGGCCGGGACGCGGGGACCGCGAGGCAGTCGAGGCTGTCCCACAAGCTGTCGGAGACGGCGCGGAGCTCGTCTTGGATGTAGCCCGCGTAAGCGTAGGGCGCGACCTCGGGATGCGTGACCGGGTTCAGCGGCCTCCGGTACCAGAACGCCGTCAGCTCGTCGAGGACGACCCGGCGGCCACCGGCGTGGAGCACGCGGGCCGTCGAGCCGGTGCCCGAGTGGCTGATCTCCAGGCGGGCTTCGGTGGGGTAGAAGGACGGATCGAAGACGACGACGTCGGCTCCGCCTGCCGTGAGGAACTCGACGACCCGGTCGGCGTGGTCGTCACCAGCGCAGGTCAGTACGAGGATCATGGCAAGCCTCCCGCGGGAGCGGGGGCGCGACGGTCGGCCGCGCCCCCGCGTCCATCAGTTGGAGTCCCCCGAGGTGTGGCTGTGGCCACCGTGGATCTCGATGACCTGGCTCTTCGCGCCGCCACTGACCTGAAGAAGCTGAGCCTCGTCGAGCTCGGGGCCGAAGGCCGCGATGTCCTCGATGGAGGTACGCATCTTGCTCATGCGAATCCCACCCTTTTGTGTAGCACGGAGCACCTTATGTGCCCCGCTCCCCAGAGGGAACCTAACGGGGCGAGCTAGCGCGGGGCGTCCCTCGCGCGGGTGATTGCGACTCATCCGTGAGACGGACGCGCAGGTCAGCGTACCCGGGGAGGGCGGCGGGCGGCTCGCGGGAAAGGCCGCCGAGGCGCGGTCAGCGCACCCGCGCGGCGACCCAGGGGCTCACCCGGACGACTCCGGCGAGATTCTTGGTGTATACGGGTGCGATCTTCACGACGTCACCCGTGTGGGGGGCGTGAAGCATCTTGCCGTCGCCCCAGTAGATCGCCACGTGAGAGATATAGCCGGGGTTGGTCGGATCGTTACGCCAGAACAGCAAGTCTCCGGGCTGTGCCTGCGCGAGGGGCACCTGGGGGCCCGTGACCCACTGCTGGTGGGTCACCCGGGGCATGGTCACCCCGGCCTGGGCGTACGCCCACTGCACGAGGCCCGAGCAGTCGAAGGTGTCGGGCCCTTCGGCGCCCCAGACGTACGGCCTGCCGAGCTTGCTCACCGCGGCCGTGAGGGCCACGCGGAGCTGGTCGGCCGACATGAACGAGCTGACCGGCCAGGTGGTGCGCGCCTGGGCGGGCGGCGTGAGCACCGGGTTGATCAAGGCGACCTGGCTGCCCTTAGGAAGGATCTTCAAGAGCGTCAGGCGCAGCCGCGCGGAGTCGACGCCGGGCGCGCTCACGACCAGCGCGTTGCGCTCAGGGATGCCGAGCGACGTCGCGACCTGCTGGGAGACGACGGCGTTGATCAGGCCCATGCCCACCGTCGCGTATGCGCCGACGCGGAGCTTCCGGCCGCCTCCGTTGACGGTGGAGCCCAGGGCGACGCCGCCGTCGCTGCCGAGGGTGAAGGACACCGCTATGTCGCCCGCCGCGACGCTGTTCCACAGGGCGTCGGACCGTGCGGTGGCGCGCGGGGTGTACGCGCGGAACGTCGAGGGGTCGACCCCCATGGTCTGCACGCGCTTGCCGTCCATCATGACGTCGGCGGCGCTGACGACCTCGACCGCCTTGACTCCCTTGCGGGACTTGACCCGCCGGACGGCGGCGGCCGAGAACGGGCGGGGCGCGACCACGAAAAGGTGCGGCTTGCGCAGCTCACCCAACGGCGCCACCTGCGCCTGCGCGGCAGGGGCGGGCAGGTCCCTGGCGGCCGCGACGAAGCCGGTCTCGCGACTCTGGATCTGCCGGCGCGGGGCAGGCTCGGCGACCTGCGACCGCCGCTGCCCGAGCTCCCCGAGGACCATGAGGTCGGCGGCGAGCACCGTGACGAGCCCGATGGCGATGACCGGGACGGCCCGGCGCAGCATCCGCGGCACCGGGCGCCGGCGACGCCCGGGGTGGGGCGGCGGGCGGTAACCGAGATCCTCACGCGCCTCCGCCAGCGCGCCGCCCAGGTAGTCGCGGACACCGCTCAGGCCTCGGGTGAGGCTCTCTCGGACGACGGTCGTGCCAGGTGGTCGCCGATCGAGCACCTTCAACCCCTTTCGCCCTGGTATCTCGCGTTGAGCAGTCTCGCACGCCAGGCGTACGTCGTCCCCGTCAGTGCCCGATTGTCCTGTACTCCGACGCCGATGTCCGGTGATTCTCCCTTAATCAGCCTCGATCCGCCGAAGCGGCGCTCCGGCGGATCATGTCATGGGGTCGGACGTGGGTGTCGAGCGCGGTGCTCAGTTGCCGATGTACGGCACCGCCTCGAGGATCTCCACGGTGTTCTGCCTGCCGTTCGGCAGCGTATAGGTGGCCCTCTCTCCGATCTTCTTGCCGTTGATCGCGGCACCGAGCGGAGAGCGGGGTGAGTAGACGTCGATCGGGGCGCCGCTCTCCTCGCGGGAGGCCAGCAGGAAGGTCACCTCTTCGTCGTCGTCACCGTCGAACCGTATGGTCACGGTCATTCCGGGGCCGACAACGCCTTCGGCACGCGGGGCTTCCCCCACTCTCGCCTGGTCGAGGAGCTGGCGGAGCTGGAGGATGCGGCCCTCCATCTTGCCCTGCTCCTCCTTGGCGGCGTGATACCCGCCGTTCTCCTTGAGGTCTCCCTCTTCGCGAGCGGCTTCGATCTTCTTGGCGATGTCGACACGCCCGGGCCCCGAGAGATACTCAAACTCCGCCTTCAGGCGGTCGTACGCCTCCTGCGTCAACCAGGTGACGTTCTCTTCGCGGGAGTCGACCACGGGTTCTCCTTGCGTACTCGTGAGAGTTGCGAGCGTTCGAATTCGGGGAGACTAACAAATTAACCCGCCCGAACGCTTTCCCAAAAGTCTCATTGTACGAGATAGCAGTACTGCACGTGGCCCGAAGTGGCCCGAGCGCTGGTCGCAAGGCGCTCCGTCAGCTGGATGTCGGCCTGCCCCGCGGGGAGCGTGACATCGCGGGTGCCCACCTCGACGTGGTCGGTGTCGGTGGCCCGCAGCTTGCACACCGCCGCCCGGTCGGCGGCCTTGTGTGCCTGGAAGGTTATCGTGATCGAGCTCGGTCCGCCCACCTGGAAAGCGATCACTTCGGTCATCACGTCGGGATTTCCCTTGGCGGACATCATGACGTAACCCCAGCCGCCCATCGCGATCGCGATAAAGATCCCGATGATGAGGAAGGCAATGGATCTCCCGCCCCGTCCGAAGCGTCCTTCCCGGTCCGGAAAGGACTCCGGGGTCCCGAGGACCGGCCCGGGCGCGCTCGAACCGACACCACTATCGGTCATGGCGGAATCTCCCAGCGGTCCCTCGTCGTTGCACGAGACGATTGTCCCCTGCGAGGGCTCCGCCCCGCGCGTCGCCCCAGGAGAAACTAGCCTCTCCGGGGAGCTGTTCTGGACACCTGAGGAGAAACCGAGCCGTGAGTGCACCGCTGAGGCTGATGGCCGTACATGCGCACCCTGACGACGAGTCGAGCAAGGGAGCCGCCACGATGGCGCGCTACGTGGCCGAGGGCGTCGAGGTGCTGGTCTGCACGTGTACCGGCGGCGAACGCGGCTCGATCCTGAATCCCAAGATGGAGCGCCCCGACATCCTCGCGAACATCACCGAGGTGCGACGCGAGGAGATGGAGAAGGCGCGTGAGATCCTCGGCGTCGAGCAGAGCTTCCTCGGCTTCGTCGACTCCGGCCTGCCCGAGGACGACAGCGAACCGCTGCCCGATGGGTGCTTCGCGCTCCAGCCGCTGGAGGCGGCGGCGGCTCCGCTGGTCGCGGCCGTGCGCGCGTTCAAGCCGCACGTGATCCTGACCTACGACGACGACGGCGGCTACCCGCACCCCGACCACATCATGACGAACAAGATCTCCGTCGAGGCCTTCGAGGCGGCCGGCGACCCCGACCGTTACCCCGGCACGGGCGACCCGTGGCAGCCGCTGAAGCTCTACTACCACATGGGCTTCACGCGCGCGCGGTTCGAGGCCCTCCACCAGGCCATGACCGACCGGGGCATCGGATCTCCGTACGGCGACTGGATCGCCCGCTGGGAGGACCGCCCGCAGAAGTGGGAGATCACCACGCGCGTGCCGTGCGGCGACTACTTCGAGACCCGCGACCTGGCGCTCCTCGCGCACGCCACCCAGATCGATCCGGACGGCTTCTTCTTCGTCTGCCCGCGCGATCTGCAGCAGGAGATCTGGCCCACCGAGGACTACCACCTCGCCCGGTCGCTGGTCGACACCGCGCTGCCCGAGGACGACCTGTTCACGGGGATCCACGCGGGCGAGGTGTCACGCGCTCACCAGTGACGGCGACGCCCCGGGCGGCAGGTCACCAGCCTGCCGCCGCCGGGGCTGCGGCCCCCTGGTGGCAGACTTGACAGGTGACTGATTTCACCGCACATGCCGTTGCCTCCCTGCCGGGAGTCGCCGCTCCGGCGTCTCCCGTCGGCCCCGGCCTCGTCGGCTTCCTCGTGGTCGCCGCGATCGGCGTCGCGCTCTACTTCCTGGTGAAGTCGATGAACAGGCAGATCTCCAAGATCGAGGTTCCCCGCGAAGCCGATCTGGGCAAGCCGGTGACCGATGAGCCCGAGACCGATGATCAGGAAGCCCACCCACGACCCAACGGGACCCGCTGAGCGCCGAGGTCCACTGAGAGGAATCCCCCATGGACCACGCGGTCGAGGTGACCGACAACCCGGACGCCAAGCGCTTCGAGATCACGGTCGACGGCCGGCTCGGCGGGTTCGCGGAGTACCACCGGCTCACCGGTCGGCTCGTCTTCACGCACACCGAGGTGGACGACGCGTTCGAGGGACAGGGGCTCGGAAGCCGCCTGGTCCGCTACGCGCTCGACTCGGCGCGTGCCGAAGGGGTGTCGGTCGTGCCCCGGTGCCCCTTCGTCGCCCGCTACATCGAGCGCCACCCCGAATACCGCGATCTCGTGGCCGGAACCCGGCCGGACGTGGCGGAGCCCACCGGCTGACGCGTCACTCGGGCGCCCAGGCGCGCTCCAGCGCCTTCGGCAGTCCCCACCAGCCGAGCGGGGTGAGGATCGCCTTCTCGTCGACGATGCCGAGCCGCTGCCACAGCGGCGTGACCGAGGTGAACAGCGCCTCGGTGGTCTCCAGGTCTTCGGGGTCGTCCATCTCGACGTCGATGTCCTCGGACTCGGCGACGAACCTCGCGATGCGCTCGGGCGAGGCCAGCACTCCGGGGCCTCGCCGGGCGAGCGCTATGACGGCGGCGAGCCAGTCGGCGTGGTGGATGGTGCAGATGGCGGCCAGCGCGGCGTCCTCCTGGCTCAGCTCGCCTTCCAGGTCCCAGAACTGGTGCTCGTCCTCGTCCTGCAGGTCGGAGACCGGCGAGGCGATGCCCGCCGCCACCATGAGCCACAGCTCGGTGTCGCTCTCGGGCAGCGGGCCGTCTTCGAGGCCCGCGCAGGCCTTGAGCACACTGCCCGGATATCCCTGCTCGGCCAGGACCGCGCGAAGCCGCCGGGCCGAGGTCTCCAGGTCGTCTTCGGGGCACGGCGGCTCCGGCAGGTCGGCGAGCACGCGGTGCAGCTCGCTGAGCGCGAACGCCTCCTCCTCGTCCCAGGAGGCGAACAACCCCTCGTCGAGCTCGTCGCCCACGGCGATGCTCGGCACCCGCCCGTCCGGAAGCGCGGTGGACAGCCAGCGGTCCTGGATCCCCTCGTAGACCTCGCGGGCCTCGGAGTCGCCCGCCACGAGCCGGTCGGGTTCGATCTCCCCTCCGGTCACGTGCTGCTCCAGATGGGCCACGAGCCGCTCGTAGAGCTCCGCCGCGACCGGGCCGCGCTCGCCCTCCTCGGGCCAGACGAAATAGCTTCGGGTGATGAGGATCGGCTCGGTGCCGGTCGACTCCAGCCACCGCTGGACGTCCCCGACCGTCGCCACGCCGGCCTCGATGCCGGTGAGCGTGGCCTTGGCCGACTCCCAGAAGGCGGCCGACAGGGGGTTGCCCGCCGCCAGCATCGCCCGGCGGAGATCGGGGATCGCCACCAGTGCCTGGCCACTTGGCAGCGCGAGCAGTGCCCGGGCGACATCTCGCCGGGTCAGGCGGGCCGCGGGCCTGCCCGCGTGCTCGCTGACGAAGTCCAGATCCATGCTCACGCCCCGTGAGCCTACGCCCATGTCCACGAAGGTGACAGCGTGACCATCCCCCGCACGCCGTGACGGGCGGGGTGGACCGGTCCGCTGTCCGCGAGACGACAGGTCAGGACGGGACGAAAGGCCCTAGTGATGACCTCTGAAGTGGGCAAAGGGTGAAAAGAGGAGTTTGCTTCGCACCCGAGGAGGGGCCATGACCATGACCCAGACGTCGCGCGTGAGCCGAGATCGCACACGACCGACATCCAGTTCCGACGGCGATCTGATCCAGCTCGACACTCCTGTCGTCAGCTTCCACGTCCACCGCCCGCACATGCCGAAGATGCCTCGCATGCCCGGGATGTCCCGCATGCCTGGCATGTCCGGCAGTCGTGGACAGGAGATGGACAGGGCCATGGAGACCGCCAAGACGTTCTTCCCGCCGCCCGAGCGCATCGCCTACTACGGCGGGCTGGGCCTGCTCGCGGCCCTCGGGCTGATGGAGTGGCCGGTGGCCGCGGCCATCGGAGCCGGGACCATGCTGGCCGCACGGGCCTGCGCCTCCGCCCAGAAGTCCGAACCGGAGTCCAAGGCCGCGGCACGGCCGTCCCGGGCGTCCACGTCCGGCAGGGCCACGACACGTGCCGCCAGGGCGTCGTCCACACGCGCGTCCTCCACACGCGCGGCCTCTTCACGCTCGTCAACACGCGCGTCGACTCCGGCGTCCTCCAGGACGTCCCGGTCGTCCTCGTCGACGTCCACCAGGACGCCCGCGCGGTCGACGTCGCGCACCGCCCGATCCACCGCCACCCGATCCGCTGCCGCCCGATCCACTCCTGCGCGTGCCGGATCGGCACAGACGACGGCAACCACGTCAGAGAGGCGTTCAACCGCCTGACCTGGGCATACTTAGGGTCGAATGATCAGACCGCACGCCACGCGGTCTGATCATCTTGTCGGCACCCGGTTCCCTGGAGGCGTTTTGTTCCCGCTACGAGACCTCAGGGGTCCGGTAGGTCTTCTCACGTCCCTGCTGCCCGAGACGGTGCGCGGCCTGCTTCCCTGCCCCCGGCAGGTCCATACGTTCGCGGGAGGCCTCCGCGTGCAGCTGTGGAACGTCGGCGGCCCGGCGACCTCGCGGGAGGCCCGCGCGCTCGAAGAGGGCCTGGTCGACCTCGGCGGCGCGCGTCGTGCCGAGGTGAACGGCGCGCTCGGCTTCGTCTTCATCGAGTGCGACACCGACTCCGCGGACGTCGGAAAGCTGCTGACGATCGTGGACGAGCTCGACGTGACGGAGGAGGACGGCGACGGCCACCCGGCGCGGCACGCGCTGGAGAACCAGGCCCGGGCGCTCGTGGAGCTGGGCGCCGGCCTCGTGGGCGTAGGCGCGACCCTGTTCGGCCAGGTGACGCGCGTGACCAAGGCGCCCGCGGCGCTGCCGGCCCTCCTCCAGCTCGCGGAGTCCACCCCCCGGGTACGGCACGAGCTGGAGCGTCGTGTCGGGCGGCCCACCGCGAACATGGTGTTCGCCACGACGCGCTTCGCCGCCCAGACGCTCGCGATGCGCCCTCTCGGCCTGTTCATCGACTCGGTGGCGGCGGCCGGCCGTCTCGCCGAGGCCACGGTCGCACGCCGGGCGTGGACGGCGAGGGAGGAGGAGTTCACCGCCCGGAAGGGCGGCTACCGCCACATCAGGACCGCCGTCACCCAGCGCCCGCGTCCCGTGCCGTACGGCCCGATCGAGCGCTACGCGGACACCGTCAGCGTCGGCGCGCTCGCCTCGTACGGCGTGACCGCGCTCGTCAGCCCCGATCAGGAGCGGGCGCTCGCGATGCTGGTCGCGGGGACGCCCAAGGCGGCCCGGCTCGGACGTGACGCCTTCGTCAGCGCCGTCGGCATCGCCGTCGCGCGGCGGGGCGCCCTGGTCCTGGACCGCGACGCGATGCGCTGCATGGACCGCATCGACACGGTGGTGTTCGACGCCGACACCCTGACGATGGGCACCTGGACCGTCCATGAGGTCATCGTCCTGCCCCCGGCCGCCTATCTGGACCCCGGCGAACTGCACGCCCACGTCTACGCGCTGCTCGAAGGCGCGGACGCGACCGTACGCCGGAGGCACGGCGAATGGGCGGCCGAATCGCCGGAGACGGTCCCCGCCCAGGCGGCGCACTGGCGGGAGAAGGGGATCCGGACCGTCACCGTGACCTACCGGGGCGAGGCGGTCGCGCTGGTCGGCGTGGTCCGCGAGGTCCATCCGTTCGCCGAGGCGCTCGTCGGCGCCGCCGGCGACGCGTGCGAGGTGGTCATGGCCGGTGGCGACCCGGACCTCGCGTGGCGGCTCGGCACCGAGCGGCTGGTCGAGGGGGGCGCCCGGCTCCCTCAGGCCGTAAGGGCGCTGCAGGCGGACGGGCACGGCGTCGCCGTGGTGACGCAGCGCTCCCGGCGCGGGCTGCGCGAGGCGGACCTCGGCATCGGCGTGCTCACCCGCTCGGGACGCCCGCCGTGGGACGCGGACGTGATCGGCGGTCCCGACGCGGCCCACGTGCTGCTGAGGTCCCTCCACAAGGCCAGGACCACCAGTGATCGCAGCGTGAAGGTCTCCGCCGCAGGAGCCGTGCTGGGAGGCGCGCTCACCGTCCTCGGGCGCGCCGAGGGCTCCGTGCGCCGGGTGCAGCTCGTCGGCGACTGCACCTCGCTGGTCACCCTGGCCACGGGCGCGTGGTCGGGCCGCGACCTCGGCCGTGGCGGGCTGCCGGAGCGCGCCGACCGCACGCCCTGGCACGCGCTGCCGACTCAGGACGTCCTGACCCGCCTGTCCACGACGGCGGCCGGGCTGAGCGAGGCGGAGGCCGCCCGCCGCAGGACCGTCCCGGCCCCGCAGGAGACCGGGGGCGCCTCGCTGCTCCGCGCGACCGCCGAGGAGCTGGCCAACCCGCTGACCCCGGTGCTGGCCGCCGCCGCGGGCGTGTCCGCCGCCATGGGATCCGCCCTGGACGCCGCTCTGATCGGCGGGGTGCTGGTCGTCAACGGGCTCATCGGCGGCGCGCAGCGGACCAACGCCGACCAGGCGCTGACCCGCCTGACCGACGCCACCGCCGTCCCCGTACGGGTGCGCCGCCCGCAGGGGTCCGTGGACGCCACCGCCGACGACCTCGTACGAGGAGACGTCATCGAGCTGCGGGCGGGAGACGCCGTGCCGGCCGACTGCCGGGTGCTCAAGTCACGCGCGCTGGAAGTCGACGAGGCGCCTCTCACCGGCGAGTCGCAGCTCGTCACCAAGTCGCCCGAGCCCACCCCCGCCCCGGCGGTGGCCGACCGCAGCTCCATGGTCTACCAGGGAACGACGATCGCGGCGGGCTTCTGCCAGGCCGTGGTGGTCGCCACCGGAACGGCCACCGAGGCGGGCCGTACGGCCGAGCTCGGAAAGCGCGAGGCTCCGCCGACCGGCGTCGAGCTGCGGCTGCGCGCCCTGAGCCGCCAGATCATGCCGGTCGCCGTCGGCTCCGGCGCGATGCTGATGGTCACCAACCTGCTGCGCCGCTCCACCCTCGCCTCGGCGCTGGCCCCGGCCGTGAGCCTCGCCGTGGCCGCCGTCCCCGAAGGCCTGCCGTTCATCGCCACGGTCGCCGAGCTGGCGGCCGCAAGGCGGCTCTCGACCCGCGAGACGCTGGTGCGCAACCCGTCGACCATCGAGGCGCTCGGACGGGTGGACGTACTCTGCTTCGACAAGACCGGCACTCTCACCGAGGGGCACATCAGCCTGGGCCGGGTCTCCGACGGCCGCCTGGAGTACCCCGTCGAGGGCCTGCCCGACGACTTCCGGCACATCCTCGCGGCGGCGCTGCGGGCGGGGCCCCAGCTCGGCGGGGAGCGGGCCGTCCCGCACCTCACCGACCGCGCGGTGGTGGAGGGAGCCGAGCGGCTCGGGGTGGTCCCCTCGGAGGGGCTGGGCACCTGGCTGCGGATCGACGAGATGCCCTTCGAGTCGGCCCGGGGCTACCACGCCGTGCTCGGGACACCGGGCAAGCCGGGGACGACCCTGCCCGGCGGTGGGGGCCCGCATCTGCTCAGCGTGAAGGGGGCTCCCGAGGTGGTGCTCACCCGGTGCACCACCCTGCTGAGCGACGGCGAGGTCGAGCCCCTGGACGAGGACGCGGCCGTGGCGCTCACCAAGGAGGTCGACCGGCTCGCCCAGCAGGGCTACCGCGTGCTGGCCGTCGCCGAGCGCTCCGCGACGAGCCATCGCGACCTCGACGAGTCCCGCGTCGAGGGGCTGTGCTTCCTGGGGTTCCTCGGCCTGGCCGATCCGGTCAGGCCGACGGCGGCGAAGAGCGTGGACCGGCTGGTGCGCGCGGGCGTCCGGGTCGTGATGATCACGGGCGACCATCCCAGCACGGCCGAGGCCATCGCCGCGGAGCTGAACGTGCTCGACGGGCTGCGGGTCATGACCGGGCCGGAGCTGGACGTGATCGACGACGCCGCGCTGGCCGAGGTGCTGCCGGACGTGTCGGTGTTCGCGCGGGTCACCCCGGCGCACAAGGCGCGGATCGTCGCGGGCCTCCAGCGGGCGGGCAAGGTGGTGGCCGTGACCGGTGACGGGGCCAACGACGCCCCGGCCATCAGGCTCGCCGACGTGGGGGTGGCTCTCGGCTCGCGTGCCACCCCGGCCGCGCGCGCCGCGGCCGACGTGGTCGTGACCGACGACCGCATCGAGACGATCGTCGAGGCCATCGTCGAGGGGCGGGCGATGTGGAGCTCCGTCCGCGACTCACTCGGCATCCTGCTCGGCGGCAACCTCGGGGAGATCGTGTTCACGGTCGGGTCGAACCTGTTCGCCGGCCGCAACACCCTGAACGCCCGTCAGCTCCTGCTGGTCAACCTGCTCACCGACATGCTGCCCGCCCTGGCCATCGCCATCAGGCCGCCGAGCGCCACGAGCCCGGAAAGGCTGCTGCTGGAGGGGCCGGAGGCGTCGCTAGGCGCCGCCCTCACCAGGGACATCTACGGGCGCGCCGCCACCACGGCGGCGGCGGCCTCGGTCGCCTGGGTGCTCGGGCGGGCCACCGGCACGGAGGCGCGAGCCGACACCGTTGGCCTGATCGGCCTGGTGTCGGCGCAGCTGGTGCAGACCCTGATGGTCGGCGGCAGGGACCGCACGGTCATGGCCGCCGCCTCGGTGTCCCTGGCGTGCCTGTTCGTGGTCGTCTCCACTCCGGGGCTCAGCCAGCTCTTCGGATGCCGGCCGGTGGGGCCGTTCGGCTGGGCGATCGGGCTGGGCAGCGGAACCGTGGCGGGGGTGGCGGGCCGACTGATCAATCCGCCCGAAGGGAACGGTCACTGACCGTTCACCAAACAGACACTTCAATCTGGATATATAGTCACACCGATCCTCAATGCTGTATAAAGCAGTCAAAACACCCCTACTGTGAGGTTCCGGTGTACAACTTCCTTGCCTCTGTGCTGGCCAAGGCGGCCGTGATGTTGGTAGAGGCGCTGGTCGTGCGCCTCGTACAGGTCTGGATCGAGAAGGCCGCTCCCCAGGCGGCCTGACCACCAGACGGGACAGGGCCGACTTCGAGCGGCCTGACCACCAGATGGGCAAGACCGTCCCCGGGCGGTCCCAACTCCTTCTTGGGGTGGTCTGAACGGCCTTGACGGGATCCGTACGCCCCTCGCGGGGGCGGCGATAGCCGGTCGGGCTCGGCGCCTGGGCGCCGGGGGCATGATGGACGTCATGGAGACCCTCGGTGGCTGAGCGCCCGTACATCTTGCTGTCGGTCGCGATGTCGATCGACGGCTTCATCGACGACGCCTCCGGCGAACCGCTCGCGCTGTCCAACGCGGCCGACTTCGATCGTGTCGACGAGGTGCGGGCCGGGTGCGACGCCATCCTGGTCGGCGCGGGCACCGTCCGCGCGGACGACCCCCGGCTTCTGGTCCGCTCGGCGGACCGCCGTGCGGAGCGCGTGCGGCGCGGGCTCGGCGAGACCCCGCTCAAGGTCACGTTGACCGGCGGCGGTGACCTCGATCCCGGCTCCCGATTCTTCTCCCTGGGCGACGTCGAGAAGATCGTGTACGCGGCGGCCCCATGCGTTGACAGGGCTCGCAAGTGCCTCTCCGACGTGGCCACCGTGGTCGACGCCGGGGACCCCTTCGACCTCCCCGGCATCCTCGCCGACCTCTCCGCGCGTGGCGTACGGAGGCTCATGGTCGAGGGCGGCGGCGCCGTCCACACGCTCTTCCTCAGCTCGGGGCTCGTCGACGAGCTTCACCTCGTGGTCGCCCCGTTCTTCGTCGGCGACGCCTCCGCTCCCCGCTTCGTCGGCGACGGGCCCTTCCCGTACGGCCCGGCCAACCCGATGCGCCTCGCCGAGGCCCGCCCGATCGGCGACGTGGTGCTCCTGCGCTATCTTCCCCCGGCCTCCGGCGAGCCTGAGGAGTCCCATGACCGAGGTGTTTCATGACTGAGGTTCATGCTGACGTGGACCGGCGGTGGCTGGACAGGACCGTCGAGCTCTCGCGCCTGTGTCCCGCCTCGGCCACCGCGTTCGCCGTGGGGGCCGTCGTCGTGGACGCCGAGGGCCAGGTCATCGCCACCGGGTACTCCCGGGAGGGCGACCCCCACGACCACGCCGAAGAGGCGGCCCTGGCCAAGATCTCCCGCGACGACCCCCGGCTCGCCTCGGCGACGATCTACAGCTCCCTCGAACCCTGCACCACGCGGGCGTCACGCCCTCGCAGCTGCACCGAGCTGATCCTCGCCGCCGGCATCCGCCGCGCCGTGTTCGCGTGGCGCGAGCCGGACCTCTTCGTCGACTGCACCGGCGTGGAGACGCTGCGCGAGGCGGGCGTCGAGGTCATCGAGATCGCCGCCCTGGCCTCCCGGGTACTCGAGGTCAACGCGCACCTGTTCGACACGTAGGCCGGGAAGCGTCTTGTGCGCTGGTTGCCTGGTCAAGGCTGTCTTCGACGCCCGTTAAGCTGCTTGGCGCGCCATTCGCGGCGTGACAGGTGCTCTAGCAGGTACTCAGTGCTCAGCAGGTATTCAGAGGGAGAAGTTCACGATGTACAAGGAATTCGCAGTCGAGGCCGTGATGTGGCTGATCCCGGTCGTCGTGCTGCTCGGCATCGCCTGGCTGGTCACCGCCACGGCCTGACGCCTCACGGCCCGAAGACTTCCGAAGACGGCGCGCATCCATGAACGCGTGCCGTCTTCGCCATTCTCTCGACCTTCACCGATGCCCTAGAGCGCCGGCGAGCGACTCGTTTTCGCGGCGGCGAGCCACTCCACGCGGGGCGGCGAGCGACTCGTTTTCGCGGCGGGCGGCGCCCGGCCTAGTGTGAGGATTGCCGTGCGGGTAGAAACGGTGGCGCGCAGCTCTGCGCACCTCACGCGACGAGAATGTACGCACCGCGTACGCAGGGAGATCTCGATGAACCGCTTGAAGGACGCGACGAGCCCTTACCTGCTCCAGCATGCCGATAATCCGGTCGAATGGTTCGAATGGGGCGAGGAGGCCTTCGCGGAGGCCCGCAGGAGGGACGTGCCGCTGCTCGTCTCGATCGGCTACTCCGCCTGCCACTGGTGCCACGTGATGGCCCACGAGTCCTTCGAGCACGCGGGGACGGCCCAGATGATGAACGAGCGGTTCGTCAACGTGAAGGTCGACCGCGAGGAGCGTCCCGACGTGGACGCCGTCTACATGAACGCCACCACGGCCATGACGGGCCACGGCGGCTGGCCGATGACCGTGTTCACCACGCCCGAGGGTCACCCGTTCTACACCGGCACATACTTCCCCCGGCAGCGGTTCCAGCGGCTCCTGGCCGGTGTCTCCCAGGCGTGGACCGAGGACCGCGAGGCGGTGCTCTCCCAAGGGTCCAAGGTGGTGGAGGCGCTCAGCCAGGGCTCCGCGCCGGCGGGAGGGCTCCTGCCGACCGCCGAGACGACCGAGCGGGCCGTGCGCGATCTCGCCCGTACCTTCGACCCCGTCCGTGGAGGCTTCGGCGGGGCGCCGAAGTTCCCGCCGTCGATGGTCCTTGAGTTCCTGCTGAGGCACGGCACCCGGGAGGCCATGGAGATGGCCGAGAAGACCCTCGGCGCCATGGCCCGCGGCGGCATGTACGACCAGCTCGGCGGGGGCTTCGCCCGCTACAGCGTGGACGCCGCCTGGGTGGTGCCCCACTTCGAGAAGATGCTCTACGACAACGCCCTGCTCCTACGGGTCTACGCCCACTGGTGGCGGACCACCGGGGCTCCCCTGGCCAGGCGCGTGACCCTGGAGACCGCCGACTGGCTGCTCCGCGAGATGCGCACCCCCGAGGGCGGCTTCGCCTCCGCGCTCGACGCCGACAGCGAGGGCGTGGAGGGCAAGTTCTACGTCTGGACGCCCTCGGAGCTGCGCGAGGTGCTCGGCGAGGAGCGCGGCGCCTGGGCCGCGTCGCTGTTCGAGGTGACGGCCGCGGGCACCTTCGAGCACGGCGCCTCGGTGCTCCAGTTGCTCACCGACCCCTCCGACCGCGCGCTGTCCGACGACGTGCGCGCGGAGCTGCTCACCGCCCGCTCGTCCCGCGTACGCCCCGGCAGGGACGACAAGGTGGTGGCCGCCTGGAACGGGCTCGCCATCGCGGCTCTCGCCGAGGCGGGCGCCCTGTTCGACCGCCGCGACCTCGTCGACGCGGCGCGTACGGCCGCCGAGCTGCTGGCCGACGTCCACCTCCAGGGCTGCCGGCTGGCACGCACCTCGCGCGACGGCCGGGCCGGGTCCAACGCCGGGGTGCTGGAGGATTACGCGGACGTCGCCGAAGGGTTCCTCACCCTGTACGGGGTCACCGGGGAGTCCCGGTGGTTCGAGCTCGCGGGCGCCCTGCTCGACACGGTGCTCGAACGGTTCCCGGACGGGTCAGGAGGGTTCTTCGACACCGCCGACGACGGCGAACGGCTGTTCCAGCGGCCCCAGGATCCCACCGACAACGCCACGCCGTCCGGGCAGTTCGCGGCGGCGGGCGCACTGCTGTCGTACGGCGCCCTGACCGGGTCGGAGCGCCACCGGGAGGCGGCCGAGGCGGCGATCGGCACTGTGTCGGTGCTCGCCGACAAGCACGCCAGATTCGCCGGCTGGGGCCTCGCGGTCGCCGAGGCCGCGCTGGCCGGGCCTGTGGAGGTCGCGATCACCGGCCCTCTGGACGACCCGCGCACCACCGCCCTGCACCGCGCCGCCCTGATGGCCGGCGCCCCCGGGACAGTGATCGCCCTCGGCGACGGAAACGTCCCACTGATGGAGGGCCGAGGTTTGGTGAACGGCCAACCCGCCGCTTACGTCTGCCGCCGGTTCACCTGCCAGGCCCCCGTAACCTCCCCCGCGGCCCTGACAAGGGAACTCCGTACCTCGATCACTCGCTGAGCCCGCCGGCTTCGCCTGCCGGCAGTGTCCTCCTCCTGGCCCCGTGGTCTGTGGTGATCGCTTACGCTCGCGCGGGTCGGATGGGCGATCTCCGCCCGGCTGGGGCCTTTGTCTTGTTACCGTCTTGCCCCGATCGGGCTATGTGTGTACGGGGGTCGGCGAGGCGCGGGTGAGCCTTCGTGGACGCCCCGCAGTACGTACTTCTTTCTCATCCCCCGGTGACGAAACGGGGTGGGCGGCGGCATGACTCCGTCCTAACGGCCCGGACCAAGGTGATCTAGTTCGAATACCACCAATTCCGACAATTGATTTCCTTGTGACAATCGTGATTTGTTTTCTTATTTCACACATTTTTTCTGTGGTGGGAATCGGGTTGCGAGTGACTCTGGAATATGAAAACATTCGTACAGGCTTTCGAATTCATGGGGAGTGATGGCGGGTGGCGGATGTCTCCAGGCTCGGCCGCTCGCACCCGTGGCCGAGCTCGGCGGGCGAAGCGATGCTTGGCCCCGAGTGGTGGGAGGCGGTGGTGGCGCGTTCCTCGGGTTGGTCCAGCGATGGCTCCGCCGCACACGACCTTCACGCGCTGCACGACCTTCATGCGCTGCACGACCTTCACGCGCGAGAAGCAGCCGAGCAGGATCACCTCCACGCCGAAGATTCAGGCGATGCGGCCGAACCCGATGGCAGGGATCCGTACACCAGCGACCGGAAAGATCTTGACTGGCACGACCGCGAGCATGACCGCGAGCATGACCGCGAGCACGAGCATGACCGGCAGGGTGAGTGCGAGCACGACCGCGACCACGGCCCGCGCGGCAGCGGCCGGGAGCCGTATGACCCGGGCCTGGGTAACTCAGAGCTGGGTGGCCTGCGGGACGGCTCTACCGGTGCCGATGACCACGGGGATACCGATGATCAGGCCGACGGTCGCGATGGCGGCCGAGCGTCGTGGGTGTTCGTGGGGCGGGTACGGGAGGCCGCCGAGGCCTTGGCGGTGGCGCCGGTGCCGGAGTCACCGGCGATCTGTGCTGCTGAGGTGGAAGATCTGGCGGTGGCGCGCGATCGGCTGATCTCGGCGATCGCGGCCCGGGTGGGTCGAGTGCACGCGGCGGGTGAGGCCCGGAGCTTGGGGCACGCCTCGACCAAGACGTGGCTGCGTTCGGCGTGCGGGATGAGCATGTCCGGTGCCGGGCAGTTGGTCGGGTTGGCGGTGGAGTTGGCGCGCCTGCCGGTCGTGCGGGCCCGGTTCGCCGCAGGAACCCTCGCCGAGGGCATGGTGTCGGTGATCTGCACGGCCACCGCGCATCTGACCGACGACCAGGCGCAGGTGGCCGAGCCGATTCTGCTCGGTCTGGCTGATGAGGCGAGTCCTGCCGAGGTGGCCAAGGCGGGACGTTACCTGCGTGAAGTGCTCGTCCCCGACGGAACCGCCGACGAGGCCGAAGCCGATTACGCGGCCCGGTTCCTGTTGGTACGTCCGAGTGCTTCGGGTGGGATGGAGGGGGAGTTCCGGCTGCCGCGCGAGGCCGCCGCCCGGCTCAAGACCCTTTTGGACGCCTACGCCAGACCCCGGGCCGAGGGCGATGATCGCCCGCTCAGGGTACGCAACGCTGATGCTTTCATCGCCCTTTTGGAACAGCAGACCGCCACCGAGCTCCTGGTCCTCGTCAACGCCGCATCCCTACCCGATGACCACCCCAACCCCGCGTCCACCCGCCACGCCAACCCCGTGTCCACCGATCATTTCAACCCCACAGGTAGAGACAACCAGCCGGCGAAATCCACAGCATCCACACGCAGACCAGCAGGACCCCCGGGCCATACGGAACCGGCCGGAGCAGCCGAACGGCCCCTGCCCGCCGGAGCAGCCGAGCCGCCCGAGCCCACCCAACCCACCGGAGCAACCCAACCCACCGAACCCACCGAACCCACCGAACCCACCGAACCCACCGAACCCACCGAACCACCCGAACCGCTCAGGCCTACCGAACGCGGGTGCGGCCGGTGTGGGCAGCGGGCTGATCGCGGGCTTCCAGCCCTGCTGCCGGCGACCGGACAGTTGCTGCCCGTGGGTGATGTGCACCGCCTGGCGCGTACGTCCGCGTTGGTGCGGATCGTGATGGATGCCGAGGGTCAGGTGCTGGATATGGGGCGGCGGGTGCGGCTTGCCACTCCTGCCCAGCGGCGAGCGGTGATCGCCCGGTACGCGACCTGCTGGGTGGACGGGTGTCCTTTGCCGGCCACCATGTGCCAGATCGACCACGCCGACGGGTGGGCCCAGGGCGGGCCTACCGACCTGACCAACCTCGGTCCGGCCTGCCAGTTCCACAACCGCGACCGCTACCGCCACCCCGGCCGCTACCAGCGCCACCGCACCGGAAAAGACCGGTGGACCTACACCTACACCGGCCCCCCTCCGCCCAGACCCCGCGCGCCCGCACATGAAAGCCCCGTCACCACCAGACATGACCGAACATCAACACGCGTAGCGGAAGGCAACGAACCGGGTGGGCGGCGAACGGACCACCACCCGCGGCGGTGACGCATGGGAGAAGGACGTTTGTCTCAGCCCGGTGGAGGTGGGGTTTCGAGAGGTTGGGTGTCGGGAGGCGGAGGGGCGTTGCCGTCTGGGTTGGTGTTCGGGTTGGTGTTCGGGTTCGGGTTCGGGTTCGGGTTGGGGTCGGGGTTGCCAGTGGGGCCGGGGTTCGACGTGGGCGGGGTGTCGGACTGGCGTGGGTCCGGGTTCGCGGGAGGCTGGTCGCCCCGAGGCGTCCCATTGTTCCTGTTGCCCCAGCCGTTGCCGTTCCCGTTGCCGCCCCACCCGTTGCCGTTGAAGCCGCCGTTCCAGTCGTTGTAGTACGGGTCGTACGACGTGGAGCCTGGGAAGTCCTTGACCGGCCTGCCCGACATCGCCTCCGACATGAACGCCCGCCAGACCTGCGCGGGCAGGGAGCCGCCGAACAGCGCCCCGTACCCGGGGA
This sequence comes from Sphaerisporangium sp. NPDC049003, assembly GCF_043197795.1. NCBI lineage: Bacteria > Bacillati > Actinomycetota > Actinomycetes > Streptosporangiales > Streptosporangiaceae > Sphaerisporangium > Sphaerisporangium sp. NPDC049003. The sequence continues at coordinate 100,187 of NZ_JBICTU010000018.1, forward strand.
CGCTCACGGTCTTGTTGTCGTCGCGGAACATGTTCACGGCGGTCGAGAGCTGCGGGGTGTACCCCACGAACCAGACGGAGCTGGAGGAGTCGCTGGTGCCGGTCTTGCCCGCCACGGGGCGGTCGTACAACCGGGCGGCCGTGCCGGTGCCGCCCTCCACCACCTGCTCCATGGCGTACGTCGCGTCCGCGGCCGTACGCTCGCTGAACGCGCGGACGCCCACCACGGTGAACTTTCTGATGGTGCCCTTGGCGTCGGTCACCGAGCGGATGACATGCGCTTCCCTGTGAACGCCGTTGGCGGCGAACGTACCGAATCCCGAGGCCTGCTGGACGGCGCTGACCGACGCGGTGCCGAGCGGGAAGGTCGGGTAGTCCTTCTGCTTGGCGATCTGTTCGGCCGGGATGCCCGCGGCCTCGGCGGCCTTGGCGACCTTCTTCAGCCCGACCTTCTGCGCGAGGTCGACGAAGGCGGTGTTCACCGAGTTGCGGGTCGCCTCGACCAGGTCAATGGAGGAGCCGTACGAGGTGCCGCCGGAGTTGGGGATCGGGTCTTTCGCCGAGGCGACCCGTATCGGCGAGTTGCCGTTGACCCGCGTGTTCAGGTCGAGCCCGCTCTCCAGCGCGGCGGCCAGCGTGTACGGCTTGAACGTGGACCCGGCCTGGACCTTCGCCGAGAACGCGTTGTCGTACTGGTTCTCCGTGTAGTCCTTGCCGCCGTAGAAGGCGACGACCTCACCGGTCTCCGGGTCGACGGCGGCGAGGCCGGTGCGCACCTTGCCGGACGTGTCCGGGGGCAGGGTCTCCTCGACCGCACGCTCGGCGATGGCCATGAGCCCCTTGTCGAACGTCGTTGTGATCTTGAGTCCGGCCTGGTAGATGTCCTCGTCGCTGTAGCCGTGGCGGTTCAGCTCCGCCCGCACCTGGGCCAGGATGTAGCCCTTCTGGCCGCTGACCGAGAGCGGGTTCTTCTGCTTGGCCAGCTTGGGGAAGGTCAGCGTCGCGGCCTCCGACGGGTCGAGGGTGCGCGTCTGCACCATGGCGGAGACCACGGCCTGCCAGCGGGCCTTGGCGGCGTCGAGGTCGGCGCCCTTGGGCGAGGCGAAGCGCGACGGCTGCTGGATCACGGCCGCGAGGTAGGCGCCCTGCGAAACGGTCAGCTTGCTGACGTCCTTGCTGAAGTACGCCTGCGCGGCGGCCTGGATGCCGTGGGCGCCCCGGCCGAAGTAGATCGTGTTGAGGTACTGCTCAAGCACCCAGGACTTGGACTTGGAGCGATCCACCTTCAACGAGATCATGATCTCTTTGAACTTGCGCGTGGCCGACCGTTCCTGGCTGAGCCCGCTGTAGTAGTTGCGCACCAACTGCTGCGTGATCGTCGAACCGCCCTGGACCTGGTTGCCGGTGACGGTCGACCACATGGCTCGGGCCGTACCCGGCAAAGACACGCCCTGGTCCTGGTAGAACGTGCGGTTCTCGATGGAGATGACCGCATCGCGCACTGCCTTGGGCACTTTTTCGAGCGGGACGTTCTTGCGGTTCACGCCCTGACGCGCCAGCACCGTCTTGCCGTCGCGGTAGTAGATGAGCGAGCCCTGCGCGGTCGCGAGCTTCTGGGTGGTGTCGGGGATCGGCGTGAGAACCCACACGACGGCCACCATCGCGGCGATGCCGAGAACGGCGATGCCACCGGCGATGAGGAATCGGCGGAGAAGACGACGCCTCGACCGGCGCTTCTTCCCTTCGTCCCGCACGGCTCAACCCCCGATCTACTGCTCAGCAAACCCCCGTAAGCTGGGCGGATCGTCCACAGTAAACGATAGATACCGGTGCTGCGCTCGTCGAGTGATCCCACGATCTCCGCATGGCACAGGCTCGCAGATTTCCAGGTCCGGGTATGGGACATGCTCGCGGCTTCCCTGATCTGCGTACGGGACAGACCTGCCGATTGCCACGTCTTCGTACAAACACGTCTTCGTACAAAACCGCTAGCGGTCGCGGTGACGCGGAGTGCCGGCGACAAGGGGCAGCACCCGGTAGGCGACGGGGGTGTCCAGCGCGATCACCGACGACGTGCGCACCACCCCCTCGACGTCCACGATCAGGTCGATGACCCGTTGGAGGTCGGCGTTGCTCCGCGCGACCACCCGGCACAGCATGTCACCACCCCCGGTGATCGTGTGGACCTCCAGCACCTCCGGGATGGCCGCGAGCAGGTTCGCGACCGGCTCATGGCCGCTGACCTGCCGAATCTGCAGCGTCACGAACGCGGTCACCTGGTATCCCAGCGCGGCGGGGTCGACGTCGGGACCGAACCCGGTGATCACACCGCTCTCCACGAGCCGGTCGAGCCTCGCCTGGACCGTGCCCCGCGCCACGCTCAGCCGCCGGGACGCCTCAAGGACCCCCACGCGCGGCTCGGAGGCGAGAAGAGAGATGAGCCGTACGTCCAGCTCGTCAATCGTCATGCTGTACAGGATTACCCCTGGTGACCCAGGATCGCTAGTCAATCTGCCTACCTGTTTGGGTAACACTTGCACATATAGGCCACATCATCTGAGAGTGACCTCATGAGTGATGTATTTCCCGTACACGGCATGGATTCGGTGGTCTTCGCGGTAGGCAACGCCAAGCAGGCGGCGCACTACTACTCCTCGGCCTTCGGGATGCGCCTGGTCGCGTACAAGGGGCCCGAGACGGGAAGCCGGGACGAGGTGGCCTACGTGCTGACCTCGGGAAGCGCGCGCTTCGAGCTGCGCGGCTCGGTACGGCCGGGCACCGAGATCGCCCGCCACGTCGCGGAGCACGGCGACGGCGTGATCGACCTCGCCCTCGACGTGCCGGACGTGGAGGGCGCCTACGCGCACGCCGTCGCGGCGGGCGCCCGGGGGCTGACGGAGCCATACACGATGGAGGACGAGCAGGGCAAGGTCGTCATCGCGGCGATCGCCACGTACGGCGAGACGCGGCACACGCTCGTCGACCGGTCGAACTACAGCGGCACCTATCTGCCCGGCTACGTGCCGGCCCGGCCGCTGGTCGAGCCCCCGGCCAAGAGGTACTTCCAGGCCGTGGACCACTGCGTGGGCAACGTCGAGCTCGGCAAGATGGACGAGTGGGTGGAGTTCTACAAGCGGGTGATGGGCTTCACCAACATGGCGGAGTTCATCGGCGACGACATCGCCACCGAGTACTCCGCGCTGATGTCGAAGGTCGTCGCGAACGGCACGCGCAAGGTGAAGTTCCCGCTCAACGAGCCGGCGATCAGCCGCAAGAAGTCGCAGATCGACGAGTATCTGGAGTTCTACGGCGGCCCCGGCGTCCAGCACATCGCGCTCGCCACGAACGACATCATCCGGACCGTCGAACAGATGCGCGCGGCCGGCGTCGAGTTCCTGGACACGCCCGACTCCTACTACGACGACCCGGCGCTCCGCGCGAGGATCGGCGAGGTGCGCGCGCCCATCGAGGAGCTGAAGAGGCAGCGCATCCTCGTCGACCGCGACGAGGACGGCTACCTGCTGCAGATCTTCACCAAGCCCGTGCAGGACCGTCCGACGGTGTTCTTCGAGTTCATCGAGCGCCACGGCTCGCTCGGCTTCGGCAAGGGCAACTTCAAGGCCCTGTTCGAGGCGATCGAGCGGGAGCAGGACCGGCGCGGCAACCTCTGATCGTTTGCCCGCGACCCCGTTTGCTGTGAGGACATCCTGGTGATCACATAGGCATGCGATCACCAGGATCCGCGCCGCTCGGGGGGCGGTGGAGGCGCCTGTTCGCCGGCATCCTCGACGGCCTGATCGTGGGACTGATCACCTCGCCCTTCTCCACCACGGTGGCCGAGCGGATGCCCGACGGGACCTTCGAGGTGGTACATGCGAACCACGGCGCCGTCGTCGCGATCGTCTGGTTCCTGTACTACTGGCTGCTGACGGCGTTCTGGCGCGGCCAGACCGTGGGCAAGAAGCTGTTCGGGCTGCGGGTCGTACGCGACCCTGCCCAGGAGCCGGTCACGCCGGGGCAGGCTGCGGTCCGCGAGGCCGTGTACGGGATCCTCGGCGTGGTGTGCTGCCTCGGACTGGTGGACATCGCGTGGATCCTGTTTGACGGAAAGAAGCAGGCTTTGCACGACAAAGCCGCCGGGACCATTGTCGTAGATGCCTGATGACCTGGGCTTTCTCCCGTAGGCTGCATGACATGCAGCTGAAGGGGCCCAAGCGGCTGACCACCGCCATGCTGTCCGCCACCGTGCTCGGACTGAACGCCTGCACCGCGTCGAGCGGGGCGACGACGCAGAGCCCCGCGCCCGACGCCGGCAGCGCGCAGTCCGCCGAGTCCGAGGTCGGCACGCCCGGTGCGGCGGGTATCGGCGATCCCGACTTCCCCATGGACGGCAACGGGGGGTACGACGTCGGCCACTACACGCTGAAGCTGACCTACGACCCGCCGACCAAGCACCTTTCGGGCACGGCGAGCATCAGGGCGAAGGCCGTCCAGAACCTTTCACGGTTCGACCTCGACCTGCACGGGCTCACCGTGCGCAGGGTGAGCGTCGACGGCAAGGACGCGAAGTTCGCGAGGGAAGGCGACGAGCTCACCATCACCCCCGCCGCCGTGATCACCAAGGGCGCAGAGTTCGACGTCGCCGTCGACTACGCCGGCAGGCCCGACCCCGTCCGCAACTCCTCCAACCTCGGCACCTACGGCTTCATCCCCACCAAGGACGGCGCGTTCGTCACCAGCGAGCCCAACGGCGCCAAGACCTGGTTCCCGTGCAACGACCATCCGTCCGACAAGGCGACGTACGACTTCGACATCACCGTCCCCGCAGGGACCACGGTCATCGCCAACGGCGAGTTGCGCGGCGACCCGGTCACCTCCGGCGGCACCTCGACCTTCGCCTGGCGCGAAGGCCACCCGATGGCGACCTACCTCGCGACGATCACGCTTGGCAAGTTCGACGTCAAGACCGGCACCTCGCCCGGTGGCATCCCGATGTACGCGGCGACCGACCCGGCGTTCCGGCACGACCTCGACTTCCTGTACTCCACCTCCGCCAAGGTGACCGACTACTGGTCGAAGGTGTTCGGGCCGTACCCCTTCAACTCCACGGGCGGCGTGATCGACGACTTCTCCACCGGGTACGCCCTGGAGAACCAGACCAAGCCGATGTACGGAGGGTTCGAGCCGGACGAGAGCATCATCGCCCACGAGCTCGCCCACCAGTGGTTCGGCGACAGTGTGAGCATCACCCGCTGGAAGGACCTGTGGCTCAACGAGGGCTTCGCGACGTACGCCGAGTGGCTCTGGACCGAGCACAACGGCGGCCTCACCGCCGAGAAGACCTTCCAGGACCACTACTCGGCCAAGGGCGCCTCCCTGTGGAAGTACCCGCCCGGCGTGGCCCAGCGGCAGGACCTGTTCAACACCTCGGTCTACCTCCGGGGCGCCATGACGCTGCACGTCCTGCGCAAGCGCATCGGGGACGAGACGTTCTTCACCCTCCTGCGCACGTGGACCGACCAGCACAAGTACGGCGGCGCCACCACCGACGAGTTCGTACGGCTCGCCGAGAAGCTCTCGGGCAAGCAGCTCGGCGACCTGTTCGACGCCTGGCTCTACAGGCCGCAGCGCCCCGCGCTCAGCTGAAGATGAGCTTGTAGCCGTACCGGCGCAGGCCCGTGAGGACCTCGTCGCAGTGCACGGGCCCCTTGGTCTCCAGGTGCATCAGCACCTCCGCCTCGTCGAGGTGGAGCCGGGGGTCCATGCGCTCGTGGCCCACGTCGAGCACGTTCGCCCCGAGGTCGGCCAGGCGGCTGAGAAGCGTCGCGAGCGCACCCGGCCGGTCGGGGAGCCGGATGCGGAAGGCCAGGTAACGACCCGCCACCGACAGGCCGTGCCGCAGCACCTTCGACAGCAGCAGCGGATCGATGTTGCCCCCCGAGAGCACCACGACCACGGGCGGCTCGAAGGCGTGCGGCCAGTCGAGCAGCGCGGCGACCCCGGCCACGCCCGCGGGCTCCACGACCATCTTGGTGCGCTCCAGGCAGAGCAGCAGTGCCCGCGACAGCGTCTCCTCGGAGACCGTGACCACGCTGTCGACCAGGTAGTGGATCATCTCGAAGGTGATGTCGCCTGGGCGGCCGACCGCGATGCCGTCGGCCATGGTCGACACGGGCTCCACCACGACCGGGTGCCCCGCGGCGAGCGACGCGGGGTAGGCGGCGGCCCGCTCGGCCTGCACGCCCACGATGCGGACGCCCGGCCGCATGGACTTCACGGCGAGGGCGACCCCCGCCGCGAGCCCGCCGCCGCCGACCGCGAGCGTGATCGTGCCGACGTCGGGGAGCTGGTCGAGGATCTCCAGCCCGACGGTGCCCTGACCGGCCACGACGTCGGGGTGGTCGAAGGGGTGGATGAAGACGGCCCCGGTCTCCTCGGCGTGCTCCTTGGCCGCCGCCAGCGCGTGGTCGACGGTCGTCCCCGCGAAGATCACGTCGGCGCCGTACGCGCGGGTGGCCTCGACCTTGGGCAGCGGCGCCCCCTGCGGCATGAACACCGTGGACTTGCAGCCCAGCAGCCCCGAGGCCAGAGCCACCCCCTGGGCGTGGTTGCCCGCGCTCGCCGCGACCACGCCCCGGGAGCGCTCCTCGTCGGTCAGCCTGGCGATGCGCACGTACGCGCCCCTGACCTTGAACGAGCCGGCCCGCTGGAGGTTCTCGCACTTGAGGTAGACCGGGCCGCCGATCAGCTCCGACAGGACCCGCGAATGCAACAACGGCGTGCGGATGACCACGTTGTCGAGCAAGTCACGGGCGGCGACCACATCGTCATAGGTCACCTCAGGGTGGGCCATGCCCGAAGTCTCCCACTCATCGCCTGCCCACACGCTCACCGGCCCACCATCAGTCCGGCGGCTGGGGACTCCCCTACCGACCGGCCCGTCGGTCAGCTGCCCGGCGGCACGGCGTCCCCGACGTCGAACGCCCCCGGGTCGTCCACGAGCCTGCACGGGTTGACGGGCCCATCCGTCAGCATGCCGCTGAACTGCCAGGCGACGCCGGGGTCGCGGACCGTCGGCTCCTTCGGGTTCTCCGCGATCTGGAGCACCACGGTCTGGCCGGGCTCGACGTACCGGGGATAGATCGTGATGCCGTTCCGCATCCGTATGGCCTTCCCGGAAGGCGAACTGGCGAGTTTCTCCCGGATCTTCGCCCGTACGGCGGGATCCTTGCTCAGAAGCTCCTCCTTGGTCGGCATGTTCGCCTGGTCTGCGTCCAGGGGACGGAACCCGGGCCTCTCACACCGCTTGCCCAACGGCATGTACGTGACATCTGCCCGCACACCCGCTGCGGCCAGTTCGTCTTCGACGCCCTCCGGGTCCCGGAACTCGCGGATCGTGAGGGTGACCGAGCCGTCGGGGTTCTTGGTCACCGCGTAGGCGGCGGTACCGGTCCCGGTCACCAGTGGCACGGCGATCGCCGCGGCCGCGGCGATCGCGGTCACCGCGGCCGTCGCCAGGAGCCTGCGGCCTGTGTTCCGGCGCGGAGCGGGGGCACGCCCCTGCGGTGCCCTGCCGGCCATCTCCGTCCTGAGCTCCGCGAGCAACCTGTCCTCGAATGTGTCGTTCATCTGATTCCTTCCATCACCAGGGGCGGTACGACACCGGGAACCTGCTGGAGTGAGCGCCTGGCACGATGGAGCCTGACGCGGGCGGTGCCCTGCCGGATGCCGAGGGCGGCGGCGGCCTCCGAGACGGTGAGCTGGTCGACCACGACCAGCTCCAGCAGCGCCCGCTCGCTTTCCGGCAGGCCGGTCATGGCCTGGAGAGCACGGCGGGCCGGGCTCTCCGCGTCGATCCGATCTTCCAGACGGGCCACGTCATCGGCCTCCAGCAGTCGGCGACCGGCGATACGGCCGCCCGCTCGCAGCTCGCGCGCGGCCCGCCGCCGCTCGGCCAGCAGGGTGTTCCGCGCCACGCCGTACAGCCACGCGATCTCGCTCCCCCGTCCCGGCCGGTAGGTGTGCGCGGAGTCGAGGACGGCGAGGAAGACCTCCGCGACGAGGTCCGCGACCGTGTGGGGATCGTCGACCCGGCGGGCCAGGAAACGCGTCATTTCGTCGAAGTGGCGCCGGTAGAAGGCTTCGAAAGCGCCGGGGTCATCGGCGATCCCCGCCAACCCCGGTTGTCTGAGGCGCACCTGCTTCGCTCCCTTCGTCGTCCGAGTGCTTACACCCTGCTTGGACGAAGAGAAACAAACCGTTACATCGGGACTTGCCGTGCCTTAAGTGAGCTTTCAGTGAGCGGTCCAGTAGTGGTCGGGGGCGAGGATGAGGGCGGCGGCGCCGATCAGGCCGGCGTCCTGGCCCAGCTGGGCGGGGACGACGCGGACGCGCCCGGCGAAGCCCATACGGGCGTGCGCCCGCAGGGCCTCTTCGAGCGGGTCGAACAGCAGCGGGCCCGCCTGCGAGAGGCCGCCGCCGATGGTCACGATGTCGAGGTCGCACAGGTGGGTGGCCGAGGCGATGGCGATGCCGAGCGCCCGTCCCGCGCGGGTCATCGCGCTCCGGGCGATCTCGTCCCCGGCGGCGGCGTCCGCCGACAGCCGCCGTCCGCTCGCCTCGGCCGCCTCGACGTACGTCCCGGCCAGGCGGGCGCCCGTCCGAGGGCCCTCCGTGTCTGTGGCCGAGGCCCGGCCGGTGGCCCCGCCGGGGGTCCAGCCCTGTTCCAGGGCCCAAGCGGCGAGGCCGGGACCCCGGGCGACGGCCTCCAGGCAGCCTCGTCCCCCGCAGCCGCACGTGGGGCCGTCCGGGTCCACGACGACGTGGCCGATGTGCCCGGCGTTGCCCGTGCCGCCGTCGATCAACCGGCCGCCGAGGATCAGGCCGCCGCCGACGCCCGTCGAGACGACCATGCCGAGCATGTCGTCGCTGCCCCGGCCGGCCCCACGCCAGTGCTCGGCCACGGCCAGGCAGATCGCGTCGTTGTGGACCCGCACGGGCACGCCGGAGAACCGCTCGCCCAGCCGCTCGCGCAAGGGGAAATCGCGCCAGCCCGGCATGTTGAGCGGAGAGACGACGCCCTCGGGCCAGGCCATCGGGCCGCCGCACCCGGCCCCCACGCCGATCACCTCATGCCCGGGCCGGCGTTCCAGCACGGAGTCGACCAGCCCGGCCAGGGCCTTCCACAGCGTGGGCGCGTCTCCCCCGGGCGGGGTGGCCATCCGGCCGGCTACGACGATCTCCCCGGTGGGGTCGACCAGCGCGGCGGCCAGCTTGGTGCCGCCGACATCGCCGCCACCACGACGCCCGGGTCACGCGCCACCGACCCCGCCACGCCTCCCATGCCTCCAAGGATCACATGCCGTAGGGGCGGCTCAGACTCCGCGGGCGGCCTTCTGGCCTCCGTCGGAGCCGTCGTGGGTGGCGCCGCTGGAGAAGACGAGGATCGAGGCCGAGAAGCCGTGCACGTGGTTGTGGCCCGCCACGGGGCCGACCTCGCCGGCGGCGAAGAACCCCGCCATGCCGATCGGGCCCAGGGTGTCGTGGAGCGCGAGCGCGTCGTGGTCGGGGCTGCCGAACATGGCCGAGCCCCTGCCGTTGCAGGAGAACAGCAGCGCGCCGTCGATGTGCCCGCGCTGCTCGACGTGGGCGTCCAGCAGTTCGTACAGATCTTCGTCGGCCGTGGCGGCGTCGCGGACCTGGAAGCGGACGCTCTGCCCGATGTCGAGCACGTCGCCGACCGCCACGGCCTCGCGCTCGGGGTCGATGCCGAGGATGCCGCGAATCAGGAAGTCGCCCCGCTCGTGGCTCTCGGCGTACTCGTCCATCGCGACGCCGATCTGCAGGCCCGAGGCGACCAGTTCCCGGTCCTCCTCGTCGAGGCCGCTGACGATGTCCTCCAGGCGGGCGAGCGCGGGCTGCCCGGCCAGCTCCAGCAGGAGGTTCTCCTCGGAGCGGGTGACGACCATGGTGGGGCCGATGGGACGGCAACCCTGGCTGACGACGGTGCTGACGTTGACGGGGCCGCTCAGCATCACGCCGATCGCCCCTTCTGTGTACATCTCACCGCCCGCGAACAGGCGGACCGAGCCCTGGCCCCGCATCCCGTTGGCCAGCCCGCCCACCAGCGGAAGGTTCCCGAGGACGTCGGCCGAGTGCTCCACGAAGGCGTCGGTGGGGAAGCTGTACGGATCGGCCAGCAGTATCGCCACCTGGTCGTCGGCGCCCCGGTCGGGCAGGCCGATGATCACGAAGCGGTCCTCCATGCGGAGGGTCTCCAGCGCGAAGGTCGTGACCCGCCCGCCGCCGAGGCTCGCGGCCCAGGCGCTGACCGCCGAGGTCAGCTCGACGCCCTGGCTGTCGCCGATCACACCGGTGGCGCTGCACCCGATGACCTGGGCCCCGGGCGCCATGCGCATCGCGCGAAGCCCGGCGCGGGCCACGTCCTCGGGGTCCTCACCACAGATGAAGAAGCACACCAGGTCGGGCGGCCCCGACAGGCCGGAGAGGGCCTGGCGCACCGCGGTCTCCGCGGCCACCACCAGGTCGGAGCCCACGGCGAGACCGTCCGCGAACCGGCTCGTCAGCACTGCCACACGCCTCGCCTCCTCTGTTCCGTCGCGAGTCGTAGTGTCGGCCATTTGCCCCTCTTGGCCGGATTCTCCCCACTACGGGAGTAACGACGCGCGCATAGCGTCACGCAATGGTCAAGATCCGAAATGTGTATAAGCTGCCGCATCCTCCCCGCGCGACGTAGTCTCGTCCCGTGCATGAATCGCCCACACCGCGAAGTGAAACGCCGCTAGCTCGCACTCTCCGCGACCTGCGCGAAAGTGGACACACCTATCGCACGGTCAAAGCGGAGATCCGCGAAAACCTGCTCGACAGATTACGCTCAGGCACGCCGAGATTCCCGGGCATCGTCGGATTCGACGACACCGTGCTCCCCCACCTTGAGCGGGCCCTGCTGGCGGGCCACGACCTGGTGCTGCTTGGCGAGCGCGGCCAGGGCAAGACCCGGCTCATCCGTACGATCACCCGCCTGCTCGACGAGTGGACCCCGGTGGTCGACGGCTGCGAGATCAACGATCATCCGTACGCCCCCGCGTGCGTCCGCTGCGTGAAGCTCGCGGCCGAGCGGGGCGAGGAGCTGGAGATCGCCTGGAAGCACCGCGACGACCGGTACGGCGAGAAGCTCGCCACGCCGGACACCTCGGTCGGCGACCTGATCGGCGACGTCGACCCGATCAAGATCGCGGAAGGCCGCACGCTCGGCGACCCGGAGACCGTCCACTACGGCCTGGTGCCCCGCACCAACCGGGGCGTCTTCTCGGTCAACGAGCTGCCCGACCTGGCCGAGCGCATCCAGGTGTCGCTGCTCAACGTGCTGGAGGAGCGCGACATCCAGGTACGCGGCTACAACCTGCGGCTGCCCCTGGACCTCCTGCTGATCGCCAGCGCGAACCCCGAGGACTACACCAACCGGGGACGGATCATCACCCCGCTGAAGGACCGGTTCGGGGCCGAGATCCGCACTCACTACCCGCTGACCCTGGAGGACGAGCTCGACCTGATCCGCCAGGAGGCCGCGCTCAACTGGCGGGGCCAGGAGGCTGCCGGCGCCCAGGACGGCGGGGCGGGCGAGCCCGAGGGGCTGAGCGCCGAGCTGCCCGAGCACCTCGTGGAGACCATCGCCAGGTTCACCCGCCTGGTCCGCGAGTCGACGGCCGTGGACTCGCGCTCGGGCGTCTCGGCCCGCTTCGCCATCGCCGCCGCCGAGACGGCCGCCGCCTCGGCGGTACGGCGGGCGGCCCTGACCGGCGAGGAGCGCCCGGTGACCCGGGTGTGCGACCTGCCCGGCATCGTCCCGACGCTGCGCGGCAAGGTGGAGTTCGAGGTGAGCGAGGAGGGCCGCGAGGTCGAGGTGCTCGCCCACCTGCTGCGCCGGGCCACCGCGGAGACCTTCCGCGGCACCCTGGGCGGCCTGGACCTGTCGGCGCTGCTGGACAAGTTCAGCGAGGGCGTCCAGATCGAGTCCGGTGAGCTGACGCCGGCCACCGAGCTGCTCCAGCAGATCGGTCCCGTCAACGGCCTCTCCAAGATCATGTCCGCCGTGGGCATGGGCGAGGGCGACGAGTCCCCCGGGCACGCCGCCGCCGCGCTGGAGTTCGCCCTCGAAGGGCTCTATCTCATGCGGCGCCTGTCCAAGGACGAGGTCGACGGAGGCGCCGTCTACCGCACCTGAGCCCGGCCCCGCCGAAACCGGGACCGAAGGCGGCCCCCTGCCGGTGAGCCGCCTTCGGTCCCACCCGGCGGGCTTGGCGTTCCTCGCACATCGGACACACGACGATTAGGCTCACAAAAGATGAGTGGCTACCGATACGGCGAGTACCAGGACGGGCCCGATCCGCTGGCGCCGCCGTACGACGTGCGCGCCGCGCTCGACGAGATGGGCGACGCGATCCTGTCGGGTTCCAGCCCGATGGACTCCCTCAAGGACCTGCTCAGGCGGGGTCTGCCCGGCGCCCAGGACCGGCGCGGCCTCGATGAGCTGCTGCGCGAGGTCCGCAAGCGCCGCCGCGAACTGCGGGAACGCGGCAGCCTCGACGGCACGCTCGAACGCGCCCGCGCCCTTCTGGACAAGGCGATCGGCCAGGAGCGGGCCGAGCTGTTCCCCGACCCCTCCGACGAGGCGCGGCTGCGCGAGTCGGAGCTCGACGGGGTGCCGAGCGACACCGCCAGCGCGGTCCAGCAGCTGAGCACGTACGAGTGGCGTTCGCCGGCCGCCCGCCAGACGTTCGAGGAACTGCGCGCCCTGCTGCGCAGGGAGGTCCTCGACAGCCGGTTCCGCGGCATGCGGGAGGCCCTGGCCAATCCCGATCCCGAGACGATGGAACGGGTCCGGCAGATGATGTCGGACTTGAACGACATGCTGGACCGCGATGCCCGCGGCGAGCACACCCCAGAAGATTTCCACCAGTTCATGCAGAAGCATGGGGAATTCTTTCCGGAGAATCCCCGCAATCTCGAAGAGCTGGTCGACATCCTGGCCCGCAGGTCCGCCGCGGCCCAGCGGATGCTCGCCTCCATGACCCCCGAACAGCGCCAGGAGCTTCAGGGCCTGATCGACCAGACGCTGGAGCAGGCGGGCCTGGGCGAGCAGATGTCCCGCCTGGGTGAGGCCCTGTACGCCCGCCGTCCCGACCTCGCCTGGGACACCCCCGAGCGGATGAACGGCGACCGGCCCCTCGGCATGGGGGACGCCGTCAGCGCCCTGGAGGAGCTCGCCGACCTCGGCCGCCTGGAGGAGGCGCTCCGCCAGGACTACCCCGGAGCCCGGCTCGACGACATCGACGAGGCGGCGATCCGCCGCGCCCTCGGCCGGTCGGCCGTCGACGACCTGGAGGCGCTCAAGCGGATCGAGCGCGAGCTGGAGGAGCAGGGATACCTCCGGCGGCAGCGCGGCAAACTGGAGCTCACGCCGAAGGCCGTGCGCCGGCTCGGGGAGACCGCCCTTCGCAGGGTCTTCGACTCGCTGGACGCCGGTCGCCGCGGCGACCACGACCAGCGTGACGCGGGAGCCGCCGGCGAGCTCACCGGCTCCTCGCGCCCGTGGCGCTTCGGCGACGAGCAGCCCCTCGACGTGGTGCGCACCCTGGTCAACGGCGTGCGGAGGGGCGGCCAGGCGAACGGCGACGGCCGGGTCTCGCTGTCGGTGGACGACTTCGAGGTGGCCGAGACCGAACGCAGGACGGCGGCGGCGGTGTGCCTGCTGGTCGACCTGTCGTACTCCATGGCTCTGCGCGGCACCTGGGCGCCCGCCAAGCAGACGGCGCTCGCCCTGCAGGCGCTGGTCGCCTCCAAGTTCCCGGGGGACGCCGTCCAGATCATCGGCTTCTCCAATTACGCCCGTGTGCTGCAGGCCGAGGAGCTGGCCGGGCTCGAATGGGACATGGTCCAGGGCACCAACCTGCACCACGCGCTGCTGATCGCCGGCCGCCACCTCGACCGGCACCCCGACTTCGAGCCCGTGGTGCTCGTCGTCACCGACGGCGAGCCGACCGCCCACCTCATGCGAAACGGCCGTTCCTGGTTTGAGTGGCCGCCCTCGCGCGAGACGCTGGAGCTCACGCTGGCGGAGGTCGACAAGATGACCCGCCGCCGGGCGACGATCAACGTGTTCATGCTGGCCACCGACGAGCGGCTCAAGGAGTTCGTGGACGAGGTGGCCAGGCGCAACGGCGGCCGGGTCTTCTCCCCGAGCGCCGACCGGCTCGGCGAGTACGTCGTCAGCGACTTCCTCCGGTCCCGCCGCACCCGCTGAGACAACCGGGTCTGAATAGCGTTTTGCGGGGGTATGTCCATCTTCCGGCGCGCTTTTCAGTAAAGGACATTCAATACGCTTTGTCGAACCGGGCGTTAATCGGTTGCCGATTCATATGCGATCTCGGAGGATATTCATAAAGGGTGATTGACCCGCGGTCCCCGAGGCCCGCCCGCCACGAAAGGAGGGTGCCATGTTCGCGGCGGTCGCGCTCCTCCTTCTCATGATCTTCACGGTGACGATGTTCGAGGTCACCGTGAACAACCGGCACCGGTCGCCGAAGCCGCCCGTCACCGAGACCCCCGAGGAGACGGCGCAGGAGGCGACGGACATCCCGAAACCATGAGCCACCGCTCATGATTTCGTACGGTTGTCCGGCGGCCGTTCCCCGCTGATCACGGAGACGATAGCCTCAGCGGCATGTCGTTTCTCGACAAGCTCCTGCTGTGGCTGCACATCGGCTTCGCGATCTTCGCGATCGGGCCGCTGACCGCCGCCACCATGTTCACCCCGCGATACATCCGGGCCAGAGACGCGAGCGTGCTGCGTTACCTGCACCGCAGCACGCGCATCTTCGGCATCCTCACCCTCGGCGTCTTCCTGTTCGGCCTCGCCCTGGCCGGCTCCCACATCGGCAAGCCGTACCTGTCGGTGTCGATGACGCTGTTCATCGTCGCGGCGGTGCTGCTGGTCATCATCGATCGTGACCAGAGCACCGCCGTTCGCGTGCTCTCCAACGAGACGCCCGAAGACGACGCCAAGGTGCAGACCGGCCGCATCGCCACCCTCTCGTCGATCATGGCCCTCATCTGGCTCGTGATCCTCGTGCTGATGGTGTGGTTCAACCCCACCTGAGTGCGCCGGCCCTCCCCTAGGAGCCCAGAGCCTGCCTGAGGTCGCCGAGCAGGTCGCTGGCGGTCTCGATGCCCACCGACAGGCGGATCAGGTCGGAGGGCACCTCCAGGGCCGTTCCGGCGACCGAGGCGTGGGTCATGCGGCCCGGGTGCTCGATCAGCGACTCGACGCCCCCGAGCGACTCGCCGAGGGTGAACAGCTTCGTGCGGTCGCAGATTTCGAGCGCCTCGGCCTCACCGCCCGCGACGCGGAACGACACGATGCCGCCGAACCGCCTCATCTGCTTGGCGGCCACCTCGTGGCCGGGGTGCCTGGAGAGCCCCGGGTAGAACACCTCGATGACCCGCGGGTGCGAGAGCAGCATGTCGACGACCTGCTCGGCGTTGTCGCAGTGGCGCTCCATGCGCAGGGCGAGCGTCTTGATGCCGCGCACCGTCAGCCACGCGTCGAACGGGCCCGCGACGGCTCCCATGGCGTTCTGGTGGTAGGCCAGCTCGTCACCGAGGCCGCGGTCGCGGGTGATCAGCGCCCCGCCGACCACGTCGGAGTGCCCCCCGATGTACTTGGTGGTGGAGTGGACCACCACGTCGGCGCCCAGCGCCAGCGGCTGCTGGAGGTACGGCGAGGCGAAGGTGTTGTCCACCAGCAGGAGCGCGTCCGCCTGGTGGGCGATGGAGGCCAGGGCCTCGATGTCGGCGATGCCCAGCAGCGGGTTGGTCGGGGTCTCCACCCAGATCGCCCTGGTGTCGGGACGTACGGCCGCGCGCACCGCGTCCACGTCGCCGAGCGGCACCGGGTCGTAGTGCAGCCCCCACCGCGAGAGGACCTTGGCGAACAGCCGGTACGTGCCGCCGTAGGCGTCGTCCGGGATGATCACGTGGTCGCCCGGCCTGCACACCGTGCGCAGCAGGGTGTCCTCGGCGGCGAGGCCCGACGCGAAGGCCAGCCCGCGCGTCCCGCCCTCGATCGCCGCCAGCAACTCCTCCAGCGAGTTCCTGGTGGGGTTGGCCGAGCGGCTGTACTCATATCCGGCCCGCAGCCCGCCGACACCGTCCTGCTTGTACGTGGACACGGCGTAAATGGGAGGCACGACCGCACCGGTGTGCGGGTCGGGCTCCTGGCCTGCGTGGATGGCCAAAGTCTCGAAACCTTCAATCATGGCTCCACGCTATCGCCCTCCCGGAGGAGGAAACCGCGCCGCCGTACTACGGCGGAAGGACGAGGCGGGGATCAGCCCGACGTCCGATGGCAGCGCCTCGCGCCCACGCTTACCGTCGGCTGGGGACCCCCTTCCCGGCTGGACCTCAGGCACGGCCCCCACGGAGGCCACCGGGCGCCCGCGACGTGCTCACGACGGGACCACGGCGAATGCTCGACGTCATCGGCAGGCTCACGACCCGCCACGCGTGGTGGGTGCTCGCCTTCTGGACGGCCGTGCTCGCCGCGGCCCTGGTGGCCCGGCCCGGCACGCTCCCCGGGGTCTCCGGCGTCCCCGGCGGCTATGGCGGCTACGGCGGCTACGGCGAGTACGGCCCGCTGCCGCCCGACGCCTCCGGAGCCTTCGGGGCCGGCGTGGCGCTCCTCGCGCTCCTGGCCTTCCTCCGCTCCCCCGCCGCGACGCTGACGGCCGTGCTGGCGGCCCTCGCCGTCCACAGCCTGTCCGCCGTGGCGATCGCGGCCCTCGGCCTGCCCGCCCCGCCGGGCCTGTTCGCCTACGGCACGACGACGGCGTGCGCGACCATGCTGATCCACCGGTTCAGGGAGCGCCTGGCCTCGGGCGACGGGCCCGTACACGCGGTACGCACCTCGTTGGACCAGGCGGGGAGGGTGATCGCCACGGCGGGCGCGGCATGGATCGCCTCCTGCGGCGCGTTGCCCCTCGGCGCCTACCCGCCCGGCTTCGGCCCGGCGCTCGCCCTCACGGCCTCGGTGCAGTTGCTCGTCGTGCTCACGTTGCTCCCCGCCGTGCTGGCCGTGCTGGGGTCCCGGCTGGCGTGGCCCTCACGACGGCGCCGCACCGGACGGCCGGCGGCGAGGTTCGGGCTGGCCGTCGCCGCCCACCCCGGCACCTGGACGGCCCTGGCGGCGGGGCTCATCGTCGCGATGGGGGCGATCGGGCCGGTGCTGGTGCCCTCCCCCCTCCCCGTGCCTGTCATGGCCGTCGCCGGGGTGCTGGTCGCGCTCGTCCTCGCGCTGGTGCTCCGGAGTCTGATCTCCCCCGTCTACCTCACGGCGGGAGCGCTGCTGGTCGCGTGGGCGTCGGGCACGGCCGCCGCCCCGTCGGGCGACCAGATCGCCGTGTTCATGTTCGTGCTGGTCGTCAGCGTCACCACCGCGCTGCTCGTGCTCGCCCGCGTGCGCGAGACGGCCCGTACCGGCCGTGACCCTCGCACCTGCTCGGCGCTGGCGACCAAGTACGCGGCTCCGCCCGCCCTCGCCGCCCTGCTGGCCGCCGGAACGCTCACCGCGACCGTCTACGACGTGCTGTCCGGCGTGTGCCTGGTCGCGGGGGGCGCGGCGCTCTCACTGGTGGTGGTCCCGGGGCTCACCGCGATGCTCGGCGCTCGCGCATGGTGGCCCGACGCCGCCCCGGCCCCCTCCGTGCGCCGTACGGACGCTCACCTGGCCTGAGCGGCCGCCCGGCGGTGGCTCGGGGGCGGCTCGGGGGCGGCTCGGCCGAATGGCCGATTCTTTACTACGGCGACCGGATTACCCTCGACGTCCGTGAGGGACACCCATCGGCTCGTGTACTGGATTCAGCGACTCAGCGAGATCGCTCTGGTCGGCTGGCTTGGGCTGCTCCTCCTCGTCGAAACGGCGGTCGATGTCCCGATGGGCCAGTCGCGGTTCGCGGCGCCGCTGTGCGGGCTCCTCGGCATCGGGGCGTACCTGCTGCGCCACCGGTTCCGCGTCCAGGGCATGGTCCTGCTCATGGCGATGTCCGCCGTGGTGTCGCTGTTCGCCGGCGTCTTCCACTGGTCGGGCCCCCCCGGCTTCGCCGAGGCCGGAGCGCTGCTTCTCGTCACGGTCGGGGCCCTGCGCTGGGTCACGCCTCTCCGGTTCGCCGTGCTGCTCTCGCTGCTGTCGATGGTCACCCTCGAACTGGCCGCGGGCCTGCGTACCGAGAAGTCGTCGGCCATCGCCTTCGGCTTCCTGTTCTTCGTCGCCTGGGCTGTGGCCATGGGCATCGGCAGCTACCTTCGCTACCAGCGAGAACACCGCCAGGAGACGGTGAACGCCGTACGAAGGGCCGAACGGCTGGAGCTCGCCAGGGAATTGCACGACCTGGTCGCTCACCACATCACCGGCATCGTGGTGCAGGCGCAGGCGGCGAAGACGGTGGCCGCGCGGAAGCCCGAGGCCGTCGTACCCTCGCTCGACGCGATCGCCACCGCGGGGGCGGACGCGCTGACCTCCATGCGCCGCCTGGTCGGGGTGCTCCGCGCCGGCGACGACGCGTCCCGCAACGCGGGCACCACGCTCACCGACCTGCGTGTGCTCGTCGAGAGGTTCTCGGCGAGCGGCCCCCCGGTCGCCTTAGGCATAGGTCAGGGCCTCACCGAGTCCGCGCTGGCTCCCGAGGTGCTCACCACCCTGCACCGCGTCCTGCAGGAGTCCCTCACGAACGTACGGCGGCACGCGCCCGGCACCGGCTGGGTGGAGGCCGACCTGAGGCCGGTGGAACGAGGGGTGCTGCTGCGGGTGCGCAACCACAGATCGCCGTCCGACCCGCGCGTCGCCAGGCTGGGCGGCGGGTTCGGCCTGGTCGGCATGGCCGAGCGGGTCAAGGCCCTCGGCGGCGACCTCGTCGCGGGACCCACCCCCGAGGGGGGCTGGGAGGTCCGCGCTTGGTTCCCCGCCGACCACGAGCCGGCCCGCCTCTGAACCCGGGTGCCGTGCCTTCGTTCCGGCCCCGCACCCGGCCTCAGATCTTCACAAGAGGGTGTGCGCCCTAGACGCTCGCCGCGCTCGCGAGGCTGTGTCGTCTTAGACGCTCGCTGCGCTCGCGAGGCTGTGTCGTCTTAAACGCTCGCTGCGCTCGCGAGGAAGGCGAGCAGGTCCTGCCTGGTGATCAGGCCGATCGGCTTGCCGTCGTCGAGGACCACGGTGGCGTCGGCCTTCTCCAGCGCCTCGATGGCCACCGAGACGGGCTCGCCCGAGCCGATCATGGGGAGCGGTGCCGACATGTGCTCCTCGATCGGGTCCTCTCCGCGCACCTTGCCCCGGTAGAGGGCTTCCAGCAGGTCGCGCTCGACGATCGAGCCGACCACCTCGGCCGCCATGACCGGGGGCTCCTCCTTCATGACGGGGAGCTGCGACACGCTGTACTCGCGCATGATGGCGATGGCCGTGCTCACCGACTCGTGCGGGTGGGTGTGCACGAACTCGGGAAGCCCGGGGTTCTTGCGGCCGAGCACGTCGCCGACCAGCCCTTCCTCGCTGGCGGAGGTCAGGAAGCCGTAGTCGGCCATCCAGTCGTCGTTGAAGATCTTGGACAGGTAGCCGCGCCCGCCGTCCGGCAGCAGGACGACCACGACGGCGTCGGGCCCCGCCTCGGCCGCCACCTTCAGCGCCGCCACGACCGCCATGCCGCAGGAACCCCCGACGAGCAGGGCCTCCTCGCGGGCCAGGCGGCGGGTCATGCCGAAGGAGTCCTTGTCGGAGACCGCGATGATGCGGTCGGCGACCGTGGTGTCGTAGGTGGCGGGCCAGATGTCCTCGCCGACGCCCTCGACCAGGTACGGCCGCCCGGAGCCGCCGGAGTAGACCGAGCCCTCGGGGTCGGCGCCGATGATCTGGACCCGGCCGCCGGAGACGTCCTTGAGGTAGCGGCCGGTGCCGCTGATCGTGCCGCCGGTGCCCACCCCGGCGACGAAGTGGGTGATCCGCCCGTCGGTCTGGTCCCAGATCTCCGGGCCCGTCGAGTGGTAGTGGCTGGCGGGGTTCTCCGGGTTGGAGTACTGGTCGGGCTTCCAGGCGTTCGGGATCTCGCGCGCCAGCCGGTCGGACACCGAGTAGTAGGACTCGGGGTGGTCGGGCGAGACCGCCGTCGGGCAGACGACCACCTCGGCGCCGTACGCGCGCAGCACGGCGATCTTGTCCTGGGCCACCTTGTCGGGCACGACGAACAGGCAGCGGTAACCCCTGTCCTGGGCCACGATCGCCAGCCCGATGCCCGTGTTGCCGGACGTGGGCTCCACGATCGTGCCGCCGGGGCGCAGCGCTCCGGAGCGCTCGGCCGCCTCCACCATGCGCAGCGCGATGCGGTCCTTCACCGAGCCGCCCGGGTTGAAGTACTCGACCTTCGCCAGGACCTGTGCGGATATGCCGGCCGTGACCTTGCGGAGCCGTACGAGCGGGGTGTCGCCCATGAGCTCGATGAGCGAGTCGTGTACGCGCACCGGGAATAACACCTCATTTGCCGAAGCTTTGTCAGCTTGCCGATGCCGGACAACCGATGGGTGATCTCGCGTCCGGCGGGTTTCAACTCCTCACCGTACCGCCACGACTACCACACCAAGGGACAGGCGTCCGCGAGTCGCGCCACCACGAATCAGAACGGCCGCGATCATAGTGGTCAGGACCGTGATCAGACCACGAAACCAGCTACAAACCAACACATATGACCACTGGAACCCCGATAGGAACCACGACGAAGGTACAGGGATCAGGAAGGGACGACAGTAGTGATGTGGACGCCGGGAAGGGCACGAGTGGCCCGCCGTATCGCGACCGCGGCCGCCTTGGGCAGCGGGGGCGTCACCGCGCTCGGAGCGGCCGTCTACGGCCTGCTGATGGCCGAGGCGATGCTCGCGAGAAGGATCGTCGGCCGCCCGCACGGGATGGAAGGACCCCCTTCCGACGGCATCTACGGGGAGTGGCCGGGTCACGGCGAGGGGCCCGCCGAGCCCATCAAGCTGGCCATGCTCGGCGACTCGACCTCCGTGGGGCTCGGCATGACCGACCCGTCCACGACCCCCGCGGTGCTGCTGGCCAACGGCCTGGCCTCGATCGCCGAGCGCCCCGTGCGGCTGGGCGTCTTCGGCAGGTCGGGCGCGGGGTCGGCCGACCTCGCCCTCCAGGTCGACCGGGCGCTCAAGACGCGCCCCGACATCGCCGTGATCTTCGTGGGCGCCAACGACGTCACCACCCAGACCAAGCCGGCCGAGGCCGTACGGCACCTGCGGAACGCGGTGCGGCGGCTGCGCGAGGTGGGCGCGGAGGTGGTCGTGGGCACCTGCCCCGACCTCGGCACGATCAGGCCGATCGGCCAGCCGCTCCGGTGGGTCACACGGCGGTGGAGCCGCCAGCTCGCCGCGGCGCAGACGGTCGGCGTGATCGAGGAGGGCGGTCGCACGGTGGCGTTCGCGGACGTCCTCGGCCCGGAATTCGCCTCATACCCGGGCGAGATGTTTGGACCTGATCGATACCACCCATCTGCGCGAGGTTACCAACGGTCCGCTTACGTAGTGCTACCTTCTGTATGCGCCGCGTTGGGGTTGTGGCCCGAGCCTGAACCCGAGCGTGGCGAGGGATCGCAATCGATTTACCTCGCGGCGGCCATCGCCGCGGAGGAGTCCGGCACCGAGGTCACCGCGACCCGCGTCGCCGGCCGAGCGACCGGCCCCCAAGGAAGGTGGGCCACGATACTTCGCCGCCGGCCAGGGACGATGCCTCGCAGCGCCTGAATCCGGTCACCCTCCGCGACGCAGCCGTCACTCTGCCCGCATTGGAGTGGAATGCCCGTGATCCGGCCATTAGCGAAACCGGCTCTGTCCCTTGCCGGGGCCCTCGCCGGGGTCCTCGCCCTGGCTGGTTGCTCCAGCAGCAAGGTGGCCATCGAGGAGACCCATCCGACCTGGCTCAACGGCCAGGTGAACGCCGTCAGCCGCGCCACCGTGGCCGCAGGCGTGGCCGCCGTGACCTCCTTGAAGCCGGACGGCACGCTGGAGACCGCCGCTCTCGACCTCACCGGCGGGAGACGCCTGTGGGCCCACCCCGCGACGATCGCCGGGCGCCTGCCCGGCATGGGGGTGCAGCCACCCGCCGCGGTCGAGACCGGCCCCGGACAGGGGGTCGTCGCGGCCATCGACCCCGCCAAGCGGGGCAGGTGGAACGCGACGCTGATCGTCCGTGACGCGCGCACCGGGCAGAGGAAGTGGTCCAGGCCCGTCCAGTCGACCTTCGGCCCGCAGCGGTGCGGCCCCTACCTGTGCATGTCCGAGAACACCGCGCTGGCCTCGGCCCGCATGGTCGTGCTCGACCCTCTCACCGGCAAGCTCCTATGGACGCTTCCGGGCATCAGCGAGGTCGAGTGGTCCGATCAGTCCAGGGTCGTCATGCTCCGCATGGCCAGGCACCCCGTCCTGTCGGCCCACGACCTGAAGTCCGGGGCTCCGGTGTGGCAGTTACCCGTGGAGCAGGCCCTCAACCCCGGCATCGACCTGTCCGGCGGCTGGGCCTTCGGCACGGCCGGGGAGAACCTCGTCGGCTACGTCGCCCCCTACACGAACCCGAAGAAGAACAAGACCTCGGCCTTCGGTCTCTTCTCGGTCAAGCTCGCCGACGGCACGGTCAACTGGCTGCGCCCCTCGGTCGTACGCGTCTATCCGAGCGGGAGCCCCGGCTTCGCGCCCGTGGTGCGGCCCATCGACGATCAGGGCCAGTACGGCGGCTTCGCACGGCTCGATCCCGGATCGGGCCGCGTGATCGGTCAGATCGCCGCCGACCAGGTGCCGGGCGCCGGCTGGTGGCTCGCGTTCCCCAAGGACATGGGCAGGCTCGACTTCCTCAAGCCCAACGGTTCCGGCTCCGCGTTCGACCTGCCCTCCGGGCAGCCCGCCCCCGTGAAGGACCAGCGCGGCTGGTCGTTCTGCGTCACCGACCCGAAGCCGCTTCCGCTGGCCGGACAGCCCCAGGGCTTCTACTCCGTGGCCTCCCTGTGCGAGTTCGACCTGGCGACCGGCAAGCGCGTGCCCGGCTCCCCGGGGGTCCCGCCCGCGTGGTTCACCGGCAGCCAGGACGGCTGGCGCCTCTGGCGTGACGAGAAGGGGGCCATGCACGCCGTCAGGGACGGCTCCGGCACAGCTCCCGGCATGTACGGCTGAGGTCGGGGGTCACCCCGTTCAGGGCCTCGTGATTCGTCCACGGGGCCCTTCTCCTGCTTGCCGTACATAGTTCTGTTTCTTGGTGCCCCGGGGCGTGGCATCCGCGCTACCGCACGGTAACCTCCGCTGAAGGGAGCCCTGTCACGAACCCAGGAGAGCCAGATGCCCGAGGCAGTAATCGTCGCGACCGCACGTTCGCCGATCGGCCGCGCCTTCAAGGGGTCGCTCAAGGACATCCGTCCCGACGACCTGACCGCTCAGATGATCAAGGCCGCGCTGGACAAGGTCCCCCAGCTCGACCCCAACGACGTCAACGACCTGATGCTGGGCTGCGGCCTGCCGGGCGGCGAGCAGGGCTTCAACCTGGCCCGCGTGGTTTCCGTACTGCTCGGCCTCGACCGCGTCCCGGGCACCACGGTCACCCGTTACTGTTCCTCTTCGCTGCAGACGACCCGCATGGCGTTCCACGCCATCAAGGCGGGCGAGGGCGACGTGTTCATCTCCGCGGGGGTCGAGACCGTCTCCCGCTTCGTCAAGGGCAACTCAGACTCGCTGCCCGACACCACCAACCCCCTGTTCCTGGACGCCAAGGCGCGCACCGACGCCGGAGCCGAGGGCGGCGGCCCCGAGTGGCACGACCCGCGCCAGGACGGCCAGTTGCCCGACGTCTACATCGCCATGGGCCAGACCGCCGAGAACGTCGCCGGCATCAAGGGCGTCAGCCGCAGGGAGCAGGACGAGTTCGGCGTCCGCTCGCAGAACCTCGCGGAGAAGGCCCTGGCCAACGGCTTCTGGGAGCAGGACATCACGCCGGTGACCCTGCCGGACGGCAGCGTGGTGAGCAAGGACGACGGGCCGAGGCCCGGCACCACCTACGAGGCCGTCTCCCAGCTCAAGCCGGTGTTCCGGCCCGACGGCACGGTCACGGCGGGCAACTGCTGCCCGCTGAACGACGGCGGCGCCGCGGTGATCGTGATGAGCGACGTGAAGGCGGCCGAGCTGGGTATCACGCCGCTGGCCCGCATCGTCTCGACCGGCGTCACCGGCCTGTCCCCCGAGATCATGGGCCTCGGACCGGTTGAGGCGTCCCGCCAGGCGCTGGCCCGGGCCGGCATGTCGATCGGCGACGTCGACCTCGTCGAGATCAACGAGGCGTTCGCCGCCCAGGTCATCCCGTCGTACCAGGAGCTCGGCATCGACATCGACCGGCTCAACGTCAACGGTGGCGCCATCGCCGTCGGGCACCCGTTCGGCATGACGGGCGCCCGGATCACCTCCACGCTGATCAACGGCCTGCGCTTCCACGACAAGGCCATCGGCCTGGAGACGATGTGCGTCGGCGGCGGCCAGGGCATGGCCATGGTGCTGGAGCGCCTGAGCTAGCCGCGGATGTCGGGACCGGCGCGGGTGATGTCGACACGGATGAGGACGTGCCGGTCCCGGACCATGGCCGCGCGGAAGTCGTCCCAGTCGGGGTGCTCGCCGGAGATGCTCCGGTAGTACTCGACCAGGGGCTCTACCGCCTCGGGGACGGAGAGGACCTCGGCGGTACCGTCAATCTGGATCCATTCGCCGATGAAGGCGTCGGTGGTCACGCACAGCGTGAGGTTGGGGTTGGCGCGAAGGTTGCGGGTCTTGACCGCGGTCTCGGCCGTGCTGATGAGGGGACGGCCGTCGGCGTCGATGCCGACGCCCACCGGCGAGGTCTGGGGGCGGCCGCTGGGATTCCAGGTCAGCATCACCGCGCGGTGGTTGTTCCTGATGAACTCACGAGCCTTGTCGAGATCCATATCTCCATGGTCCATGTCGTGGCAACAGGATCGCGCCCACGTCATCGCGATGACGTGGGCGCGCTAGGCAGGCAGGGACTTACATGAAGCCCATGCGGGAACGGCGCTGCCGCTCGTGCTCGATCACGATCGCCGCGGCGTAGCCGTGGGTCAGCCCGTGCTCGTCGGCGAGCCAGTTGGCCCGTTCGTCGCACCGTAGGAAAGCCGGGCCGTTGTCGATGGCTTGGAACCACTCTGGGAGTGCGCGTCCGGTGATGTCCGGAACCCTGGCAATCAGCTTGTTCTGCGTCTCCGGTGAGTGGTTCAACGACATGGGCACCTCCATGAGTGAAGCCTCTTTTGCTAGACACTGCATCACCAGCCCCGTGATGGCAAGCCCTGAATGGCCAGCCTTCTCTTACACGAGGTAGATCATTAGTCGCTGTGTGTGGGCTTACCCAACGGTTCCACGGCCATGCCAAAGGAAATCGGCCGACCGGAACCCGGTGGTCGCTCCTCTGCCGAGGATCTAGTCGTTGTTGAAGAAGTAGCTGATGAACCGGAGGATCTCCAGGTAGAGCCAGACGAGGCTCACCGTGAGGCCGAACGCCATCAGCCAGGAGTACTTCTCGGGGACGCCGGCGCGCACGCCCTGCTCCACCGCGTCGAAGTCGAGCAGCAGGAAGAAGCAGCCGAGCAGGATCATCGCGACGCTGAAGATCCAGCCCATGGGGCTGTCGGTGCGCAGCCCGAGACCGCCGGAGGTGAAGATGCTGACGATCCAGTTGAGGAGCATCAGCCCGACCGCGGCGAAGCCCGCGGCGACGACGAACTTGGTGAACTTCGGCGTCGGCCGGAAGATCTTGAGCGCGTACACCGCGAGCACGCCCGCGAACGCCACCATCGTGCCGAGGACGGCCTGGAAGACGATGCCGGAGTACACGTCGTTGTACATCTTGCTGATCACGCCGATGGCGAGGCCGTAGGCCACGGAGTAGCCGAGGATCAGCGCGGGGTTCGTGCTCTGCCGGAACGAGACGATCAGGCCGAGCACCAGGCCGACGATCACCGCGGGCACGGCGATGGCCATGCCGAGGTTGAGGTACCAGGCCAAAGCCGCGGTCACCACCAGGGTGCCGAGCGTGATGAACCCGCGTACGACGACGTCGTCGATCGTCATGGGACGCGTCGCGGTGGGTGGGGCGTACGAGGGGGCGTTGTACATGTTCTGCAAGTACTCGGGGCTCGCCGCGGGACCGCCCCAGGTCTGACGATTGTTCGGCCCCAGTTTGCTCAGGACCGGGTTCCTGCTCTGCATCACTGCCTCCACTGCGACCTGCGATCAGCCTGTTCGGTCGAGCCTCACAGGGAGTGCCGCCTGTAGCACATAGCTTTACATCTGTTCTGGCGGTCAGGATGGCCCCTGACGTGTTTTCACCGCGAGATCCCGGCACACCGAGATCCAACGGCAACGGATACAACGACCAGGCCCGCGTCCGAGTTCCGGCCCCCCAGATCGCGTTTCACGCACCTCTACGGCTCCACGGCGGGACTGCGGGGTGGCGGGTGGCGGTGCCGCCCGCGACGTGGCGCGCGGCCGGTGGCGGAGGTGCCGCCCCGCCACAAGCCCCGAGTGGTGGGTTTCGTCCTGACCGATATCCCGATGACTAGGTGGACTTTTCATGAGTGTCGAGAACTAAACCCTTTCCCCGAGCTCAGGGGCCGTTACTGCTCCGCTCCCATTACCGTCCGTGCGACTGGTTTAGAGCGGGTCCGCCGAATGGCTCCCATGCGAGGGGAGGATGAGGGCGGTGGTGGCCCCGCCCCCGCTTTGTCCCGCGGGTGTTCCGGCGCGACGGCGCCCGCCCGACGCGAGCCGCGCGGTTCGATTCCCGGGGCTCGTACGGCCGCGCCTGCGCTCCGCGCGGGACGATGTGCGGCTGATCACCACCTAGGCGAAGGCGGCAGCGGCCGGTCGCGGGAAATCGGCACGGAATGGTAACGATTCGCGTAGGCGGTGCGGTGACCCGGTGTTTGACCCGATCGGGACCGCAGCGATAAACCTTCGCGACCTGAGGCGAACCCACAAGGATATAGGTCCGCGAGCGTGTTACCGCCATCGGGCGTTTCATATAGTCGGCAGAGGTGCCCCCGGTGGGACTCGAACCCACACTGGAACCCTTTTAAGGGGTTTGCCTCTGCCATTGGGCTAC
Source organism: Sphaerisporangium sp. NPDC049003 (assembly GCF_043197795.1). Taxonomy (NCBI): domain Bacteria; kingdom Bacillati; phylum Actinomycetota; class Actinomycetes; order Streptosporangiales; family Streptosporangiaceae; genus Sphaerisporangium; species Sphaerisporangium sp. NPDC049003. The sequence goes on from NZ_JBICTU010000018.1 coordinate 127,454, forward strand.
GGGGGCGCCGTAATCATACGTAACGGACCACACTTGCGTAACGGGTCAGAGCCCACGTCTCTGCTCTTCCTTCCGTAGTGCGCAAGATAACGGTATACGTCACGCGCCCCCGTGACTCGGGCAATGAACAACAGACCGCTCAAGTAGCCCAAATTCACCACGTCACCCCTGTTAGGCCTTAAGAGAACAGTACGGCCCGCGCCCAAGCATTGCGGCGCGAGCCGTACCTAACCCGTCAGCCTGTGGCGGCCGCCGCCTTGAACTCGTCGCGGGGGGACTCGATCTCCCCGAGTGAGACGGTCTCCCGCTTGAAGAAGAGGGCGAGCGTCCAGTCGGCCACCACGCGGACCTTGCGGTTCAACGTAGGCACCCGGGACAGATGGTAGGTGCGGTGCATGAACCACGCAGGGAATCCGTGAAGCTTGACACCGTAGACGTTCGCCACCCCCTTGTGGAGACCGAGCCCCGCGACCGACCCGGCGTACTTGTGCCGGTACTCGACCAGGGGACGTCCCTGCAGGTGGCGGACGATGTTGTCGGCGAGCACCTTGGCCTGCCTCACGGCATGCTGCGCGTTGGGCGCGCAGTACTGGCCGGGATTGGTCACGTCGGGCACGCCCGCCACGTCACCGGCCGAGAAGGCGCCCTGGACGCCGGCGACGGTGAGTTTCGTGGTCGTCTTGATCCGGCCGCGCTCGTCGAGAGGCAGGTCACCGGCGTTGACCACGGGACTGGCCTTGACCCCGGCGGTCCACACGATCGTGGCCGACTCGAAGGTGTCGCCGTCCGAGAGGACCACTTCGCCCCCCTCGCAGGACTTCAGAAGGGTCTGCATCTTGACCTCGATGCCCCGCTTGCGCAGTTCCTCCAGGGTCCACTTGCCCATCTCGGGGCCGACCTCGGGAAGGATGCGGTCGCTGGCCTCCACGAGCACCCAGCGAAGGTCCTTCTCGCTGAGGGTGTCGTAGTACTTCACCGCGTCCCTGCCCATGTCCTCAAGCTCGGCCAGGACCTCGACGCCCGCGAAACCGGCGCCGACCACGACGAAGTTGAGCGCCCGCCGGCGCACCAGCTCGTCGTCGGTGGAGTCCGCCCGGTCGAAGAGGGCGAGAACGCGGTTGCGCAGTGCGATGGCCTCACCGACCGTCTTGAACCCGATCGCGGCGTCCGCGAGCCCCGGGATGGGCAGCGTGCGCGAGATGGAGCCGGCAGCCATGACGATGACGTCGTACCCGATCTCCTCGCTCGGGCCCGCCGCGGGCTGGAACGTCACGGACCTGTTCGCGTGATGGACCTTGGTGACCTTGCCGTTGAGGATCCGGACGTCGGACAGCACCCGGCGCAGCGGCGTGACGACGTGACGCGGGGACAGGTTGCCCGCCGCGGCCTCGGGGAGGAAGGGCTGGTAGGTCATGTAGGACTGCGGGTCGATGACCGTGATCCGCACGCTTCCGGACTTCAGCTGGCGGCGCAGGGAGCGCTGAAGCCAGAGCCCCGTGTAGAGACCGACGTACCCTCCGCCGACGATGAGGATGTGCTTGGCCTTCTGGTCCACCTGAGTGCCCCTTCGTGGCATGGTCGCTTGTGAAACCATTCACAAGGCTACGTCACGAGAGGGTCTCAGCGCCAATCCCTTAATCCGCAACTATGGAGCTATTTCCGATCTTGTACATCTTTAGCGCGGATTCTATAGGGAAGATCACTCAAACTTTCGCTTAGTGACGGACTTCACTCCGTGAGAGGGTGTCCACCTCCCGGCGCCGCTGTCCGGTTCAGCCGGCCAGCTCCACCGCACGTGCGAAGATCGCGTCGAGCATCGGCTCGGTGACCCTGCCGGTGAACGTGTTCTGCTGGCTCGGGTGGTAGCAGCCCAGCAGGTGGACCGGCGCCGAGCCGTACGAGATCTCCACCTCGGCCCCGTGCCCGAAAGGCGGCCTGCTCTTCGGCAGCGTGTACCCCGCCTCCCGAAGCGCCGGCCAGATCGCCTGCCAGGCGTACCCTCCGAGGGCGACGATGACGCGAAGCGGGTCGGCGACCAGCTCCAGCTCCCTGGTCAGCCAGGGAAAGCAGGCGGCCCGCTCCTCGATGGCCGGCTTGTTCGCCGGTGGAGCGCAGCGTACGGCCGCGACCATGCGGGCACCGAGCAACCGCTGGCCGTCACCCGCGTGCGTGCTGGTCGGAAGGGCCGCCAGCCCGGTGCGGTGAAGAGACGCGAACAGCCAGTCGCCGCTGCGGTCACCGGTGAAGACCCGGCCGGTGCGATTGCCCCCGTGGGCGGCGGGGGCCAGGCCCACAAGAAGGACGCGCGGTTTCTCCTCGCCCCAGCCCGCGATGGGCCTGCCCCAGTAGGTCTCGTTCATGAACGAGCGCCGCTTGACCTCGGCGACCCCCTCGCGCCACTCCACCAGGCGCGGGCACGCCCGGCACACCGACTGCCTGGCGGTCAGCTCGGCGAGCGTACGGCTGGACCGGGCGAGATCGCGAACGTCGGCCGCGGTGTGCGCCACGGGAGTGCCGGGCTCCGCGGGATCCTCCGGCCATCCGCTACCTGGGGGAACGAAACTCATACCATCGATCGTGCCAGGCCGGGGGCGGGAGCGCCCCACCCCACCCACCCGAGCGACCAACCGGCGCGGCACCGTCGCGCTGGGGAAGCCTCGTCATGCGTCCTCGTCCCCGGGGACGGACACGGCGAAGGCGGCGTGGAGGCGGCGGGTGTGGTCGACGTGACGTACCGGCCCGGTGAGCGTGACCGTCGCGGCGAGGCGCGGGTCGGTGCTGGAGGCGCTGAGGCGCAGTTCCAGCTCTCCGGGCTCGACGATCCTCCGGCCCTCGCGACCGGTGAAGGACGCGAGATCGGCGGGCACCGTCACCCGTACGCGGCTCGCCTGCCCGGGGCCGAGCGGCACCCGCGCGTAGCCGATCAGCCGCTGCGTCGGCCGCACCACCGAGGCGACGGGGTCGTGCAGGTAGAGCTGCACGATCTCCGCGCCCTCGCGATCGCCGGTGTTGCGGATGGTGAACGCCAGGCGCAGCTCGCCGTCCGTACCGGCCTCCGAGTCGGCGACCTCCAGGTCCGACCACTCGAATGTGGTGTACGACAGGCCGTGGCCGAAGCCGAAGGCCGGCGTCGGGTCGATGTTGGACACCTCGCTGACCTGCGCCAGCCGCGCCGAGAGGTAGGTGGACGGATGCACACCCGGCCGGCGGGGGACGCTCACCGGCAGGCGTCCGGACGGATTGACCCGCCCGCTCAGCACACCCGCGATGGCCGAGGTGCCCTCCTGGCCGGGGAAGAACGACTGGACGATCGCGGCCGAGCCGCCGGCGGCGTCGCCGAGCGCGTACGGCCTGCCCGCGAGGAGGGTGGTCACCACCGGCGTCCCCGTGCCGATGAGGGCGTCCAGCAACCCCTGCTGGACGCCCGGCAGGGCCGTGGACTCGGCGTCGCATCCCTCGCCGCTGGTGCCCCGCCCGAACAGCCCTGCCCGGTCGCCGAGCGCGGCCACGACGACGTCCGCGCCGCGGGCCAGCTCGACCGCCTCGGGGAAGCCGCCGGTGTCCAGGCCGTCGACGGTGGTCCCGGGCGCGGTGACGATCTCGGTGCCGGGGAACTCGGCCGCCAGCGCCTCGCGAAGCGTGGGCAGCCCGATGCGGGTGGGCACGCCGGGGTGGTGAACGAGCACGTGCTGGGGGAAGGAGTAGCAGCCGAGGACGGCCAGCGGGTCGTTCGCGTTGGGACCGATGATCGCGATCTTCCCGGGCCGCCCCAGGGGCAGTGTCCCGTCGTTGCTGAGCAGGACGATGGCCCGCTCGGCGATCCGCCGGGCGATCTCGCGGTTGGCGGGCGGGTCGAGGTCGACCGACCCGCGCACCGCCTCGGGGTCGCTCAGGTCCGCGCCGGCCAGCCCGGACGGCACGGGACTCCAGTCCGGGTCGAGCAGCCCGAGCTGCGCCTTCTGGACCAGCACGCGGCGCAGCGCCCGGTCGATCAACGCCTCGGGGACCTGCCCGGCGGCGATCGCGTCCAGCAGGGGGCCGCCGAACGTCTTCACGGTGGGCAGCTCCACGTCCACCCCCGCGACGAGCGCGGCACCCGCCGCCTCGGCCCAGGTGCCCGCCATGCCGTGCAGCGTCTTGAGGAAGGCGATGCCGAAGTAGTCGGCCACCACTGTGCCGCCGAAGCCCCACGTGTCGCGCAGCAGCCCGGTCAGCAGCCACTCGTCGGCCACGGCCGGCATGCCGTCGGTGTCGGTGTAGGCGTGCATGACCGACCGTGCGCCGCTCTCGCGCACCGCCATCTCGAACGGCAGGAGGATCACGTCGGCGCGCTCGCGGGGGCCCATCGCCACGGGGGCGAGGTTGCGCCCGGCCACGGAGGCCGAGTACCCGGCGAAATGCTTGAGCGTGGCGACGATGCCCGCCGACTCCAGGCCCTGGATGTAGGCGGTGGCGATGGTGCCGACCAGGTACGGATCCTCCCCGATGGTCTCCTCGACCCGGCCCCAGCGGGCGTCGCGCACCACGTCGAGCACGGGGGCGAGACCCTGGTGTACCCCGACGGATCGCATGTCGCGGCCGATGGCGCCCGCCATCTCGCGGATCAGCGCGGGGTCGAAGGTGGCGCCCCACGACAGCGGCACCGGATAGGCCGTGGCGCCCCACGTCGCGAAGCCGGCCAGGCACTCCTCGTGGGCCAGCGCGGGGATGGCGAACCGGTTGGCGCGGGTGATCCGCTCCTGGGTTCTGAGCAGCGACAGCGCGCCGATCGCCGGATCCACGGGAGCCGTGCCGAAGGGGCGGGTCAGCTGTCCGAGACCGTTGGGCAGCAGGCCGTCCAGGTCGACCGCCTCTTCCATGTCGTGCTGGTGCGGCGCGACCTCCCCGCCTTCGCGGGAAGCGCCGACCCAGACGCCGAAAAGCTGCGCGACCTTCTCCTCCACGGCCATCTCCGCGATGAGGCCGTCGACGCGGGTCTCAGCGTCCTGAGCGGGGTCCTGCCAGATGGGAGTGGCGGGGTCTGTCTCAACGGACACGATGGGGGTCACTTTCCTCCGACGCCCATCAGCCCCTGTACCAGGGCGCGACGGGCGAACAGATAGACGAGCAGGATGGGGACCATGGACAGCATGACCGCGGCCAGCAGTCCGGGGATGTTGATCCCGTACTGGGTCTGGAAGTCGTACAGGCCCATGGTGATGAGCTTGGTGGAGTTCGACTGGGTGAGCACCAGCGGGAACAGGAAGCCATTCCACGCCTGGAGCGCCGAGAACACCACGATCGTGGACAGCCCGCCCTTGGACAGGGGGAGGACGAGCCGGAGGAACGTGCGCCCCGGCGAGGCGCCGTCGATCGCCATGGCCTCGTAGAGGTCCGGCGTGATGTCACGCATCACCCCTGACAGGACCAGCGTGGAGACCGGCAGGGCGAACGCCGCGGTGGGCAGGATGACGCCGATGAGGTTGTCGTACAGCCCCACGGTGCTGATGACGTAGAACACCGGGACGATGACGGCCTGGGCGGGGACGGCGAGGCCCAGCAGGAACATCCGGAACACGACCGAGATCACCCGGCTGCGGCTCCGCACGATCGCGTAGGCCAGTGGCGGAACCAGCAGGAGCACGATGCCGACGACCGCCGCGGTGACGATCACCGTGTTCAGGTAGTACAGCCCGAAGCCGCCCGAGAAGACGTCGACGTAGTTCGACAGGGTCAACGAGCCGGGCAGGCTCAGCGGGCCGCGCTGGCTGTACCCGGAGCGTGTCTGGAGGGTGGCCGAGATCAGCACGTAGATCGGCAGGCCGACGATGAAGAGCCAGACCACCGAGCCCAGTCCGGCCAGGTGGTTCGGGCGGGGCCTCACATGCCCTCCATCGTGCTGCGCATCTTGTCGTAGCCGGAGGCGCGCACGACCACCAGCGAGACGAGCGTGGCGACGACCACCAGGACGAGCGCGATCGCGGAGGCGGCGCCGAACTCGAAGTTGCGGAACCCCTTCTCGTACATGTAGTAGGCGCTGATCATCGTGTCGGTGCCCGGGCCGCCCTGGGTCATGATCAGCACGGTGTCGAACGTGGTCAGACCGCCGACGACCATGAGGATCATCGAGGTGATCATGGCGTTGCGCAGCTGGGGCAACGTGATGTGGAGGAACTGGCGGACGGTCTTGGCGCCGTCGATCTCCGCCGCCTGGTAGAGGACGCGGGGGATGGCCCGCGCGGCGCCCTGGTAGATCAGGGTGTGGAACGGCGTGAACTGCCAGGTGCTCACGAAGACCAGGACGCCGACGGCCGTGGCCTGCGAGCCGAAGAGGTTGCCGCTACCGAACAGCCATCGCACCTCCGCCGGGATGCCGAAGTTCGGGTCGAGGAGTGCCCGCCACAGGACGGACACCGCGGTGGCCGACAGCAGGAGCGGGATGAAGTAGATCACCGAGAGTACGGCCCGGTTGCGCTGGTGACCGGCGGCCCAGACGCCGAGCAGGATGCTCAGCGGCGTCTGGATCACCACGCCGAGCATGGTGAGCAGCAGGCTGAGCCAGAGGCTCTTGATCATTATTGGGTCGTCGAGCAGCGCGGACCAGTTGGCGAGTCCGACGAACTCGGGCGAGCTGAGGCCGTCCCACCTGGTGAAGGACAGGACGGCGACGAGCACGAGCGGAACGATCGCGAAGAGACCGAAGAACAAGGTGGCGGGTATGGCCCAGGCGAAGCCTGGGCGGCCCATTTCGAGCCTGCCCAGGCGTTTGGCGTGCCGCCTGCCGCTCACCGCTGAAGCGATGGTCGTCATGTCGGTGACGGACCTCAGACCGCGGGAAGCGCTTGCATGGCCTGGATGAAGCCGTCGGCGTCGATCTGGCCGTTGAAGAACTGCTGCACGGCCCGGTGGATCGGCTCGATGCCGCTCGGCGGGTAGGCCTGGTCCCAGGAGAGCTGGAACGACGGGGCCTGCTTGACCAGGTTGAACTGGTACTTCAGGTAGTCGGGGCTGGCCGCCTGGTCCAGGAACTTCTCGGTGTTCGTGGTCACCGGCAGGTTGCCGATGTCGAGCTGCGCCTTGACGAACTCGTCCGAGTACATGAGCTTCAGGAACTCGGCGATGGCGTTCGGCGTCTTGGTCTTCTTCAGCACCGAGTAGAAGTTGTTGGTGTTGCCGACGATGTCGTTCGGGTCGCCCTTGCCCCCCGTGATGGTCGGGAAGTTGGTGTAGCCGAGCCCGGTCTTGGCGAAGTCCTCGTTGAAGTCGTTGATCGTCGAGTACTCCCAGGAGCCCATCAGCTCGAAGCCGGCCTTGCCGGTCGCCAGCAGGGTGGGTGAGCCCTGGTCGGTGAACTTCACCGAGTCGAAGTTGTCGCCGAAGGCGCCGGTGTCGATGAGCTGCTTGAGCATGGTCAGCGCCTTCTTGCTGTCCTCGCTCGCCCATGCCTCCTTGTCGCCGTCGAGGGCCTTCTGGAACAGCTCGGGCCCGGCGACGCGGTCGTAGACGTACTCGAACCACATCAGGGTGGGCCACTGGTCGCCGCCGCCGAGCGCGATGGGAGTGACGCCCTTGGCCTTGAGCTTCTGCACGGCCGCGAGCAGTTCGTCCCAGGTCTGCGGCGGGGTGACGCCCGCGTCGGCGAGCACCTTCTTGTTGTTGAACATCAGCACCGGCTGGGTCCCGCGCATCGGGACGCCGTAGGCCTTGCCGTTCACGCTGGCGGTGTTGAACACCGACGGCAGGAAGTTGTCCTTCAGGCCGGGGTTCTTGGCGATGAGGTCGTCGAGCGGCAGCAGCAGGTTCGCGCGGACGAACGGGGCGATGCTGCCCCCGCCCCAGTTGAAGAACACATCCGGCGCCTGGTCGGTGTTGATGATCGTCTGCAGCTTCTGCTGGTAGTCCGCACCCGGGATGGTGTCGAGCACCGCCTTGACCTTCGAGGTCTTGTTGAACGTCTCGACGATCTTCTTCTCGACCTTGTTCGTGGCGTCCCCGTAGACCAGGACGTGGAACTGGCCGGATTCCTCACCGGAGGCGGACGCTCCCGTGTTGCCCGGTTCGCTGCTGTTTCCGCACGCCGACAGGGACAGCCCTAGAGCCAGCACCGCGCCACCACCGGCGGTGCGCATGAACGCGCGTCTCTTCATCTGGAGCCTCTCGAAAGTTTCGAGTTCGTGTCCGAAAGTTATCGTCTACGTGGACAGTAAGGGGCTCGGAGATCGAGATCAACGGTGCAGGGGCACAGCTACCAAACCGTTATCCACAGTGGGTGGTCAGGCTTTTGAGCATGCCGACGGCAGATCCGTCATCACGAGGACCTGGCATGGGGAGGACGCATGGTCGCACGACGTGTCCGAAAGTTTCGGAAACATCTGTGCCTAGGCCGACAGGACGTCGTCGGTCCTGGTCTTCTCGACCGCCATCGTCATCGCCGAGGCGGCAGGCAGGTGTGGGAGATCGGGCAAGACGTACAGAGCCGGGCCATGGTCCAGCCGGTCTTGTCTAAAGAGCGCCGCCGGGAGACAGGCCGTAGGCGATGCCGTCGAGGATGTCGTGCTCGCTGACGACCACTTCGGCGAAGGCGTACCGGCGGAGAAGGCGGGCGAGGATGAGCGCTCCCGCGCCGATCACGTCCACCCGTCCCGGGTGCATGACAGGGATCGCGGCGCGCTCGTCGTGGGTCATGGCGAGGAGCCGCTGGGAGACCTCGTGCACCCGCGCGGACGGGATCCTGGAACCGTGGATCCGCTCAGGGTCGTACGCGTGCAGGTCGAGGGCGATGCCCGCGACCGTGGTCACCGACCCGGCCAGGCCGATGACGGTGCGCGCCCGCTCCACGGGCACCTTGGCGGACACCCGGTCAAGGGCGGCCTCGATGTCGGCGACGGCCGCCTCCACCGCCTGCGGGGAAGCCCCGGACGACAGGTGGCGCTCGGTCAGGCGCACGCAGCCGATGTCGACGGAGATCGCGCTCTCCACGTCGGCGGAGCCGAGCACGAACTCGGTGGACCCGCCGCCGATGTCGACGACCACGACCGGGGTCGCCACGCCGGTGACCCCGGTCGTGGCGCCCAGGAACGAAAGGTGCGCCTCCTCTGACCCGGTGATCACCTCGGGTTCGACGCCGAAGATCTCCCTGACGCCGCTGACGAAGTCGGCGCGGTTCGTGGCGTCCCGGGTGGCACTGGTGGCCACCACGCGCACCCGTGATGCGCCATGCTCCTTGATCAGCTTGGCGTAGCCGCGCATCGCGGTGAACGTGCGTTCCAGCGCCTCGGGCGCGAGCAGCCCGGTCCTGTCGACATCCTGGCCGAGGCGGACGATCTCCATCCGGCGCTCGACCTCGGACAGCTCGTTTCCGGAAATGTCAGCGATGAGGAGGCGGACGGAGTTCGTGCCACAGTCGATCGCCGCCACGCGGGTCATGAACCCCTCCCCAAGAGCTTCACCGAAACCGGCGCCGGTGTGATCGACCTTCGCGTCATGCGTCCTCCCCTGGAACCACACAGGGGCCATCGCACCACCATTCGGGCAGCGCGTCGAGAGCTTCACGGCCCAGGGGGTTGCTTCCCGGTACGGCCAGCTCGTGCCCCACCAGCGCGTGCAGGCACTTCACCCGGTTGGGCATGCCGCCGGCGCTCTGCATGTCGCGGGGCAGCGGCTCCAGCCCGTCCTCGGAAGCGACCTTGTCCCGCCGCTCGACGTAGCCGGCATGGGCCCTCGCGTAGGCCTCGGCGAGGTCGGGCTCCTCCGCGAGCCTGGCCTGCATCCGCTTCATCAGCCCGGAGGACTCCAGCGTGCCGATGGCAGAGGCCGCCTTCGGGCACGTCAGGTAGTACAGGGTTGGGAACGGGGAGCCGTCGGAGAGCCTCGGAGCCGTCTCCACGACGTCGGGCAGCCCGCACGGGCACCGGTGCGCCACGGCCCGCAGCCCCCTCGGCGGTCGGCCGAGCTGCCGCTCCACGGCCTCCACATCGGCCGGATCCACCAAGGCCGCCTCGCCCGGACCCATCGCGGTCATGTCAGCCCGCTCCACTGTCGTCCACTCCCCCTGAAATACCGTCAACCAGACCACAGGACGTCACGGAGCCGGGGTCCGGCCCGCTTCGACTCGCTGACCGGTGCCTCGGTCGGCCGCCTCGATCGACTCCCAGAGCGTCTGGTACCAGGGTGCTCTGGCCTGAGGCGGTGACCCCGCCTTGGGCTGCTGCTTCGCCTTCTTGGAAAGGTCGAGCAAGACGTAGCACTTCTCGCCGACGCCGCAGTAGTGCAGCCGGGCCCTGGCCTGCTGCCTGATGTACGCGGGATCGTCGAGCCGCTTACTGCGCTCTCCGAGCTCCTGAAGGTCCTTGAGCGCCTGAGCCTGCTGCTTCTCCAGTTGGGCGATCTGGCGCCGCTGTGCGACGTACTCCCGCACAGGATAGGCAAGGCTCATGGCGATCGCGCACACGACCACCGCGAGGATCGCGGCACGTCCCGTCAGCTGCGGTCGTTTCTTCATGATCCTCCCAGGTCCGTACGGCTTGCGCGGATAAGGCGCAAGCCGTACGGAGAAAACTAGCCCCGGAAACGCGGAAAAGCTCCGCGACCCGCGTAGCGGGCGACATCGTCGAGCAGCTCCTCGATGCGGAGCAGCTGGTTGTACTTGGCGACGCGGTCGGACCGCGCGGGAGCGCCGGTCTTGATCTGGCCGCAGTTGGTGGCCACGGCGAGGTCGGCGATCGTGGTGTCCTCGGTCTCGCCGGAGCGGTGGCTCATCATGCAGCGGTAGCCGCTGCGGTGGGCCAGGTCGACGGCGTCCAGGGTCTCCGACAGCGTGCCGATCTGGTTGACCTTGACCAGCAGCGCGTTCGCGGCGCCCTCGCGGATGCCGCGCGCAAGACGCTCGGGGTTGGTGACGAACAGGTCGTCGCCCACGATCTGGACCTTGTCGCCGAGCGAGGTGGTCAGGGCCTTCCAGCCCTCCCAGTCCTCCTCGTCGAGCGGGTCCTCGATCGAGACCAGGGGGTAGGAGCGGACGAGGTCCTCGTAGAAGGCGATCAGCTCGTCCGCGCTGTGGCCCTTGCCGTCGAGGGTGTAGACGCCGCCGGAGTGGAACTCGCTCGCGGCGACGTCGAGCGCCAGCGCGATGTCCTCGCCCGGGACGTACCCGGCCTTCTCGATGGCGACGAGGATCAGGTCGAGCGCGTCGCGGTTGCTCGGCAGGTTGGGCGCGAACCCGCCCTCGTCACCGAGGCCGGTGGCGTAGCCCTTCTGCTTGAGCACGCCCTTCAGCGCGTGGTAGGTCTCGGTGCCCATGCGAAGGGCGTCGGAGAACGTCTCGGCGCCGATCGGAGCGATCATGAACTCCTGGATGTCGACGTTGCTGTCGGCATGCGCGCCGCCGTTGAGGATGTTCATCATCGGCACGGGCAGCACGTGGGCGTTGGGCCCGCCGACGTAGCGGAACAGCGGCAGGTCGGCGCTGTCGGCCGCCGCCTTGGCCAGGGCCAGGGACACGCCGAGGATGGCGTTGGCGCCGAGCCTGCCCTTGTTGGGCGTGCCGTCGAGGTCGAGCATGGTCTGGTCGACCAGTCGCTGCTCCTCGGCGTCGAAGCCGATGATCTCGTCGGCGATCTCGTCCGTGACGTTGAGGACGGCCTTCTGGACGCCCTTGCCGCCGTAGCGCTCGTCACCGTCACGCAGCTCCACGGCCTCGAACTGGCCGGTGGACGCACCACTCGGAACCGCCGCGCGGCCGGTGCTGTAGTCGTCGAGCAGGATTTCTACCTCGACCGTGGGATTCCCACGGGAGTCGAGGATCTCGCGGGCGGTAACGGCCTCGATGGCAGCCACGAAGCGCTCCTAGATCTGTCAGCCCGGGGACGGGCCCCCGGAACCCACCACCACGCCGTCGTGCGCGATGCGGTTGCGGACGGTTTGCCTCATGAGCCTATCGGGCCCTACCCGCCGGTACGGCTGTGCCTCCCGTGAACACGCCACCGGCGACCGCCGACCGTACCAAGGAAGCACGCACGCCCTACGGCTCGCGCTCCGACCGCTCCCAGGTGCGGACGCGGACGCGGTAGGCGCGGGCGGCGGCACGGAGCTCGGCCTCGGGGTCGAGACCGGCGGCGCGCGCCCGCCGTACGAGATCGAACAGCTCGCGGCCGATGCCCTGGCCCACCGCACGCGCGAGGGCGTCGGGGACCCCCGCGCGCTCGGCGCGGCTCTGGAGCCCCTGGGCCAGGGAGAGCGCGGGCTGGCCCATCGGGACGCCGTCGAGCAGCGACTCCCAGCCCTTCGCGGCGCGCTCGGCGGCCTTGATGGTGTCCCAGTTGTCGCTGACGTCCTCCGCACCGCTGACCACCGTGTCCGAGAACACGTGGGGATGGCGCCGGACCAGCTTGTCGACGATGCCTCCGGCGACGTCGTCCACGTCGAAGCCGCCGTCGCCGGGCGAGCGCTCCTGGGCCACGCGGGAGTGGAACATCACCTGCAGGAGCAGGTCACCCAGCTCCTCGCGCAGGGCGGCGTGGTCGCCTTGCTCGATGGTCTCAAGGACCTCGTACGACTCCTCCAGCAGGTAGGGCACAAGGGACTCGTGGGTCTGCTTGGCGTCCCACGGGCAGTCGCGGCGCAGCCGGTCCATGACGGCCACGAGGTCGAGCAGGCGGGCGCCCGGCAGGTCGTACGAGCCGGGGACCAGCTCGATGACCGGGGGGTCCTCCATGTCGAGCGCGGCGCGGCCGACGGCGCGCATGAACGGCTCGTCGCCGTCCTGCGCGGCGAGCCAGACCAGCGTCGCGTCGAGGCTCTCGCGCGACAGGGCGACCGGGTCGGGCGTCACCACCTCGACCGGGATCCCCTCGTCGGCGAGGTAGGGCAGGAGAGGATGGTCGCCGGAGCCGGTGAGCACCCGGCCGGAGCCGAGGACCGCCCACGCCCGACCGCTCAGCAGGCCTGGGGCCACCCTCGGCGAGGTCGTGACGACGACGAGGGTCATCTCACTGGCCGGCGGCGGGATCCGGCTGGGAGGTCGCCTCGGTGCCCGCGGCGGGCTTGCCGAACCGGGCCTCCTCGATGAGACCCTGCTGCGGGTCCCAGGTGCCGTAGCGGTGCGAGACCTCGACCGGGATGGTGTCCATCTGCCCGAACAGCTGCTGCTGCGCGGTCTGGACGGACGCCTGGTCGGTCAGGTTCGCGCCGAACTTCTGCAGCGACTTCTGGTAGATCAGCGCGGTGCGGACCCAGTCGGTGGTCTCGGAGGGGGGGACGCCCTTGGTGAGCGCCGCGGGGCCGATCTTCTCGATGCCGCCCTGCTCGGCGAGGAAGTCGGCGACCTCGCGCGCGGTCACCGTGACCCCGTTGCGCTGCGCGAACTGCTCGAACTGGCGAATGGAGATCATCTGCAGCAGCACGGCCCGCGGAATGGACGGGATCTGGAGCTGAGCCTCGGTGATCTTGGCCTGCTTCAGCGCCGCCTGGTACTCGGTGATCTCGGCGTCCAGCTCGCCGCTGGTGATGCGGCTGCTCCCGACGGTCGCCGCCGTGCCGACCCGCACGGGCGAGGAACAGGCGGTCAGCGCGACAACGGCGAGCACGGCGGCAGCGACGGCCGGCAGCACGCGCACACGATTCGACTTCACTAGCGGTCCCTTCGACAGACGCGGGCTACTCTACTCAAGCCGCGCGTCAGAGCGGTCATCGAGTGCCTGCCGCCCTGGCGGGGTTCGAGGGAAGTTCGAGGAACATGGCCTCGACCAGGTCGGTGCACCATTTGAGCAGATCGAGGTCGCGCAGCGGCTGACCCCCTATCGGCTTGGTCTTCGGAACCGGCACGAGCAGCGTCTCGGCGGCGACCTTGTAGATCGCCTTGGGGTACAGCCGGTCCAGGCGCACCTGCTGCGACTCCCGCAAAGACACCCGGGCGAACCTGATGTGCTGACCCTGGAAGGCGACGTCGCTCAGCCCGGCCTTGCGCGCGTGGACCCGGAAGCGGGCGACCTCCAGCAGGTTGTCCACCTCCTGCGGCGGACGCCCGTACCGGTCGACGAGCTCCTCGCGGACGGCCACGATGTCGGCGCCCGAACCCACGGCGGCGAGCCGCTTGTACGCCTCCAGGCGCAGCCGCTCGGATGTCACGTAGCCGTGGGGGATGTGCGCGTTGACCGGCAGTTCGACCTTGACGTCCGCGCGCTCCTCGACGACCTCCTCGCCGGCGAGCTTGGCCTTCTGCTCCTGCACGGCCTCGGCCATCATCCGGACGTACAGGTCGAAGCCGACGCCCGCGATGTGGCCGGACTGCTCGGCGCCGAGGATGTTGCCCGCGCCGCGGATCTCCAGGTCCTTCATGGCGACGTACATGCCGGCGCCCATCTCGGTGTGCTGGGCGATCGTCGCCAGGCGCTCGTGGGCGGTCTCGGTGAGCGGCGCCTCCGGCGGGTACAGGAAGTAGGCGTAGCCGCGCTCGCGCCCGCGCCCGACCCGGCCGCGGAGCTGGTGGAGCTGCGAGAGGCCGTAGTTGTCCGCGCGGTCGACGATCAGCGTGTTGGCGTTGGGGATGTCCAGGCCGGACTCGACGATCGTGGTGCTGACGAGCACGTCGAAGTCGCGCTCCCAGAATCCGACCATGATCTTTTCGAGCTGCTGCTCGTTCATCTGCCCGTGCGCGACCGCCACGCGCGCCTCGGGCACCAGCTCGCGGATGCGGGCGGCCACCTTGTTGATCGAGGACACCCGGTTGTGGACGAAGAACACCTGGCCGTCGCGCATCAGCTCGCGCCGCACGGCCGCCGCGATCTGCTTCTCGTCGTACGGGCCGACGAAGGTGAGGATCGGGTGCCGCTCCTCCGGCGGGGTCAGGATGGTCGACATCTCGCGGATGCCGGTGAGGCCCATCTCCAGCGTGCGCGGGATCGGCGTCGCCGACATGGCGAGCACGTCCACCTGCGTACGCATGTGCTTCATGGCCTCCTTGTGCTCGACGCCGAAGCGCTGCTCCTCGTCGACGATGATGAGGCCGAGCTGCTTGAACCGGATGTCCGGGTTGAGCAGCCGGTGCGTGCCGATCACGATGTCGACGCCACCGTCCCTGAGCCCTTCGAGGGTGGCCTTGACCTCCGCGTCGCTCTGGAATCGCGACACCGGTTTGACCACGACGGGGAAGCTCGCGAACCGCTCGCCCAAGGTCGAAAGGTGCTGCTGGACGAGGAGTGTGGTCGGGACGAGCAGGGCGACCTGCTTGCCGTCCTGGACGGCCTTGAAGGCGGCCCGCACGGCGATCTCGGTCTTGCCGTAGCCGACGTCGCCGCAGATCAGGCGGTCCATCGGGATCGGACGCTCCATGTCGCGCTTGACCTCGTCGATCGCCTCAAGCTGGTCGCCGGTCTCGGCGTAGGGGAAGGCGTCCTCCATCTCGCGCTGCCACGGGGTGTCGGAGGCGAAGGCGTGGCCGGGCGAGGCCATGCGGGCGCTGTACAGGCGGATCAGCTCGCCCGCGATCTCCTTGACGGCCTTCTTCGCCCGCGACTTGGCCTTGGCCCAGTCGGCGCCGCCCATGCGGTTCAGCGTGGGAGACTCGCCGCCGACGTACCGGGTGACCTCGTCGAGCTGGTCGGTCGGCACGTACAGCCGGTCGCCCTTGGCGTACTCGATCACCAGGTACTCGCGCGTCGCGCCCTGGACGGCCCGCTGGACCATCTCGATGTAGCGCCCGACGCCGTGCTGGCCGTGGACGACGAAGTCGCCCACCTTGAGCTGGAGCGGGTCGACCATGTTCCTGCGGCGGGACGGCAGGCGCCGCATGTCCTTGGTGGATGCCTTCTGCCCCACCAGGTCGAGATGGGTGAGGACGGCCACGGTGTCGCTGACGAAGCCGTGCTCGACGCGGCCGGTGGTGACGTTGACCACGTCCCTGCCGGGGGCGACGTCGAGGGTGGGCACCAGCCTGGCGGCGACGTCCACGCCCTTGAGCAGCTCGACCATGCGCTCGGCGGGGCCGTGCCCCTCGCTGAGCAGCACGACCGCGCGCCCGTCGCCGAGCCATCCCTTGATGTCCCCGAGGGCGCGCTGGGTGTCGCCCCGGTACGACTCGGCCTCCCGGGCCGACAGCTCGATGATCTCGCTCTCGCCGTACACGTCGTCGTCGGAGATGTCCGGCCTGCCGGAGGCGGCCATGCGGCCGGTCTGCTCGGTCTGGTCGGTGGTCGCGAACGGCGCGATGGTCCACCATGGCTGGCCCAGCTCGCGGGCCTGGTGGCGCACCTCGGGCAGGCTGCGGAACGCCGCCGCGCCGAGGTCGATCGGCGCCTCGCCCCCGGCCGCCGCGTTGATCCACGACGCTTCGAGGAACTCCTGGCTGGTGTGCACGAGCTCGACGGCGCGGCCGCGGATCCGCTCGGGGTCGCAGACGATCACCGCGGCGCGGGCGGGAAGGTGGTCGAGCAGGAGATCCATGCCGTCGACCAGCACGGGAGCGAACGCCTCCATGCCCTCGACCGGGATGCCGTCGGCGAGCTGGTCGAGGATCTCCTTCAGCGCGGGGTGCAGCTCGCCGAGATCGCTCGCCCGCTCCCTGACCTCCTCGGTGAGGAGCAGCTCGCGGCACGGCGCGGCGAACAGGCCGCCCTCGGCCACTTCGAGCGAACGCTGGTCGGCGACCTTGAACCAGCGGATCTCCTCGATCGTGTCGCCCCAGAACTCCAGGCGCAGGGGGTGCTCCTCGGTGGGCGGGAACACGTCGAGCAGGCCGCCTCGCACGGCCACCTCGCCGCGCTTCTCCACCATGTCGACCCGGTGGTAGCCGTTGCCGACCAGGCGCTCGACCACCTCTTCGAGGTCGGCGTCGTCGCCCGAGCGCAGCCGTACGGGCTCCAGGTCGCCGAGCCCGGTGACCAGGGGCTGCAGCACCGCGCGGATCGGCGCCACGACGACGCTCAGCGGCCCGGCGGCGGCGTCACCCTGGACGGGGTGGGCCAGCCTGCGCAGCACGGCCAGTCGCTGGCCCACCGTGTCGCTGCGCGGCGACAGGCGCTCGTGCGGCAGCGTCTCCCAGGCCGGGAAGACCGCGACGGCGTGCTCTCCGACGAGGCCGGTGAGCGCCGCGGCGAGGTCCTCCGCCTCCCGCGCGGTGGCCGTGACGGCGAGCACGGGCCGCCGGCGCGCCAGCGCCGCGACCGCGAAGGGCCGGAGCGCGGGCGGCGCGATCAGGTTGACGTCCTCGCCCGTGCGTTCCAGGGCCCCGGCCAGCTGTGGTTCGGCGACGACAAGATCGAGCAGTCCGGAAAGACTCATTTTAGAAATGCCCCCACATGGTCGCGCCCGCCTTCTCGTTCGCCTCGCGGACCGCCTGCTCGGCTTCGAACACCCCACGTGGCGACCCACCAGCGCGCGCCGGTACGGCCGCGATCACTCCGTACGGCCGCACACGTTCCCGCAAGCGATGTGTACGGCGACACGCGCGATCCCGGGTTCGTCGGATCACCGGGATTACCACAAGGCTACTTCCCTCTAGGCCCCGCCATGCCGAGAACCACCTCTCCGCCCGATCGAAGTGGACTTGTCATGAAAGCTACCGGTGCGACCGCACCTCCTTGCGCGGTCACGAAGCGGCTCCGGCCCGGTCATGGCGGGGCTCCGGCGGTGAAGAACGGCCCTTTCGTAAAGTAAATCCACTACGGAAGGAGTTTTCATGACTACCCTGAGTCACATGTCAGAGGTTCGATGGTGGCCGGCGACCCAAGGCGACGTCTTCAGTCTCCGCATGCGCGAGCTGTGGACCGAGCAGCTCGGCCGGCGGCTCGACATCCTCATCGCCGGATGCGGGCGAGGCGACACCATCGACGTCGACCGCGTCGAGACCCGCGTCACGGGCATCGACGAGGACCTCCCCGTGCTGCGCGCCTCGATCGGGCGCCGCGCCGACCTGGACGCGCGGTTCGTCGGCGACCTGCGGGCCGCGCCGCTGCTTCCCCGCACGTTCGACGTCGTACACGTCGCCTTCCTGCTGGAGCGCGTGCGCCACGCCGAGCTGGTGCTCGACCGCATGGTCAACGCCCTGCGCCCCGGCGGCCTCCTGCTGATCCGGATGCGCGACCGGTCCTCGGCGTACGGCTTCTGCGACCGCTTCGTCCCCGCATGGCTGCGACGGCTGCTGTGGTCCCGCTTCGCCCCGAAGGGCGCGGTCGGGCCGCTCCCGGCGATCTACGAGCAGGTGGCCTCGCGCGAGGGCATCCACTCCTACTGCCTGATGCGCGGGCTGATGATCGCCGAGGACTACTCGGGGTCGTCGGGTCCCGCGCTGCGCGGCCCGCGCGCCAGGCTCGTACGCGGCGTCTGCCAGGTGATCGGCAAGCTCTCCGGTGACCGCCTCCCCGCCACCAGAGACGAGGTCACCCTCGTGATCCGCAAACCCCAGAACCACTTCGCCCGCCTGATCTAGCGAAGCGACCGCACACGTCCGCCACCGGCCCGCCACCGGCCCGGCCCGCGGCGGGTGACCCGGCGGTCGTTCAGCGGCGGGTGAAGATGGGCTCCCAGCTTCCGGGGCGCTGGGTGTTCTCGCGGTTGCCCGAGAGCTGGACCTTCGTCTTCCCGTCGATGCCGACCAGCACCAGCCCGTTGTGGAACTCGTTCTCGCACGCTCCCGCGCAGCCGAGGGCGATCAGATGCTCGTCGTCGGCCCAGGCGAGAAGCTGGAGCATCTTCTGCCTGCCGACGACCTTGCCGGTGGCGACGTCCCTGACCGTCGTCTCCGGGCCCGGCGGAGTGCCTCCGTCGGCGTACAGCCTCCCGTTGGGAGAGACGCCCGCCCGCTGGTAGGTGACCACGTCCTTCGGCGCGTCGTCGCGACGCCGTCCGTCCAGGTCGTAGTACAGCCTGTGGTCGTACCCCTTCTGCCCGTCGGGTTCGAAGACCAGCGTGCCGTCGTCGGACCACCGGAAGACGGAGGCCGGCTTCGGGAAAGAGCCGGCGTCCCGCTCCGCGGCCACAGGGTGGAACGACGCGCGGCCCGACGCCACGTCGACCACCTGGAAACCGGTGCGCCCGGGGTCTGGGGTCCGATAGCTGTTCCCGTCGGCGGAGAGGTGGGTGCGGATCGTGGGATCCCTGTCATACGCCGTGGCCAGCAGCTTGGTGCCATCGGGCGACCAGGAGACGTCGGTCACGGGGTGATCGAGATCGACCCACGTGACGACCTGCGAAGTCGCCATATCGAGAAGGCCGATCCGGCGGGCGGGCAGGTCGCGCTCCAGCACCGCCGCGAGCTTCATGCCCGGCGCCACGTCGAGCTTGGCCCAGTCGGTCCGCCCGTAGGTCCCGGTCCCGGGGTTGTAGAGGTACCAGGTGTCCTGAAGGCGGTCGCTCCTGTCGCCGATCTTCTCCCGCGACCACACGGAATACGCCGACACGGCGACCCTCCCCGCCGCGATCAGCTTCTTCGGCATGGGGTTCTCGGTGTCGGTCAGCACCGAGTCCGGTGCCCGCACGTCCTCGGGGGTCGGCGCGGAGGAGTGCTCACCCGGCGAGGCCACCGCGACGGCGGTGTGGGCCACACCGCCCCCCGGCGCCTCCGAGGGGATCAGCCTGGGAACGAGCATGCCCGCGACCACGACGGCGGCGGTCGCCCCCGCGGCGAACGACACGGTGGTCATCGGGCGCCGGGGCCGCCCCCGCAGGGCCCGGTCGGCGAGATCATGGGGGACCCGGGCCTCCTCGGCCCAGTCCCGGAACGTCCGCGGCAGCAGGGTTTCCAACTTCACGAGGTGGCCTCCTCAAAAGGGCGGTCGGGCAGGCGGAAGGGGGCGAGTTCGGGCGAGACGGAGCGCAGCCGGGCGAGCGAACGGTGGGCCGTGCTGCGGACCGTCCCGACCGAGCAGCCCATGATGCGCGCCACCTCGGCCTCGGGGAGGTCCTCGAAGTAACGGAGCACCAGCACGGCACGCTGCCGCGCGGTGAGCCGGGCCAGCGCGCCGCGCAGGACGAGCTTCAGGTCGGCCGCGTGCGTGTCGTCGCGTCCCACGACGTCAGGGGTCTCGGCCATCACGGTCTCCCGCCGCCGGGAGGCCAGGCGCCACCAGCTCACCTGCTGGCGGTACATCGCGCGCCGCACATACGCCTCGGGCTCGTCGATACGGGCCCACCGGGCGGCGGTCCTGGCCAGGACCGTCTGAAGCAGGTCTTCGGCCGCGTACTGGTCCCCGCCCGTGAGCAGGAACCCTAGCCTCATGAGCGCCGGCGAGCGCGCCGACACGAACTCGCGGAAACGTCGCTCCTCGGCAACGTCCACGATCACCTCCAAGGGTCGATGTCAGCCTCTAGGACGCCGCCGGCTCCGCTTCGCTATGCCTCCCGATCTCACGGCTTCCCGGAACGGCTTCCCGGTGCGGCTTCCCGGTGCGGCTTCCGGGAAAGGTAGGGTGCCGCGCGGGACGAGGCAGGCCAGGCTTCCCCCACCAACCGTAAATATCCTGGCCCAGTGGGAAATGTGGAGCAGATGACGGCGAACCCCGAGTGGACCCCCGAGTGGGTGCCCGACGCCCGCGAGCTCGCCGACCTGGAGTTGCTGCTCTCCGGCGCCTTCGACCCCCTCACGGGCTTCCTCGGCTCGGCCGACGTCGACTCGGTCGTCGAGAACGGGACCCTGGCCGACGGCACGCCCTGGCCGGATCCCGTCACGCTGACGCTGCCGCACGACCACCCCGTGTCCGCCGGGCAGGAGCTCACGCTGCGCGACCCTGAGGGCGCCGCGCTCGCCTCGCTCACCGTGACCGAGCGCACGGCCGACGGCCTGGTGGCGGGCCCGGTGAAGTCGCTGGGCGCGTCGGAGCACGGCCCCTTCGCACGCCTCCGGCGTTCCCCGTCCCAGGTCCGCGCCGAGCTGGGCGGCCGCTCCGTCCTCGCCGTCACCATGCGGGGCCCCCTGGACGACCTGGACGAGATCACCGCCACGGCCCGCGAGCTGGACGCGACGATCCTGCTGCTCCCCCTGGCCTTCGGCGAGGGCGGCCCCGCGGTCGTACGCGCGGCGCTCAAGGCACGCGACAGGCTTCCGTCCGGCACCCAGGTCGCCGTGGTCCCCCTCGCCCCCCGCGAGCCCGAGATCGACCTGGAGCTCCGCGAGCACGTCGCCACCGCCTACGGCGCCGACGAGCACCTGGCGGGGCCGGAGCCCATCACCCTGCCCGGTCCCCCGCACCGGCGCGGCCTGGTGGTCTTCTTCACCGGCCTGTCGGGGTCGGGCAAGTCCACGATCGCCCGCGGCCTGCACGACGCGCTGCTCGAACGCGGCAGCCGTACCGTCACGTACCTGGACGGCGACGTGGTGCGGCGCCTGCTCACGGCGGGTCTGACGTTCTCCAAGCAGGACCGCGACCTGAACATCCGCAGGATCGGCTTCGTCGCCGCCGAGGTCGCCCGGCACGGCGGACTCGCCATCTGCGCCCCCATCGCCCCGTACGCGGCGACGCGCGACGAGGTGCGCCACATGGTCGAGGCCGTGGGAGCCGACTTCGTGCTGGTACACGTGGCCACGCCGCTGGAGGAGTGCGAGCGCCGCGACCGCAAGGGGTTGTACGCCAAGGCGCGGGCCGGGCTCATCCCGGAGTTCACCGGCATCTCCGACCCGTACGAGGAGCCCGAGGACGCCGAACTGACCCTCGACACGACCGGCATGCCGATCGAGAGGGCCGTCGACTCCGTGATGAGCGTGCTCGGCTCGGGCGGCTGGATCCGCTGATGGCTCGGGCCTCCTCCGCGCGGCGGGGGCTCAGTGGTCGGGGACCGGTGTCGAGCTGAAGTACGGCGCGCGTGCCAGCTCGGTGAACGCGCGCGCGGCGGGCACGGTCGAGTCGAAGCGCGTGTCGCCACGCGGCGCGCGCGGCGAGTCGAAGTAGACCAGTGCCTTGATCTGCGGGTATCCCCGGATCTGGCGGCGCACCGAGTTGAAGAACGTCACCTTGAACCCGGGGTCGTCGTGCCGCTCGAACGCCCCCCACTCGGCCACCATGATCGGCTTGCCGGGGAAGCGCAACTGCGTCCAGCGGTAGAACCCCGGCCAGCTCGCGTGGTCGCCACGGGTCTTGTCGACCAGGTTGGCGAAGTCGGTCACCCGGCGGTCGGCGTACGGGTCGAGGCCGATCCAGTCGACGACGTCGTCACCGGGGTAGAGGTGCTCGAACCACGGCTTGGTCGCCCAGTTGGGCGCGCCCATGTAGGTCATGACCATGACGGCGTTCCTGACGCCGCGCTCGCGCAGGCGCAGCACCACGTGGCGGTACATCGCGGCGTAGTCCTCCGCGGTCATCCCCGACCCGGGGTGCGCGCGCACGTCGTTCTCGGGCTCGTGGTGGACGGTGAGGAAGAACCGGACGCGCAGCCTTCGCTTGATCCTCTCGGCGACCCTGTCGATGCGGGCGTCGATCGCGCCGTCGGCGATCTCGGCCCAGGTGTCGTGGACGGACGGCTTCCAGTTGATCAGCAGGAGCCGCTTCTTGGCGAGCTGCCGCTCCTCGGGCGTGGGGAACGGGTCCCCGCCCCGGTGGTACACGTGCACGATGTCGGCCCTGCGGCCCATGCGCTCCTCGGCGGCGGCGATGGCCAGTGACGGTGGCCGGCCGCCGAAGACGTCGGGGGCCATGCCCCACCACGCGCCGCAACTCGGGATGAGCTTGGCCGTCGCGACGCAGCCGGGGGCACCGCTCGGGACCGTCATGGCGACGGCGGGCGCGCGGTCTCCGGTCGCGACCTCCTCGTGCGGCCTCACCGACGACACGGCGTAAACGATCAGCCCGCAGCCGGTGGCGATCCCCATGCCGAAAACCCACATCCCCGTCAGTTTGCGCAAGGCGGTCAAACCCCCTTCTAATCAATTCTCCTGAAGGCTGGTATTCACCTTCCCACTAATCGGCGCCGGGCCGCCGGAAACTGGATACCCGGCGCCGAGCTGCGGCTTCCTAATTATGGAAATATCCGGTTATGTGCGCCGGCTGGGCGGATCCACCACCCTCAAAAACGCCTGTATGCGATCGAGGAATCTTGGGTTGTGCCTATAGTTCACAGCATCTGTTCCAGGGGGTCGGCGTCCATGGCGACGACTCCGAGCAACACACGCGACTTATAGGGACAGATATGCATAACAATCCCGCATTGAGAGGTCTGCCGTTTCCATGAGCCACCCGGCGTCCTCAGTCCCCGGCCCGGCCACCGGGCGCGAGTTCGCCGAGTTCGGCTCGATGCTGCTGCGGCGCAGGGTCGCGCTCGCCGGATTCCTGCTCGCCGGCCTCTGCTGCGGCGGCATCGTCCTCGCGCTGACCCCGCCGTCTTACACGGCGACCGCCGAGGTGCTCGTGTCCTCCACCGGCGTCCAGGACCAGACGAACCAGACGAGCCAGCGCCAGCGCGAGCCGCTCAACCTCGACACCGAGGCCCAGGTCGCCCGCTCGGCCGTCGTCGCCTCCCGGGCCGCGCGCGCCCTGAAGGTCAAGGACCCCGACACGCTCAGGGACCAGGTCACGGTGACCGTGCCGCCCAACTCCGCGGTGCTGGCCGTGTCGTACACCGCCCGTGACCCGGTCACAGCCGCCGCGGGCGCCGAGGCGTTCGCGAAGGCGTACCTCGCCAACCGCGAGGCGACGGCCAAGCGCGCGCTCGACGCCCAGCTCAAGGTGCTCGCCGGGAAGCTGCGCGAGGTCGACGCGGCGCTCGGCACGACCGTCACCGGCCTGCCCCGCACGGCGCCGGGCTCGGCGGCGCGCACCATCGCCGCCCAGCGGCAGAACGTCCTGAGCAAGCAGGTCTACAACCTCACCGTGAAGTACGACGCCCTCAGGACCATCGCGATCACCCCGGGCAGCGTCATCAGCGACGCCCGCCCGCCCGCCTCGCCCGCACAGCCGAGCCCGTCGCTCTACCTCGGCAGCGGGCTGTTCCTCGGCCTGCTGGCCGGAGCCGGGGCCGCCATGGTCCGCGACCGCTTCGACACCCGGCTCAGAACCGCGGCCGACGTCGAGCGCCTCACCGGGCTCCCCGTCCTTTGCGAGGGCGAGAACGCCCGTGAGCTGCGCGAGCTCGCCATCGCCGTGGCACGGCACCTGCGCGACGGCGGCGAGCTGCTCGTACGGGGGGTGTCGCCGGGCACCGACCCCGAGCCCATCGCCGACGACCTGCGGGTGGCGCTCACCGGCCTCGCGCCGATCTGGGTGCGCACCGACCAGGCGGCACGCGCCGACGCCGCCCTGCTGGTGGTCGAGAGCCGCGCGGCGCGCTCCAAACAGCTCGCCCAGGCCGTACGGCAGCTCCGGCGCACGGACACGGCGGCGCTGGGCGTGATCCTGCTGACCACGCCCGCCTCGCTCCCGCGTGGCGAGTCCCACCACGGTCATGGCCGCCGCCATCCGACCGACCCCACGGCACGGGCGTCGTGAACCTGCCGCCGTCCCACCGATCCCACGGCACGGGCGTCGTGAAGATGCCTCCCCCCGTGACCTGGCCGATCGCCGCGCTTCTGGTCGGATACCCCATCTGGTGGGCCCTCGGCTTCGGCGGGCTGTCGATCATCGTCGTCGCGGTGCCCATGGCGTTCGTGCTCTGGAAGCGGCGGCCGATCACGGTCCCCAAGGGCATGGGCCTGTGGATGCTGCTCCTCGCGGGCTACCTCGTGAGCGCGCTCATGCTCGGCGACACGCCTCCCGGCACGTACGGCGAGCTCGGCACCGGCCGCGTCCTCGGCTACGTCATGCGGCTCGCCCTCTACGTCGCCCTGCTGATCATGGTGCTCTACCTGGGCAACCTCACCGATCGCGAGCTGCCTCAGCGCACGCTGGTGGCCATGCTCGGCGTGCTGTTCGTGACCACGGTGGCCGGAGGGCTGCTCGGCGTGGTCGCCCCGCGCTTCGAGTTCACCTCGCCCCTGGAGATGCTCCTCCCCGACTGGATCAGCGGCAACTCCTTCGTCCGCAACCTGATCCACCCGACCGCGGCCCAGGTCCAGCACGTCCTCGGGCACGCCTCGCCGCGCCCTGAGGCGCCGTTCGAGTGGGCCAACGCCTGGGGCAGCAACATCTCCGTGCTGCTGATCTGGTTCGTCGTCGGCTGGTGGACCTATGGGGGGCCGGTGCGACGGGTGGTGTGCGTGGCCGTGGCCGCTCTGGCCACGATCCCGATCGTCTACTCGCTCAACCGGGGCCTGTGGATCGGCCTCGCCGTCGCCGTCGCGTACGTCCTCATGCGCGCCCGTCCGCGCACGGGGCTCGCGATCGGCACGGCCCTCGTGGCGGCGGCGCTCGTGTTCGCCGCCGGTCCGCTCAACACCATCGTGGCCCAGCGCCTGGAAAGCCCGCACAGCAATGCCATCAGGGCGTTCACGGTCGCGAGCACGCTGGAGGCGGCCACCCACTCCCCGATCATCGGCTACGGCAACACCCGCAACGCCTTCGGCAACTACCAGACGATCACCACGGGCAGGACCGGCTGGTGCGCCGAGTGCGGCCATCCCCCGCTGGGGAGCGACGGGCAGATCTGGCTGCTGCTGATCACTCAGGGCTTCACCGGGGCGGCGCTGTATGTCGCGTTCTTCACGGGAGCCATCCGCCGCTTCTGGCGCGACCGCACGCCGATCGGCCAGGCCGGCACGCTCGTGATGATCCTCGTGCTGCTCTACATGTTCGTCTACGACGGCCTGGTTACCGCGCTGAGCCTCTATCTGATCTCGTTCGCGCTGCTCTGGCGCAACGGCCGGAGCGCCGGAGCTCCGGCGGTGGAGGCACGCCCATGAGGGACTACCGCGCCCGCCTCCACTACCTCGACGAGGTACTCCCCCAGCTCTACCCCCCTCCGCCATCGGACCCCGCCTCCGGTCCCGTTCCCAGCCGGGGTTCCGCAGGGCACGCCTCCTACGCCGCGTACGCCATGGTTCCGAGCAGGTTCCTGCCGCGCCGCCTCGTGCCCCGGTCGCGATGGCTGCCGGGGCGGCGGCTCCTTCCCCACGGGCCCGGCACGATCGAGGGTCACCTCAGCGAGGTGCTCGGGGAGCCTGTCAGGGCCACCTCCCACGTACGACCGGCCCTGCGCGCCAACCGCAAACCCGTCCTGGAGATCCACGGAGCCACCGGGGAGCCGCTCGCCTTCGTCAAGATCGGCGACACCGACCGATCGCGGGCGCTGATCCGGCACGAGAGCGCGACGCTTGGACTGCTGGCGGCCACGCCCCTGGAGGTCGTGGTGAGCCCCACCGTCTTGCACCACGGCATCTGGAACGGCCTGGAGGTGCTGGTCCTTTCCCCCCTGCCGGTGAGAGGCGGCCGCGTCTCTCCGGCTCTGCTCGACCGCACGGTCGCGGAGATCGCCGCGCTGGGCTTGGCGCGCGCGGACCACGCGGGAGCCGGCCGGCGGGACCCGTGCCAGGGTCCACCGAGCCTTTCGCCGGAGCCGGGCGGAGGCGGCGATCACGCCTGGCACGGCGACTTCTCCCCGTGGAACATGGCGCCCTCTCCCGACGGCCGCCTGCTCGTCTGGGACTGGGAACGCTTCGCCACCGGCGTGCCCCTGGGCTTCGACGCACTCCACCTCTTCTTCCAGAGGGCGCTGCGACGGATGTCACCCCCGGTCGCCGCCGAGGCGTGCCTGGCGCAGGCCGTACGGACGCTCGCGCCCTTCGGGGTGTCGGCGGCCCAGGCGAGAAAGACGGCGGTCCGCTACCTGATCGCCCTGACCGACCGGTATGAGCGGGACGGTCACCAGCCGCTCGGGCCTCCCTCCCAATGGCTCAATCCCCTCGTCGATCACCAGGAGGTCCTGCCATGAACCGCACTGTGAAGATGTCCGCGCACGTCGTCTCCCATACGGCGGGGCGGCTGACCGTCAGCGGGCGCCTCCTCCCGACGTTCATGATCGTCGGTGCGCAACGCAGCGGCACGACCTCCCTCTACCGTGCTCTCTCGCAGCATCCCCTGATGCTCAAACCGGTGCTCCGCAAGGGCGTCCACTACTTCGACACGGCGTACGGCAAGGGGCTGTCGTGGTACCGCGCGCACTTCCCGCTGAAGGCCACGGCCCACCGCCTTGAGCGCAGGTACGGCATACGCCCGCTCGCCTTCGAATCTTCGCCGTACTACATGTTCCACCCGCTGGCGGCCTCCCGGATCACCCGTGACCTGCCGGGGGCGAAGCTGATCGTGCTGGTCCGCGATCCGGTCGAACGGGCCTACTCGGCTCACGCGCACGAGGTGGCACGCGGCTTCGAGACCGAGCCGGCGTTCGAGCGCGCGATCGAGCTGGAGCCCCACCGGTTGGCCGGGGAGGCGGAGCGGCTGTGTGAGCACCCGTACGCGCTGAGCCACGCCCACCGCCACCACGCCTACCTCGCCCGCGGCCGGTACGCCGAGCAACTCGACCGGCTGGAGCCTCTGGTCGGCCGGGACCGGATCCTGGTGATCGACAGCGGGCGGTTCTTCACCTCGCCTGAGTGCGTGTACGACGAGGTGCTGGAGTTCCTCGGGCTCCCCCGCCTCGACGACCCGGTCTTCGAGCGCCACAACGCCCGCCCCCGGCCCGCCGACATGCCGGCCTCGCTGCGAGACTCCCTGTCCGACCACTTCGCCCCGTGGGACGAGCGACTCCGCCCCTGGCTGGGCGGCGACCCCTCCTGGCGCAGATGACCGGCGACGGTGCGATCTCCTCACCAGAGGTCCCGGGCCCGGTGGCCGGTGGGGCTGGTTCGCTGGTCAAGGGGGGTATGGCGGGGCTCGCCGGGGCGGTCGTCAACGCGGGGTCGCAGTTCCTGATCGTGGTGGCCCTGACCCGTGGCCTCGACACGGGCACGGCGGGCGCCGTCTTCACCGCGACGACGCTCTGCCTGATGGTCGCCGGAATCCTCCGGCTGGACTCGGGCAACGGGCTGATCTACTTCATCGCCCGGTCCCGCAGGCACGGCGAGCAGGACATTTCCCGATATTTCCGTGCGGCGCTGGCACCCGTCATCGTGCTGTCCATCCTCACGGCGATCATCGTGATCGTTTGGGGAGACGCGATCACAGCGGTCCTCCTACCGAACCCGGCCCCGGCGGTGTCCGGCGCGGTCACAGCCGCACCCGGCCCGGACTCGGTCACGGCCGGGTCCGGCGGGGTCATGGCCGGGTCCGGCGCGGTCACGGTCATGCTCGGCGCGGCGATTCGGACGCTCGCGGTGGCGCTTCCTGTGATCGTCTGCGCCGACGTCCTGGTCTCCGCGACCCGTGGTCTCGGTTCGATGCGCCCGACCGCGCTGCTGAGCGGGGTGCTCCAGCCAGGGGCGCAGTTCGTCCTCGTGGGAGGCCTGGCCCTGACGGGCGCGGCCTCCGGCCTGAGTTGGACGCTCCCCGCCGCCTGGGCCGTGCCCGCGCTGCCCGTGCTGGTACTGAGCGCCCTCTGGTTACGCCGGCGGGTGCCCTCCGGGCCGTACGTCTCGGGAACGGCGGGCGAGTTCTGGCGTTACGCGGCGCCCCGTGCGCTCGGCGGCGCGGTCCAGGCCGTGTTCCAGCGGCTCGACATCGTGATCGTGGCGATGCTCGCCGGGCCGGAGGAGGCCGCGCTGTACACCGCCGCCACGCGGTTCAAGGTGGTCGGCCAGCTCGTCAACCAGGGGCTCGCCCAG
Organism: Sphaerisporangium sp. NPDC049003; assembly: GCF_043197795.1. NCBI lineage: Bacteria > Bacillati > Actinomycetota > Actinomycetes > Streptosporangiales > Streptosporangiaceae > Sphaerisporangium > Sphaerisporangium sp. NPDC049003. Next base: position 156,042 of record NZ_JBICTU010000018.1, read on the forward strand.
GCCGTGCAACCCCGGCTCGTACGCGCCCTGGCGGAGGGTGATCTCTCCCTCGCCCGCAAGCTGTACCAGACGACCACGATGTGGCTGGTCGTCCTGACCTGGCCCCTGTGGCTGGCGTACGCGGCGCTCGCGCCATGGCTGCTGCGGGTGTTCGGCGACGGCTACCGGCACGGGGCCGCCGTGGCGGCCGTGCTCGCCGCGACCATGATGCTGGCCACCTCCTGCGGCATGGTCGACGTCGTGCTGATCGCCGCCGGGCACACCGCTTCCAGCATGATGAACATCCTCGGCGCGATCGCGGTGACCGTCGCCCTCGACGTCCTCCTGGTGCCCGCCCACGGCGCTTTCGGCGCCGTTCTCGGCTGGTCGGGCGGGGTCCTCGCCAAGAACGTGCTCCCCCTGCTCCAGATCGCCCGCCTGTACGAGCTGCGCCCGTTCGGCGTCCACAGCCTGCCCTCCCTGCGGCCCTGGCGCGTCGAGGAGGCCACGTGAACGACGGGCCCATCCCGGTGCCCATCCCGGTGAGAGGCAGCGGGCCCATTCTGGTCACCGGGCTGCCGAGGAGCGGCACGAGCTGGGCCGGGAAGATGCTCGCCGCCGGTGGCGAGGTGATCTACGTCAACGAGCCGCTCAACCCGCAGCGCCCGCCCGGCCGCTCTCCCGGAATCCTCAACGCCACGGTGAGCCACCGGTTCCAGTACATCTGCCGCGACAACGAGGGGCCCTGGCTGCGCGCCTTCGCCGACACCGTGGCCCTGCGCTACCGCTACGCCGCCGAGTTGCGCCGCAACCGGTCGCCCGGCGACCTCGCACGCCTGGCGAAGAACGCCGCCGCCTTCACGCTGGGCAGGCTGCTGGGGCGCCGGGCGCTGCTGGACGACCCGTTCGCGCTGTTCTCGGCGGGCTGGTTCGCCGAGCGCCTGGGCTGCCGCGTGGTCCTGCTGGTGCGCGAACCTGTGTCCTTCGTGGCGAGCTGGCAGCGGCTCGGGTGGACCGTCTACTTCCACGAACTGCTCGAACAGCCGCTCCTGGTGCGCGACCACCCGTCCGTCGATGCGCTCCGCCCGCTCGTCGGCTCGCAGGACCGCCTCGCTAAGGCCGCCGCCCTGTGGCGGGTGGCGCGGTCCGTCGCCGAGACGCTGGCCGGACGGCACCCGTCCATCCGCCTGGCCCGCTACGAGCACCTCGCCACCGACCCGGTTACGGGCTACCGGGATCTGTACGAGTGGTGCGGGCTCACCTGGTCCGCCTCGGCCGAAAGGCGGATCGAGCGGGCCTGCACGGCGGGAGACGGCCGGACGGACGCGGCGGGGACGAGACACGTCCCGGCGGACGGCTCGAACGGAGGCGGCCCGCCGCGCGGCACGGAGGACGGCGGCTTCGCCTGGTCGGGCCTGTCACGCACCGCCTACCGGCCCATGGACTCGCGCCAGGCCCTGGACCGTTATCGTGATCAGCTCACCCCCGAGGAGATCACCCGCATCCGCCACCTGACCCGCTCCCCATAAAGCGATCTTTGTCGGAGGACGGCGTGACCCGGAGCCTCCACTTCGAGCCGACCTGCACCCGCGTACGTTGAGGAGCCGACCTACGCCCACGGAGGTTGAGGACCGACCCGCACCCGCGTACGTCGAAGGACGGACCCGAAGCGTCGCGTGATCACGCCGAAGGCGACATCGCGCTCTTGATCAGGCGCTTCAGCAGGCAGACAGTGAGCAGGCGGAGCGCGAAGGGCAGGTCGTCGACGAGGTAGCGGCGCGCGAGCCGGCCGGGCTCGCAGGCGAGGCGGAACAGCCATTCGAGGCCGGAGCGTCGCATCCACTCGGGGGCCCGCCGGACCGATCCCGCGGTGAAGGCGATCGCCGCGCCGCAGCCGACGAACCAGGCCCCGGGCAGATCGTCGCGCAGGGCGGCGATCAGGCGGTCCTGTTTGGGGAAGCCGAGCCCGACGAACACCAGGCGGGGACGCGCCACGAGCAGAACCTCACGAACGGCCATCAGGCCCTCCTCCGAGGTCTCGAACCCCTGCGGAGGGGAGATGACCCCCGCCACCCGCAGGCCGGGATAGCGGTCGGCCAGTACCTCGGACGCGCGTACGGCCACCCCCGGAGGCCCGCCGAGCAGGTAGACCGGGAGATCATAGGACGCCGCCGCCTCCGACAGCGACCAGATCAGATCGGCTCCGGTGATGCGCTCGGGCACGGGCGTGCCGAGCAGCCTGGACGCCCACACCAGCGGCATACCGTCGGGCACGGCGAGGTCGGCGGCCGCCACCAGCGCCCGTACCTCGGGGTCGTGCGAGCAGGCGCGGCAGATGTCGACGTTGGGGGTGACCACGTGTCCGCCTTCCCCCCGCGCGAGGGCGGCGACCACGTGGCCTACCACCTCCCCCTCCGTGAGAGCGTCGACCTCGACGCCCGCGACCGTCACTCGGGGGCGGCTCCCGATGATCGCCGGCGCGGCGCCCTCACGGGTCTGTGTCCGAGGTGCCATCAGATTCCATGCCCTCGGGTGTGCAGTGCGCTGAGCACCGCGCGGGCCGGCACGATGCCGAGCGCGACGGCCAGCGCGATCGGGACGCGGGGCTCCCCCCAGCGGGCGGCGAACGCGCGAGCGGCCCAGCGGCCCGCCTCACGGCGGCGGCCCAGCGCGGCGTTGTGGAAGGCGAGCTGCCCGTAGATCCGCGCGGCGCCGCGCGGGTCGGCGGCCAGGTAGGGGTGCCGGGCGAGCATCCACTCAAGGCCCGCGATGCGGTCGGCCCACCGCGCCACGAACGCGGAAGCTCCCCAGCGGACCCGCACCAGCGGACGGTCGACGTACGCCAGGGGGTGGCGACCGGCGGCGCGGAGGGCGAGGTCCCAGTCTTCGTTCTGCCCGGCGGGGGCGCTCTCGTCCGGCCAGACGGACCCGTGCCTGAACAGGAACGTGGAGGAGTGGACCATCACCATGCGCGAGCGGGTGAGGTGCCGCGTGGTGACCTGGCTCGTGCCGGCGAGCCGGGCGACGCGCCGCGAGTCGTACTCGACCTCGATGGCGCAGCCGGCGAACTCGGCGGCCGGGTCGGCGGCGAGCGCGGCGAGCTGGGCGGCGAGCTTGCCCGGCAGCCACAGGTCGTCGTCGTCGCAGAAGGCCACCAGGTCGGTGGCGAGCGCGGCGATGCCGGTGTTGCGGGCTCCGGGCAGCCCGGGGCTGAAACGGTTCGGCAGGACGCGGACCCTCCCCCGTGCCTCGGTGACGACCCCGGCCACCTGCGCGACCACCGGCTCCACGGGGCCGCCGTCGACCACCACGACGACGTCGACGCCGCCCGGATGACGCTGGCCCAGCACCGCACGCAGCGCGGCCAGGAGGAGGCCGGGACGGTCTCCTCGCGTGGGGACGACCACACCGACGGTCGGGCTCATCTGCACTCCGAGGCGGGAAGCCCTGCCGCGAGCAGCGGGGAGGGAGCCGCCTCCGGTGCCCGCCGATCGCGTACGCGGTAGCCGTACTGGATCATCAGCGGCCAGGTCAGCGCGGTGACCAGCCATCGGTGACGGCGGGACAGGCTGTCGCACCAGGAGTCGTCTCTGGTGAGCTCCAGGGACCCGGCGGTGAACCGCATCGGATTGCCGGCGCAGGTGTGCGCCACCGACAGCTCGGCCAGACCGGGACGGAGGAACGCCAGCCCACCGCCGTCGGCCTGGCCGAACCCCAGTCGGACCAGCAGGGCGGACAGGACCGCGTGGGGGTCGGCCAGCAGGTCTTCGTACCGGATGCGGATCACGGTGCCGCCCCGGCGGGCGAGCAACTCGAAAGCGAGGTTCTGCACGACCCAGTGAACGGAGGTGCGGAGGGGTCTCCAGCGGGTCATCGGGGTGCCGTCCTCGGGTCTTCTGACCCGCCGACGCCAGGAGTAGGCGACCGCGCGCGGATCTCGGACCAGGTGGACGACGCTCAGATCGACGACCGGGGATGTGCTCAGGCAGAAGGCCAGGGACGCGTGCTTGCTGGAGTCGACCACCACGGGACACGCGGCGATCTGCGCCGCCGCCTCGTAGACCCGGGAGTAGGCCCGGGTGTACCCGCTGAGGCCGACGCGGCACTGCCGCGCCGCCATGGAGGGGATGTGGCGGGTGCGGTCGACCCTGTGGCGCAGGGTGAGCACGCGGTCGGCCAGGCCGGGCGACCATCCTCCGAACGCCCGGATGCCGACCCTGCGCCAGAAGGGACAGGCGGTGAACGCCTCCCCGCACCCGCACGGCTCACGGGCGGTGACCCCACGCTCCCACAGATGCACCAGCTCACCGAGAGGTGCGATGCCGGGCACCTCGCCGAGCAATCGCTCCAGCAGGGTCGTGCCACTGCGCCCCAGCCCACCTATGAAGATCACACGAACAGCCACTGGCACGGCCCCCCGGGACGGTCAACACGAAACGTGCCGACATTATCGCGGAGAGTAATCACCGGGTGCTGAAACAGTAAAGGATCTACCCGATGTCCTGGGTCAGACGGAGTGGAGGGTCTTCACGTGGTCAAGGAAGGTAGTCCACTCCACAGGGGTGAAGACGAGGGCGGGGCCGTTGCGGTCCTTGCTGTCGCGTACGGCCCGGCGGCCGTCGGCCAGGGGGGCAACCTCGACGCAGTCGCTTCCGTCGTGACCGGAGAAACTGGACTTGTGCCACTGGGCGTCGCGAAGTTCCTGGATCAAGTCCATCTCCGTATCGTCTCCTTGATCATTTCAAGCGAAGCTCGCCGAGGCAGGGCGTCCGGGCCGATCATGTTGTGCAGGAATGCCAGGCCTTTCACTTCCTCGGATCTGTCGCTCACTCGGTCTTGCGTGCTTTGTGAGTCGATGTAGGCCGCCGGAGGTGCACCTTTGGGCATTTCGGCGATGACGAATCCGCCCAGCAACCCAACCACGCTACACGCCCGGTAGGGAAGCACCTGAAGGGATATACGACGGTTTTCACCGCTCTCTAGCAGGTGCTCGAACTGGCCCTTCATGACCTCCGGTCCGGCGATGGGCCGGTGGAGAATGCTCTCATCCAGGATGACCCAGAGCATCGGCGGCATCGGCCGTCTCAGAATGCTTTGCCGATCCATTCTGGCCGTGACCTGCTCCTCGACCTCCTCGACAGTGATGCCGGGCTTGCGGCTCAGGATGGCTCGCGCGTAGTCCTCGGTCTGCAGGAGACCGGGAACTATCAACGGCGCCCATATTCGCAGGGCCTCGGCTTCGCGTTCGAAGTCGAGCCAGGGGCGGAACCAGCGGGGAAGCTGGGCCGCCGCGCGGTTCAGGCGGTCGAGGAGGCCGGTGAGCGTCGTTCCCAGTCCCAAGGTTTCGTCCACCTGGCGGGCCAGGTCCATGGTCGGCGCCCGGTGACCGTTCTCGATCATGCTGAGCTGGCTGATCGACACGTGGATCGCATCACAGAGTTTCCGCTGGGAGAAACCTGCGGAAAGTCGGAATTTACGTAGTTCTGTCCCGAACTGAATACGCGGGGATATGGACGGATCCGGCTCCAGGCTTACCGTCATCTCCGGGCTCCTCTCGTGCCGCCTGATACCGCGTCACGGCCATCATGCTGGGCATTCACAAAGCCGGTCGAGAGGGTTCACGCGATTGTGAACACATTGCGAACCCGAATAATCGTTTCACTCCCCCGATTGTTTGCCACCGTATGGGGCACACGCCGAAGACACGGCGGCGCCTCGGCCGGCGAGCCGAGTGAAACAGGAATTCAGCCGATACGGACTGGGAAGGCATATCAATGACGCCGGACACTCTCAAAGAGATTCGTCTTCCAAGTGATCCCGAATCGGCGGCTCGCGCCCGTGCCGAGGTACGCGACTGGCTCGGAGCCGAGCATCCGGCGTACGAGCCCGTGCGCCTGGCCGTCTCCGAGCTGGTGACCAACGCCCTCAGGCACGCCCGGCACCAGTTGGCAGGGGCAGCCCATGGGCCCGCCGTGTCCGAGCCACTGGTCCTCCGGTTGTCGGCACACGACGACCGGCTGCGCGTCGAGGTCAGGGACACGGGCCTGGCAGCCGAAAGCCCGCGCGGCCGTACGGAGCCGGCGTTTCTGCTCGCGGAGGGCGGGCGGGGGCTGGCCATCGTCGACATGCTCTCGGGTGGGCGGTGGGACTTCCGCTCCAACCCCGACGGCCCCGGCTGGACCGTATGGTGCGAGATCACGGCCGCGCCTTCGCTCACTGATGAGCCCGGCGAGGCCGCTGCGCCGTGCCTCCGGAGCAGCGGCTAGCTCTCGGAAAGGACGAGCATGACGTGCTCGTTCTCGCCGTGCATGATGGTGCCGGTGCGCTGGAAACCGCATTTCTCCAGCAGGCGCACCGAGCCGGTGTTGCCGATGTAGGGGTCGGCGTAGAGCGGGCGGGTCTTCTCCTCCTGGAGGAAGAGCGTCATCGCCGTGCTGCCGATGCCCCGGCCCCAGAACGCGCGGCCGAACCAGTAGCCGGTGAAGCGCCGCTCCTGCTCCCACCAGGACACGAGGTTGCCGGCGACCTCCCCGCCGACGATGACCGCACGCACGAGGACCGTGGGGTCTCCGAGGACCCTCGTTTTCCAGTGGGTCATGAAGGCTTCTCGCTCGCGGGGAGGGAACTTGGACCGCCGGACGGCCTCGGGGTCGTGCTCCTGCGCCAGGAACACTTCCAGATCGGCCTCTCCGACGGCCCTCAGCCGCACGTCATCACTCATGCCGGGCGAGTCTGCCAGCCGGCACCGACAGTTCTCACCGGCCGTTGAGGCCCATGCCGGTGCCGACGGTTCTCACCGGGCATCAGCCGACCGTTCTCACCGGGCGTCGACGATCATGCCGGCGCCGACGGTGCCGTTCGTGGTCTCGTCGATCAGGATGAAACCGCCGGTGAGGCGGTTCCTTGCGTAGTCGTCCACGAACAGGGGCTGGGTGACCCGCAGCGACACGCGGCCGATCTCGTTGAGCCCGAGGGAAGTGGCCGCCTCGTCGCGGTGCAGGGTGTTCACGTCGAGCCGGTAGTGCAGGTCGCGCACCAGCGCGCGAGCCGTGCGGGTGGTGTGCTTGATGACGAGCTTCGAACGGGGGCCCAGCTTGAGGCCGTCGGTCATCCAGCAGACCATCGCCTGGAGGTCCTGGGCGACCTGCGGCCGGTTGTTGGGCCGGCAGATCATGTCGCCGCGCGAGATGTCGATGTCGTCCTCCAGGCGGAGGGTGACCGACATCGGCGCGAAGGCCTCCTCGACGGGCCCGTCGAAGGTGTCGATCGCGGCCACGCGCGTCGACAGGCCGGACGGCAGGTGCATCACCTCGTCCCCCGGCTTGATCACGCCCCCGGCGACCTGGCCGGCGTACCCCCGGTAGTCGTGGAACGCCGGGTCGGTGGCCCGCTGGGGACGGATGACGTACTGCACGGGGAAGCGGACGTCGACGAGGTTGCGGTCGGAGGCGATGTGGAGGTTCTCCAGGTGGTGCAACAGCGACGTGCCCTGGTACCACGGCATGTTCTCCGAGCGGGACACCACGTTGTCGCCGTGCAGCGCCGAGATCGGGATGAAGGTCAGGTCGGAGACGTTCAGCTTCGCCGCGAAGGCCGTGAACTCCTCGCGGATCTCCTCGAAACGGTCCTTGGAGTAGTCGACCAGGTCCATCTTGTTGACCGCGAGCACCAGGTGCGGCACCCGTAGCAGCGTGGTGAGGAACGCGTGGCGGCGGGACTGCTCCACCACGCCCTTGCGCGCGTCGATCAGCACGATCGCCAGGTCGGCCGTGGACGCGCCGGTGACCATGTTCCGGGTGTACTGGATGTGGCCCGGGGTGTCGGCGATGATGAACTTCCGCTTCGGCGTGGCGAAGTAGCGGTAGGCCACGTCGATCGTGATGCCCTGCTCGCGCTCGGCCCGCAGGCCGTCGGTGAGCAGCGACAGGTCGGTGTACTCGGTGCCGCGGTCACGGCTGGTGCGCTCGACGGCCTCCAACTGGTCCTCGAAGATCGCCTTGGAGTCGAAGAGCAGTCGTCCGATGAGGGTCGACTTGCCGTCGTCGACCGAACCCGCCGTGGCGAAACGCAGGATGTCCATCAGAACTGCTCTCCATCGGTTGTGCGGCCGGCGCGGCGGGGGAACGGACCCGGGACAGGGGCGAGAAGGGGCATCAGAAGTAGCCCTCCTTCTTGCGGTCCTCCATGGCGGCCTCGGAGGCGCGGTCGTCGGCCCGCGTCGCGCCCCGCTCGGTGATGCGGGTGGCGGCGATCTCGGCGATGATCTCTTCGACCGTCGCGGCGTTCGACTGGACGGCGCCGGTGCAGGTCATGTCGCCCACGGTGCGGTAGCGCACGACGGTCTCGAACGTCGGCTCGTCCTCGTCGCGGTTGACCACGTCGGCGTCGGCGAGCAGCATGCCGTCGCGCTCGAAGACCTTGCGGGTGTGCGCGAAGTAGATCGACGGGATCTCGATGCCCTCGCGGCGGATGTAGTCCCAGATGTCCAGCTCGGTCCAGTTGGACAGGGGGAAGACGCGGATGTGCTCGCCCTTGCGGATGCGCGCGTTGTAGAGGTTCCACAGCTCGGGACGCTGGTTCTTCGGGTCCCACTGGCCGAAGTCGTCGCGGAAGGAGAACACGCGCTCCTTGGCGCGGGCCTTCTCCTCGTCGCGCCGCGCGCCGCCGAAGACGGCGTCGAACTCGTTCTCCTCGATGGCGTCGAGCAAAGTGGTGGTCTGGAGGCGGTTGCGGCTCGCGCGCCGCCCGGTCTCCTCGGTGACCCGGCCCGCGTCGATCGACTCCTGTACGGACGCGACGACAAGGCGGGCGCTCAACTCGGTGGCCCGCCGGTCGCGGAACTCGATCACCTCGGGAAAGTTGTGCCCGGTGTCCACATGCATCAGCGGGAAGGGGATCGGCGCCGGCCAGAACGCCTTCTCGGCGATGCGCAGCATGACGATCGAATCCTTGCCGCCCGAGAAGAGGAGACAGGGGCGCTCGAACTCGGCCGCGACCTCACGCATGATGTGAATGGCCTCGGCTTCGAGGACGTCGAGCTGCGACGTCGTGTAGTCGCTCTGAAGCATCTACTCTTCCTCCGGGAGTCTCGCCCTAGCGGTGCACGTCGCGGATGCCGGCGAGCAACGTTGGCGCCAGATCCGGTAGGGAGACCAGGATATCCGGCAACGAGGGGTTGCCTTGGTTGTAGATCAGCGGAGAGCCGTCGATGCGGCTCGCGTGGGCTCCCGCCGCCTGCGCCACGGCCACGGGCGCGGCCGAGTCCCATTCGTACTGGCCTCCGGCGTGGATATACGCCTCCACCTGCCCGGTGAGCACCGCCGCGATCTTCGCACCCGCCGAGCCGATCGGCACGAGGTCGGCGCCGACGAGGTAGGCCAGCTTCCTGACGAACTCGGGCGGCCGGGTGCGGCTGACCGCGATGCGCACCCTGCTCTCGGGGCCCCCGGACGGCGGCACAGGCGGCACGGGCAGTGCGGGCGGCTGGACGGTGGACAGCGTCAGGCCCTGGGCCGGCAGCGCCACAGCCCCCGCCACGAGCTCCCCCCGCACCGGCGCGGCCGTACCCGAGCGTGGTGCGCGCTGCCACAGGGCCACGTGGACGGCCCAGTCGGAGCGGCCCGTGTCGCCGAACTCGCGCGTGCCGTCGAGCGGGTCGATGATCCATACGCGGTCGGCGGACTGGCGGCGCGGGTCGAGCCGCTCCTCGCGCGTGCCCTCCTCGGACAGCACGCAGTCGCTCGGGCGCAGGCGCGACAGCGACTCGGCCAGGTAGGCGTGGGCCTCGCGGTCACCCGCCTGGCGCAACGCCACGGGATCGTCGAACCCCTGGCGGGAGCGCAGCGCGAGCAGCCTCTCGCCGGCCTCGGCCGCCAGATCCCTGGCCAGTACGTGGTCGTCGCGTATCGTCACGTTGCCCTTCCTGATGCCGCACCCCGAGTTTTCTGGCGCCGGGTCAGTAAGCACCCGAGCCGCGTGCCACGGCGGACCAGGTCTTCCACAGGATCTGAAGATCCAGCATGAGAGACCAGTTCTCGACATAACGTAGGTCCAACCGTACCGATTCCTCCCAGGAGAGATCAGACCGGCCGTTCACCTGCCACAGACCTGTCATGCCCGGCCGGACGACCAGCCGCCGCCTGACATCGTCACCGTACCCGGCCACCTCCTCGGGAAGGGGAGGCCGGGGCCCGACCAGTGACATGTGGCCCAGCAGGACGTTGAGGAGCTGCGGCAGCTCGTCGAGGGAGTGGCGCCGTAACCAGCCACCCAGCGGGGTGACGCGCGGATCGCCCCGGATCTTGAACAGCAGGCCGTCGCCGTCGCTGACGAGGTGGATCTTGTGGCGCTCGGCGTCGCGGCTCATCGTGCGCAGCTTCAGGATCGTGAACTCCACCCCGTCCCTGCCGACGCGGGTCTGCCGGAACAGCGCCGGCCCGGGGCTCGTGGCCCGTACGGCCAGCGCCAGCACGGTGAGGACGGGCGCGAGGACGGCGATCGCCACGGCCGCGACCGTGCGGTCGAAGACGTTCTTGAGCAACTGGCGGACCCCGGACAGCTCGGGATGCTCCACGTGAAGGAGCGGCAGCCCCGCCACCGGCCTGATCGTCGTGCGCGGCCCGGCGACCTCCATGAGCGCCGGGGCGACGACGAGGTCGGTGCGGGTCTTCTCCAGCCGCCAGGCGAGACGGCGCAGGGCGGTGCCGTCGAGCTCGGGACAGGCGAGCACGGCAACGGTGTCCGCCGAGGCCTGGCAGACCACCAGGGGGATGTCGGAGAAGTCCCCGAGCGCGGGGACGCCGTCCACGTCCTCTGTGACGTCGTGGCGCGGCAGGCACGCTCCCACGATCTCCATGCCGTGGTACGGCTCGCGCCGGAACAGGCGGACCAGATCGGCGACGGACGCGTGGTGACCCACCGCCACCACCCGCCGCATGCACAGCCCTCTGGCCCGCATCACGTGAAGCCGCTGGCGCAGGCCGTACCTGCAGGAGAGGGTGAGGGCCGTCATCAGCGGGAGCGCCAGCACGACGTAACCACGGGCGAGGTCGGTCTTGGTCACGTACGCCGTGATCGCCACTCCGGCGGTGAGGAAGAAGCCGCACTGGGTGATGCGCCGGAACTCCTCGGACCCGACCCCGATCAGCCGTGCCTCGTACGCACGGTTGAGCCCCACCATGGCGACCCAGAGCACCGGCAGGACCAGGCTGAGCAGGAGATACGGCGTGACATACGGGGTGACCTCGCCGAAGCGCACGACGACCGCGGCGGCCCCGGCGAGCAGGCCGCATCCGAGGTCGGCCGCCATGGCCTGGAGGCGGTAGCGCAGCGCCCACCCGGGAAGGGACGGACGGCCGGGTGAGGCGGCACGGCCCGGAGCCGCGGACGCCTTCTGGACGGTGACCGCCGGCCGCTCGCCGTCCACCAGGCATCCTCCCCGCAACCGATCGGACACTGTCCGTGAGGGATGCTAGCGGCCCCATGAGCGAATCTTGGGGAAATCAGGAAACTCCGCGGAACCCGGGCTAGCGCGGCGGCTTGACCGGCTTCAGGTCGGAGGGGTGGAAGGTGTTCTGCGTGGCCTCAAGGCCCGACACGATCAGCGACTCGGCGACGTCGGCGGCGCGGTCGACCAGCAGCGGCAGCTCCTTGCGCTCGGCCGTGGCGAAGTCGCGCAGCACGAAGTCGGCCGCGTCCATGCGGCCGGGCGGGCGCCCGACGCCGAAGCGCACCCGCAGATAGTCCCTGGTGGCCAGCGACTTGCTGATCGACCGCAGGCCGTTGTGCCCGTTGTCGCCCCCGCCGAGCTTGGCGCGCAGCGCCCCGTACGGGATGTCCAGCTCGTCGTGGACCACGATGACGTTCGCCGGGGCGACCTTGAAGAAGTCGGCCAGGGCCTTGACGGGCCCGCCGGAGAGGTTCATGTAGGTCCGCGGCTTGGCCAGCACGGCGGGGGCGCCCGCGAGGCGCCCCTCGACGACCTCCGCGTGGGCCTTGTGCGCCTTGAACCGGCCGCCCACCCGGGCGGCGAGCTCGTCCAGCACCATGAACCCGGCGTTGTGCCGGTTACCGGCGTACTCGGGCCCGGGGTTGCCCAGCCCGACGATCAACCAGCGGTCCACGACAGACCTCTCCGTTCCACTTCGGCGCCTTGCCCTCGAATGCTCTTGATACAGGACAGGGCAGCCCGGTGACCGGTGACCGGCCTCCTGGCTGCCCTGCCGACGATACGGGAGACTACTCGGCGGCCTCGGCGGACTCGGCGGCCTCGCCCTCCGTGGCCCCCTCGGCCTCGGCGGAGGTCGGGACGTTGATGACCTGCAGGACGACCGTCTCGGGCTCGGCGATGAGGGAGGTGCCCTTCGGCAGCTTCAGGTCGCCGGCGGTGACGACGGCGCCGACCTCCAGGCCCTCGATGTCGACCTCGACGCCCGTGGGGATGTGCGTGGCCTCGGACTCGACCGAGACGGTGATGAGCTGCTGGTCGAGCAGGCCGCCCGGGGCGATGTCACCGGTCAGGGTGACGGGGATGTCGACGGTGACCTTCTCGCCGCGCTTCACGAGGAGCAGGTCGACGTGCTCGTAGAAGCCCTTGATCGGGTCACGCTGGACGCCCTTGGGCAGCGCGAGCTCGTCGACGCCCTCACCTTCGAGGCGGATCAGCACGTTCGGCGTGCGAAGGGCGAGCAGCAGCTCGTGGCCCGGCAGGGTCAGGTGCTTGGGCTCGATGCCGTGGCCGTACAGGACGGCGGGGACCTTGCTCTCGCGGCGGATCTTGCGCGCGGCGCCCTTGCCGAACTCGGTGCGGGGCTCGGCGGCGATGCGTACCTCGGACACGGCGTATCTCCTAGGGAGTCTCAGGAATGGAAGGCGCTCACCCTCACCCGCCCTAGCGGAAGGCGTTACGAGCGCGAACAACCCTCAAAGACTACCTGTCCGCCAGATGCGACGGTCCACCGCCGGCGGACAGGGCGAGAGAGAGCCGCGTCGAAGCCGTACGGCCCCCGGCGGGCCATCTGGCCGGGGGCCGTACGGCGACGGTGAGGTCAGCTGTCGCCCTCGAAGAGGCTGGTCACGGAGCCGTCGTTGAAGACCTCGCTGATGGCGCGGGCGATCAGCGGGGCGATCGACAGCACGGTCAGCTTGTCAAAGCGCTTCTCCTCGGGGATGGGCAGCGTGTTGGTCACGACCACCTCGGAGATGCGGGAGTTCTTCAGGCGGTCGACGGCCGGGTCGGAGAAGATCGCGTGGGTGGCGGCCACGATGATGTTCGTCGCCCCCTGCTCGTACAGGGCGTCGGCCGCCTTGCAGATCGAGCCGCCGGTGTCGATCATGTCGTCGATCAGCACACATGTGCGGCCCCTGACCTGGCCGACCACCTCGTGCACCTTGACCTGGTTCGCCACGTCGAGGTCGCGGCGCTTGTGGATGAACGCGACCGCGGTGCCGAGCTGGTCGGCCCAGCGCTCCGCGAGGCGCACACGACCGGTGTCCGGCGACACGATCGTGGTGTTCGCCGCGTCGAGCTTGCCGCTGAGGTAGCGGTGGAGCACCGGCAGGGCGAACAGGTGGTCCACAGGCCCGTCGAAGAAGCCCTGGATCTGCGGGGTGTGCAGGTCGACCGACATCAGCCGGTCGGCGCCCGCGGTCTTGAACAGGTCGGCCATCAGCCGCGCCGTGATCGGCTCGCGGCCACGGCCCTTCTTGTCCTGACGGGAGTAGCCGAAGAACGGCAGGACCACGGTGATCCGCTTGGCCGACGCCCGCTTCAGGGCGTCCACCATGATCAGCTGTTCCATGATCCACTTGTTGATCGGCTCGGTGTGGCTCTGCATGACGAACGCGTCGCTGCCCCGTACGGATTCGAGGTAGCGGGCGTAGATCTCACCGTTGGCGAAGTCGTGCAGCCTGGTGGGAGTGATGTCGATGCCGAGGTGCTGCGCCACCTCGTCGGCGAGCTCGGGATAGGCCCGGCCGGAGAAGAACATCAGGTGCTTCTCGCCGGTGGTCTTCTTGCCGGTCATGCTTCCCTCCTCGCCGGGCGCGTGGCCCGACGCGTCCGCGAAAGCACCGCCGTGCCTCTCGGCAGGCTCAGCGTGCTCGTTCATTTGGTGCTCCCCCGCTGTTGTTCCCCGGACTGCGTGACCGGGTCGTCCTGTTCCGCCTCATCGGCCTGGGCCGTCGCGCGCAGCGCGGCCTCCGCCGAAGCCGTGCCCGCGCGCCTGCGCGCGACCCACCCTTCGATGTTGCGCTGGTGCGCCCGGCCCACCGCCATCGCCCCCGGAGGAACGTCGTTGGTGATGACCGAGCCGGCGGCCGTGTAGGCGCCGTCTCCGATCGTGATCGGAGCGACCAGCATGTTGTCGCTGCCGACGCGGACGTGGTCGCCGACGGTCGTGTGGTGCTTCTCGACGCCGTCGTAGTTGACGAACACGCTCGCGGCGCCGATGTTGGTGCCCTCGCCGATGGTCGCGTCGCCCACATAGGTGAGGTGCGGCACCTTGGAGCCCTCGCCGACGCGGGCGTTCTTCATCTCGACGTACGTGCCGGCCTTGGCGCCGCGGCCGAGCACGGTGCCGGGCCTGAGGTAGGCGAACGGGCCCACAGTGGCCCCGTCGCCGATCTCGGCCCCCTCGCAGACGGAGTTGCGCACCACGGCCCCCGCGCCCACCACCGTGTCGGTGAGGGTCGTCGCGGGCCCGACCACCGCCTCGGAGGCGATGGCGGTACGTCCGCGCAGCTGGGTGCCCGGCTGGACCACCACGTCGGGCTCGATGGTCACCTCGACGTCGACCCAGGTGGTCGCGGGGTCGACGATCGTGACCCCTGCGCGCATGTGGGCTTCGAGGACGCGGGTGTTGAGGACCGTGCGGGCGAAGGCGAGCTGCACGCGGTCGTTGACGCCCTCGACCTCGACGTGGTCGCCGGCGACGTACGCGCCCACCCGGTGGCCGTCCTCCCGCAGGATCGAGAGCACGTCGGTGAGGTACTCCTCACCCTGGGAGTTGGCCGTGGAGACCCGTTTCACGGCGTCCGCCAGCAGCAGGCCGTCGAAGGCGTAGACGCCGGAGTTCATCTCCTTGATCACCCGCTGTTCGGGCGAGGCGTCCTTGTCCTCGACGATCGCGAGAACGGCACCTGTGGTGTCGCGGATGATGCGGCCGTACCCGGTGGGGTCGGGCACCTCGGCGGTGAGCACGGTGACGGCGTTGCCCTCGGCCCCGTGGGTGGCGAGCAGCTCGGCCAGGGTCTCGGTGCGCAACAGCGGTGTGTCGCCGTAGGTCACGAGGATCGTGCCGTTGATCGTGCCGACCGACTCAAGGACGGTGCGGACCGCGTGGCCCGTGCCGTTCTGCTCGGTCTGGACGACCGCGTGGGCGTCCGGGCCGGTCGTGGCGAGGTAGGCCTGGACCTGTTCACGCGCGTGGCCGAGCACGACGATCAGGCGCTCGGGCGCGAGGCCTCTGGCGGCGGTGAGCATGTGGTCGACAAGGGCGCGACCGCATAGCTCGTGGAGGACTTTGGGCTTGCTGGACTTCATCCGGGTTCCCTCGCCGGCTGCGAGGACGATGACGGCTGCCGGGCGCGGCACACTCACGGACTGAGGCTCCCTCGGCGTCGCGGCTGAGACATGTCAGTACGGGTACGACGTACGGCCATCACCCAGGCACCGCACGGCCATCCGCCCGACACCGTGAGAATACCCGCCGCCTCCCCGGAGCGATCCAGCCCCCTCGGCGAAGGGGCCGGACGCCTTCTGGCAGGGTCCGCGCTTGACTTGTGCGGGAAGAGTTCCGGCGCCTGGACTCGAACCAGGACAACCCTGCTCCAAAGGCAGGTGGGCTGCCAATTACCCCACGCCGGATCGATTCGAGACCTTCCCAAACCGCGGTGACAAGGATACCCATCAGAGCCTCTCGGCGCTCAACGCATTTCCCCCAACCTCGTGGGGCGCCGGTCACGGCGCGGGCGCGCCGTGGGACGGGCACGCATCCTTGGGACATCCAGGCCCCCCTTTTGGCCTGCCGCGCGCGTTCCTCTAACAGATACGGGCATGTATGCGCAAGGCGTGGATCCGCCACCGGATGACGCCCGAAGCGTCATCTTCTCCACATTCCGAGCTTAGGGATTCCTAACTTACGATGGCGTAGGTTACGGTTACGTAGCTACAGATCGTCAGTACTTCGTCGAGAATCACGTGAGGTAGCCCATGACCGTCGTCGTAGACCGTTCGACGCCGCCGCCACCCCCGCGGCCCGATCTCGAACCCGAGCCCAAGAGCAACTTCGAACGCGTCCTGCTGGTCGTCTTCGTGACGGTCCCGTTCCTGGCGCTGCTCGCCGCCGTGCCCATGGCCTGGGGACACTTCCTCGGCTGGAGCGACGTCGCGATCAGCGCGTTCTTCTACGTGTTCACCGGGCTCGGCGTCACCGTCGGACTTCACCGCTACTTCACGCACGGGTCCTTCAAGGCGAACAGGCCCCTCAAGATCGTGCTCGCCATCGCCGGCAGCATGTCACTGGAGATGGGCGTCATCGACTGGGTCGCCACCCACCGCCGCCACCACAAGTACTCCGACAAGGAGGGCGACCCGCACTCGCCGTGGCGCTTCGGCAACGACTGGAAGGCGCTGACCAAGGGCCTGCTGTTCGCGCACATCGGCTGGATGTTCTCCTCCGAGCGCACGAACCAGGAGCGCTTCGCCAAGGACCTGATGAACGACAAGGACGTCGCCCGCATCCACCGCGCGTTCCCGTGGCTGGTCTTCGCGTCCCTGGTGCTGCCCGCCGTCATCGGCGGCCTCGTGACCTGGTCGTTCACCGGCGCCCTGACCGCGTTCTTCTGGGGCAGCCTGGTGCGCATCGCCCTGCTCCACCACGTCACCTGGTCGATCAACTCGGTCTGCCACGTGTTCGGCGACGAGACCTTCGAGGTTCGCGACAAGTCCCGCAACGTGTGGTGGCTGGCCATCCCGTCCTTCGGCGAGTCGTGGCACAACCTGCACCACTGCGACCCGACCTCCGCCCGTCACGGCGCGCTCAAGGGCCAACTCGACCCGAGCGCCCGCGTGATCCGCTGGTGCGAGCAGGCCGGCTGGGCGACCGACGTCAGGTGGCCGACCCCTGAGCGTCTGGCGGCGAAGCGGCTTGGGTGATTCAGCCCCTATGTCGGGCCGCCGGTCGGCGGCCCGAACCCCCTTTTCCGCCGCGTCCGACCCTTCAAATCACGATATATCCGGGCAAACTGGGACGTTGGCGGTTGCCGGGCCCACCGGGCCAGCCATTATTAGACCCATGACCGAACCGCGATCGCGCGTACGCATGACCGGTAAGGAGCGCAGGGAACAACTGATCCGCGTCAGCCGCACCCTGTTCGCCGAGAAGGGGTTCGACGGCACCTCCATCGAGGAGATCGCCGCCAGCGCGAAGGTCTCCAAGCCGGTCGTCTACGAACACTTCGGCGGCAAGGAGGGCATCTACGCCGTCGTCGTCGACAGAGAGATGCAGCGGCTGCTCAGCCTGGTGGGCGTCGCCCTGAACGCCGGCCACCCGAGGATCCGCCTCGAACGCGCCGCCCTTGCCCTGCTCCAGTACGTCGAGGAGTCCAGCGAGGGCTTCCGCATCCTGGTGCGCGACTCCCACGCCGCCTCGGGCACCGGCACGTTCGCGAGCCTCATCAACGACATCGCCAGCCAGGTCGAGGACGTTCTCGCCGACCAGTTCGCCGAGCGGGGGTACGCGCCCACGCTCGCGCCGATGTACGCGCAGATGCTCGTCGGCATGGTGGCCCTCACCGGCCAGTGGTGGCTCGACGCCCGCAAGCCCGACCGCGAGGAAGTGGCCGCCCATCTGGTCAACCTCGCCTGGAACGGTCTCACGGGGCTGGAGCCGCGTCCCGGCCTCACCGCCGCTTCCACGCGCGGCGGCCGGCTTGAGGTTCCTCCCGTCATCGAGCTCCGGAGCCTGACCCGGCCCTCCGAGAAGGAGCTCAAAGAGCTGGAGAAGGCTCGCGAGAAGGAGCTGAAGGAGCAGGAGAAGGCCCGCGAGAAGGAGCTCAAGGAGCAGGAGAAGATCCGCGCGCGCGAGCAGCGTGAGCAGGAGAAGATCCTCCGCGAGCAGGAGAAGATCCGGGCACGCGAGCAGCGCGAGCACGAGAGGCTGCTGACCCAGGAGCGCCGCGAACAGGAGAAGATCCGCGCGCAGGAGCTCAAGCTGCTGGAGCAGAAGGCCAAGCAGGCCGAACGGGAGGCCGAGCGGCGGGCCCGGCTCGCCTCCGGGAGCGCCGAGCGGGTGGAGCTGGTCGAGCGCGTCGATCTGGTGGAGCGCGTCCCCCTGGTGGAACGTGCCGAGCTCGCGGCGGGCGGGGAGCAGGGCGCGGAACAGGCGCAGGGCGGGGGACGGCGGCAGGACGGGGACCCGGCATCCGGGTAAGTAAAACCGTCGTTGCTAAAAAGTTAACGTGCCGTTCAATTAAGTAGGGCATTTTGGACATATGTCCGCCGAGATCGTGCCACCGACCCCTGAAGGACACGATGACCTGCCTCTTTCCCAAGAGCGCTTCCTCAATCGTGAGGAGAGCTGGCTCCACTTCAACGAACGGGTCCTGGAGCTTGCCGAAGATTCTTCCGTGCCGCTGCTGGAACGGGTGCGCTTCCTCTCCATCTTCGCCAGCAACCTCGACGAGTTCTTCCGGGTACGCGTCGCGGGGCTGAAACGCCGGATGGCGACCGGCCTGCTGCTTCGCACGAAGAGCGGGCTCAAGCCGCGCGAGGAGCTGGCCAGGATCGCCGCCATCGCCGACGACCTCGCGCAGCGCCACGCGGCCGCCTACCACAAGCAGGTCTGCCCTCAGCTCGCGAACGTGGGGATCGAGGTCGTGCGCTGGGACGACCTCGACAGGGACGAGCGCACGGCGATGCGCAAGCTGTTCCGCGAGCGGGTGAGGCCGGTGCTGACCCCGCTCGCCGTGGACCCCGCCCACCCATTCCCGTACATTTCGGGCCTCTCACTCAACCTCGCGGTCACGGTGCGCAACCCGAGCACCGGGCACACCGTTTTCGCGCGCGTCAAGGTCCCCTCACAGCTTCCACGTTTCGTCTCCGCCTCCAGGGAACGCTTCGTCCCGCTGGAGGACGTGATCGCCGCCCACCTCGGCCAGCTCTTCAAGGGCATGGAGGTGGTCGAGCACCACGTCTTCCGGGTGACCCGCAACGAGGATCTCGACGTGGACGAGGACGTCACCGAGAACCTCATGCAGGCGCTGGAGAAGGAGCTCCTGATGCGGCGGTTCGGGCCGCCCGTACGGCTGGAGGTGGAGGACACGATCAGCCAGGCGGTCCTGGACCTCCTCGTCGACGAGCTGGACGTCTCGGACCACGAGATCTACCGGCTGCCCGGCCCGCTCGACCTGACGGGCCTGCACGCGATCGCCGACCTCGACCGGGGAGAGCTGAACTTCACGCCGTTCGTCCCTGCGGAGGCCGTCCACGCCGAGGACGACATCTTCTCGGTCCTGCGGGAGCGCGACATCCTGGTCCACCACCCGTACGACTCGTTCTCGACGAGCGTGCAGCGGTTCATCGAGCAGGCGGCGGCCGACCCGAACGTGCTGGCGATCAAGCAGACGCTCTACCGCACCAGCGGCGACTCGCCCATCGTGGACGCGCTGATCGACGCCGCGGAGGCCGGCAAGCAGGTCGTGGTCGTGGTGGAGATCAAGGCGAGGTTCGACGAGCACGCCAACATCACCTGGGCGCGCAAGCTTGAGCGCGCCGGCTGCCATGTGGTCTACGGCGTGCTGGGCCTGAAGACCCACGCCAAGCTGGCACTGGTCGTACGGCAGGAGCCCTCCGGCGAGCTGCGCCAGTACTGCCACATCGGCACGGGCAACTACAACCCCAAGACCGCCCGGCAGTACGAGGACTTCGGCCTGCTCACGGCCGACCCGCTGGTGGGCGAGGACCTCACCGACCTGTTCATCCACCTGACCGGCTACTCCCACCACTCGGCCTACCGGCGGCTGCTGGTCGCCCCGCACTCCATGCGCGGCGGGCTGCTGACCCGGATCGAGAGGGAGATCGCCCACCACGTGGCCGGCCGCCCCGCCCGGATCCGGGTCAAGACCAACTCGCTGGTGGACGAGCCGCTGATCGACGCCCTGTACGCGGCGTCGAAGGCCGGCGTGCCCGTCGACCTCGTGGTGAGAGGCGTGTGCACGCTCCGGCCGGGCATTCCGGGTCTGTCGGAGAACATCAGGGTCAGGAGCATCCTTGGACGGTTCCTCGAACACTCGCGGATCTACGAGTTCGGCGGCGGACGCCGGCCGGAGATCTGGATCGGGAGCGCCGACCTGATGCGCCGCAACATCGAGCGCCGGGTGGAGTCGCTGGTGAAGGTCAGCAGCGCGCAGCATCGCGCGTACCTCTCAGAGCTCCTCGACCTGTCCATGGCCGACACCACCAGCAGTTGGTGGCTCAACGGCGACGGCACGTGGGTGCGCCACCACCTCGGCGAGAACGGCGAGCCCCTGCTCGACCTCCAGTCCCATCTAGTCGGAACCCGCCGGTGGAGGTCCATCGATGACTGAATGCATTGAGCATCCGACCGACCTCATCCGCGCCGGCGGGGCGGTCGTGTGGCGGGGCGACAGCCGCGATCCCGAGGTCGCCGTGGTCCACCGCCCGAAGTACGACGACTGGTCCTTCCCGAAGGGCAAGCTGAAGCCCGGCGAGCACGTGATCGCGGGCGCCCTGCGCGAGGTGGCCGAGGAGACCGGGCTCAGCGTCGCGCTCGGCCGCCACCTGCCCCCCGTCCACTACATGAAGGGCGGCCGGCTCAAGCGGGTCGACTACTGGGTGGCGCGGGCCATCGAGGAGGTGGCCCAGGAGCCTTCCGACGAGGTGGACGCGCTGGTGTGGCTTCCCGTCGAGGAGGCGCGCGCCCGGCTGACGTACGAGTGGGACGCCGGGCTGCTGCGGGCGTTCGGCGCGGCGCCCCTTGCGACGACGCCGTTCGTCGTGGCCAGGCACGCGTACGCGGGCACGCGCCAGGACTGGACCGGCGACGACGACCTGCGCCCCCTGGACGAGGCGGGCGAGGCGCAGGCCAGGACCATCGCCGACATCCTGTACGGCTACCGGCCGGCGTCGCTGGTCAGTTCCCCGAGCAGGCGGTGCGTGCAGACGCTCCTGCCGTACGCCGCCAGGGAGGTCCTCAAGATCCGCACGGAGCGGCTGCTGACCGAGACCGAGTACGACACCTCGCTGTCGCTGTCGCTCGTGCTGTCCATCCTGGACGAGGGCAGGCCGACGGCGGTGTGCGGCCACGGCAAGGTGCTGCCCGAGCTGATCACCGGCATGTGCGAGCACCGCTTCGACGGCCACGCGGAGGACACCCACCTCCGCAAGGGCGCGATCGCGGTCCTGCACCACACGGGCGGGCGCGTCGTGGCCGTCGAGCGCTACCTCACCTGACGCGAGAAGCCGGAGGCCCGTCCCCTCGTGACGGTCCCCTCGTGACGGTCCTCTCAGGACGGTCCTCTCAGGACGGTCCTCTCAGGCCCGTCCTTTCAGGACTTGCCCGGTCCGGTGACGCCGGCCCAGACGGCGGGGAACTCCGAGTGGGAGCGCTCGGCGTCGGCGCGTTCGATGCCGAGGAGCAGGCCGTAGGTGAAGGTGTCCTCGCCCGCCTCCCGCGCCCGCTGGGCCTCCTCCAGCAGGATCTGCTGGGCGACGATGCCGTCCTGGTACAGCCCCAGCACCTCCTGCACGGCCTTCGCCCGCTTCGCCAGCACGGACGCCGGGTCTCCCAGCAGGGGCGTCAGCGCGTCCGCGGTGTAGCGGGCGCGCTTGGCCGCCTTGCGCACGTCGTGCATGGCGATCTCGCGCTGCTCGGCGTCCTCGATGGCCTGGGCCCTGTCGTACTTGCCGACGACGCGCTTCCAGCTCTTGGCGGCGACCTTGGAGAGCGTCCTGCCCGCGTCCTTGATGGCGAGCGGGGTGAGCGGCGGGTTCGCGACCAGCGTGTCGAGCCTGTCGAGCAGGGCGAAGTAGCGCTCCCCGCTCATCACCTCGGTGACGCGCGCGAGCGCCTCCCGCTCGCGGCCGGCGAGGTCGTCGCCGAGGCGGGTGCGGATCCGGCCGACGACCAGACCGGGGTCGAGCGTGTCCAGGTGCCCGGCGAACCGCTCGCGGATGACCTCCAGGTCGCGCGCCTCGCCGAGGACGTTCGCGATCCACCGCAGCTCGTCCTGCAGGCCGGAGGTCTCGGCGACCACTCCGGAGAAGGACTTCAGCGCGCTGCGCAGGCGGCGGCTCGCCACCCGCATCTGGTGCACGGCGTCGGGGCCCGCCCTGCGCACCTGCGGATCCTGGGCGACCAGCGCGGCCACCTGGGACTTCAGGTAGCCGACCACGACCCGTCCGGCCGTACCGTCGTCGGCCTCGGGGAGCGCCGTGACCGGGAGGCGGGGGCCGAGAAGGCGGGCGAGCTTGTTCGCCGAGCCGGCCGGGGTGGCGCCGGCCCTGCGCAGGATCTTGCCGACCCGCTTCAGCACGTCGGCGTCCCCGCCGACGAGCTCGGCCTCGACCTCGCGCCAGCGGTCCACGTGCCGGTCCTCGCCGAACACAGCGCCGAACACCGTGCCCTTGACGTGGTCGTCCGCGACCTCCAGCAGCGGCCGTCCCCCGGCGTCGCGCAGGCTGGTCACCTTGCGGAGGGTCTCCAGCTCGGCGACCGGGACGAGCGGCTCTCCCCTGGTGTACGCCTGGACCAGGTCGGCCAGCTCCGGGGGAACTATCTTGGCGCTCCTGGTCAGCGGCCGGGCGATCTCGTCGCGCACACCCTTGGCCTTCGGCAGCTTGAGATGCCAGCCGGCGTCCTCGCCGCCACGCCGCCTGCGCAGCGTGATCCCCCGGGCGGCGAGCCGCAGGTCGGGCGTGTCGAAGTAGAGGGCGGTCAGCCGGTGGCTCACCAGGTCGACCGCTTCCGCGCACCCGGGAACGCCGGTGAACTCGGGAGTCTCGAACTCCGGCGGAACATCGAACTTGTCTTCGATCTCGATCGCCATGCGTACCCCGCAGCTAGCCGACTTTCGACCATAATGTCACTTTGAGATGCACCAGAGGTCGTGGCGGGCGGACGAAGGAAGATCCACTCCTCGATGGAGGTCAGATCGTGGGTAAGTTGCTCTATTCGGTCACCATGTCGCTGGACGGCTTCATCGCGGGCCCAGGTGGCGACATGTCCTGGCTCACCGAGCATCTCGGGCCCAACCCGCTGGTGGGCGAGGTCATCGAGCGGATCGGGGCCCTTCTGGTCGGCAACCGCACCTTCGGCGGCGACGACCCCCACAGGGGCACCGACAAGGAAGGCAAGCCGTTCGGCGGAGGGTGGGAAGGACCGCAGTTCGTCCTCACCCATCACGCCCCGGACGTCTCGCCGCCGGACGTCACCTTCGTCGGCGACCTCCACAGCGGCGTCGCCGCGGCCAAGGCCGCCGCGGGCGGCAAGTACGTCAACATCCTCGGGGCCGACGTCGCCCGGCAGTGCCTCGAAGCGGGCGTGCTCGACGAGATCCTCGTGCTCATCGCGCCGGTCCTGCTCGGCGACGGCGTCCGGCTGTTCGACCACCCAGGCGGGACCAACATCAAGCTCGAACGCGTCAGCCTGACCCACTCGCCGGGTGCCACCAACCTCTGGCTGCGCGTGCTCAAGTGAGCCCCGCGCGGCACGACGATCATCGCGGTGAGCGCGCCACCACGAAGACGCGACGGAACGGGAAGGCCGTGCCGTACGGCTCGCGCGGGTATGCCTCGCGCAGTTCCCGCGCGCAGTCGGCCAGGAACGCCTCGCGCCTGTCGCCGGGCCCGAGACGGTCGAGCATCGGCCGCAGCGCCGTGCCCATGATCCAGTTGAGCACGGCGTCCTCACCCTGGAGCAGGTGGACGTAGGTGGTCTCCCAGGCGTCGACCTCGCAGCCGGCCCCGGCGAGCAGCGCCAGATAGCCCTCGGGGCCGTCCACGGGGTCCTGGCGCATCAGGTCGCCCAGCTCGTCCTCCCAGGCGGCCGTGCGGCAGAGCCGTCTGACGATCTTGTGGCTCGGGGCGTCGAAGTTGCCCGGCACCTGGAAGGCCAGCCACCCTCCGGGGGCGAGCTCCCGAGCCCAGCGCGGAAGCAGCTCACGGTGCTCGGGCACCCACTGCAACAGGGCGTTGGAGACGATCACGTCGACGGGCCGCTCGGGACGCCAGGCACGCACGTCGACCACGCTGAAGGCAGGCCCTTCCGGCGCCTTGGCGATCATCGCGGGCGAGGAGTCGACGCCGTGGACGGAGGCGTCCGGCCAGCGGCGGGCGAGCTCGGCGGTGAGCTCGCCCGTCCCGCAGCCGAGGTCGACGACCAGGCCGGGACTGTCGGCGCGCACGCGTCCGACCAGCTCGAAGAAGGGGCGGGCACGCTCGTCGGCGTACCGGCCGTAGACCGTGGGGTCCCAAATATCTCTTGACATCAAGATAAGTCTTATAAGGTGAGATGTCTCGATGTCAAGAGAGATAGACTCGGCCGCATGACGACGCGCCGAAGCGATGGGGCCGCCGAAGACTCCCTGCGGGACGAGGTGGATCAGCTCGTCATGTCCTGGGGGCAGGAGCGTCCCGACCTCGACGTGTCGCCTCTCCAGGTGCTGAGCCGGGTGTCCCGCCTCGCGCGGCACCTCGACCGCGCCCGCCGGGCGTCCTTCGCCGAGCACGGCCTGGAGCCCTGGGAATTCGACGTGCTCACCACGCTGCGCCGCTCCGGTGAGCCGTACGAGCTGAGCCCCGGCGCCCTGCTGCGGGCCACCCTGGTCACCTCGGGCACGATGACCAACCGCATCGACCGGCTCGCCGCCGCCCGGCTGGTGCGCAGGCGCCCCGATCCGGAGGACAGGCGCGGCGTGCTGGTGTCGCTCACCGAGCTTGGACGGGAGCGCGTCGACGAGGCCTTCGCCGACCTGCTCCGGCGCGAGCGCGCCCTGCTGGCGGGCATCGACCCGGGCGACCAGCGGACGCTGGCCGGGCTGCTCCGCACCATCCTGGTGCCCTTCGACTCCGCGGGGAACGGCACCTGACCCCTGCGGAGGGTCACTCGCCGAGCTTCTCGGCGAGCTCCATCCATTCGAGCTCGATGGACTCCTTCTGCGCCTTCAGGTCCTTCAGCTCGGCGTCGAGGGAGGCCAGCCGGCCGTAGTCGGAGGCCGCGTCGGCCATGGCGGCGTGCAGCGTGGCCTCGCGCCCGCTGATCTTGTCGAGCTGGCGTTCGAGCCTGGACAGCTCCTTCTGGGACTCGCGCAGCTCCTTGGCGGACGGCCCCGAGGGAGCGGCCTCGCGCGCCTCGGCGGCGGGAGCCGTGCCAGGCGTGGAGGAACCGGCACGCGCGGTGAGGGCGGCACCCGTCGAGCGGCGCTGGAGATACTCGTCGACGCCTCCGGGCAGCAGCGACAGGCTCCCGTCGCCCAGCAGGGCCACGCACCGGTCGGTCACCCGCTCAAGGAAGTAGCGGTCGTGGCTGACGAGGATCAGCGTGCCCGGCCAGGCGTC
This sequence comes from Sphaerisporangium sp. NPDC049003, assembly GCF_043197795.1. Taxonomy (NCBI): domain Bacteria; kingdom Bacillati; phylum Actinomycetota; class Actinomycetes; order Streptosporangiales; family Streptosporangiaceae; genus Sphaerisporangium; species Sphaerisporangium sp. NPDC049003. The sequence goes on from NZ_JBICTU010000018.1 coordinate 181,597, forward strand.
GAGCAGGTCCTCCAGCTCGTTGAGGGTCTCGATGTCGAGATCGTTGGTGGGCTCGTCGAGCAGCAGCACGTTCGGGTCGTCCATGAGCAGCCGGAGCAGTTGCAGCCGCCGCCGCTCGCCGCCCGACAGGTCGCCGACGACCTTCCATTGGGCGTCGCCGCGGAAGCCGAGCCGCTCAAGCAGCTGTGAGGCGGTCCACTCGCGCTTGCCGACCTGGATGAACTTGCGGATCTCCTCGACGGTCTCCAGCACGCGCCGGCCGGGGTCGAGCTCGGCCAGCTCCTGCGACAGGTGCGCCAGCCGCACCGTCTTGCCCCTGACGACCGTGCCGGAGTCGGGCTTCACCGAGTCGGCGAGCAGCCGCAGCACCGACGACTTGCCCGAGCCGTTCACCCCGATCAGCCCGACGCGTTCGCCGGGGCCGAACTGCCAGGTGCACCGGTCGAGCACGAGCGGACCCTGGCCGGGGCCACCGGCGTGCAGGGTGACGTCGCCGAGGTCGTAGACGGTCTTGCCGAGGCGGGCGGAGGCGAACTTCACCAGCTCGACGGTGTTGCGCGCGGGGGGCTCGTCGGCGATCAGCGCCTGGGCCGCCTCGATGCGGAACTTGGGCTTGGACGTGCGCGCGGGCGGGCCGCGGCGCAGCCAGGCGATCTCCTTGCGCATGAGGTTCTGGCGGCGCTCCTCGGTGGCCTGGGCGACGCGCGCCCGCTCGGCCTTCGCCAGGACGTACGCCGCGTAGCCGCCGTCGTAGCGCTGGACGGTGCCGTCGACGACCTCCCACGTGCGCGTGGACACCGCGTCGAGGAACCACCGGTCGTGGGTGACGACGAGCAGTGCGGACCTGCGGGCCGAGAGGTGGCCCGCCAGCCACGCGATGGCCTCGATGTCGAGGTGGTTGGTCGGCTCGTCGAGGATGACCAGGTCGTGCTCCTCGATCAGGATGCGCGCGAGGGCGGTGCGCCGCCGCTCGCCGCCGGAGAGCTCGCCGACCTTGGCCGACAGCTCGATGTCGCCGAGAAGGTTGGCCAGGATCTCTCTGACCCCCTGGTCACCGGCCCACTCGTGCTCGGCGCGGTCGCCGAGCACGACCTGCCGCACGGTGTGCGCCGCGTCGAGGTCGTCGCGCTGGGACAGGAACCCGATGCGCAGGCCGCGGGTGTGCGTCACCCGGCCGCCATGGGGCTTGACCGTGCCGGAGATCACGGAGATGAGGGTGGTCTTGCCGTCGCCGTTGCGCCCGACGACGCCGACGCGGTCGCCCGCCTCGATGCCGAGGGAGACGTCACCGAGCAGTGGCTTCGGCCCGTAGGCATGGGAGACCGATTCGAGGTTTACCAGATTCATCGCCTCTCAAGCCTATCGGCAGCCCATGCGCGCCGTGCCACGCGCGAGTCAGGGCAGGGGGCGCACGATCGTGGCACCGGGGACCGGGCCGAAGGCCGTGACGGCCGAGCGGCAGACGCCCGCGACCTCCATGGCCATCGCCAGACTCGCGGCATGGGTGTCGGACTCGGCGAGAAAGGCGCAGGTGGGGCCCGATCCGGAGACCAGCGCGCCCAGGGCGCCGTGCTCCCGGCCCGCTTCGAGGGTGCGCGCGAGCGGGCGGCACAGCATCAGCGCGGCGGGCTGAAGGTCGTTCGAGAGCGTCTTGCCGAGCGTCTCGGCGTCTCCCGCGCTCAGCGCCTCCATGAGGCCCTCGTCGGCCTGGGGCCACGCGACCTGCTCCCCCGTGGCCTCGCGCAGCCGGTCGCACTCGGCGTACACCCGGGCGGTCGACAGGCCGCCCTCCGCGAGTGCGAAGACCCAGTGGAAGCGGCCGGTGACCGGGGCGGGCACCAGCATCTCGCCCCGGCCGGTGCCCACGGCGGTGTCGCCGAGCAGGGCGAAGGGCACGTCGCTCCCGAGGCCGGCGGCGATCTCCATGAGCTCCTGCCTGGGCAGGCCGAGCCCCCAGAGCTCATCGCAGGCCACCAGCGCGGCGGCGGCGTCGGCGCTGCCCCCGGCCATGCCGCCCGCGACAGGAATGGCCTTGCGGATCAGCAGGCGGGCGCTCACCGGCCGTCCCGCGCGCTCGGCGAGGGCGAACGCGGCCTTCACCGCGAGGTTGCTCGCGTCGACGGGCACCTGGTCGGCGGACTCGCCCTCGACGCCCACCATGATCGTGACCTGCTCGGAGACGACGCCCCCGACCAGGTCACCGGGCAGCACCGACAGGTCGTCCGAGGCCGTGACCTCGTCGAACAGGGAGACGGCGTGGAAGACGTTCACCAGGTCGTGGTAGCCGTCGTCGCGCGGCGGGCCCACGGAGAGCTGGAGGTTGACCTTGGCGGGCACGCGGACGGTCACGGAAGTCACGGAACCCGATCGTAATGCTCCGGCCCGCCCGATCCGGCGAACGACCCCTCAACCATGAACGACATGTCCCGAATGCTCGGACGAACGCTCGGACAAGGCGGATCGAATGTCTGTACGGTGACCGTTTGGGGGATTCGGGGTGACGGTGAAGGAGAGCATCGATCGACGGCCAGAACATCGCCTCCCCTCTGGGAAAGGACGATCCCGCCGAGATCGGGCCGTACACGCTGACCGGACGGCTCGGCGAGGGCGGCATGGGCACGGTCTACCTGGGCACGTCGGCCACGGGGCGGCAGGTGGCGGTCAAGGTCGTGAAGCGGCAGTTCACCGAGGACGCCGGGTTCGCGGCGCGGTTCCGCTCGGAGGTCGCCAGCGCGCGCAAGGTGGCGTCGTTCTGCACGGCCAGGGTCCTCGACGACGGCGTGGCCGAGGACGGGCGCCCGTACATGGCCACCGACTACATCGCCGGCACCCCCCTGTCGGCGCAGATAGCCGAGTACGGCCCGCTGGAGGAGTCCCCGCTGGTCGGCCTGGCCTTCGGCGTCTGCGCCGCGCTCGCGGCGATCCACGCGGCGGGGCTGGTGCACCGCGACCTCAAGCCCGGCAACGTGATCCTCTCGACGACCGGGCCGCGTGTGATCGACTTCGGCATCGCCCGCGCGCTGGACGGCCTCACCGGCCCCACCCTGACCGGGGAGGTCGTCGGCACGCCCGGATGGTGGGCTCCCGAGCAGATCGACGGGCGGCCGGTCACCCCGGCGACGGACGTCTACGCCTGGGCATGCCTGGTCGCCTACGCGAGCAGCGGGCGTCATCCCTTCGGCGGAGGCGACCCGATGACGGTGGCCTACCGCGTCCTGCACGAGGAGCCCGACCTGCGCGGCCTGCCCGCGCCGCTCGACCGTCTGGTCCCGCGCGCCCTGGACCGCGACCCGGCCGCCCGTCCGACGGCGCAGGAACTCCTGCTCGCCCTCATCGCCGGCGGCACCGACTCGGACGGCCCCTCGACGCGCGTGCTGGAGGCGATGTGGGAGCCCCCGGACAACCTGCGCGCCCGTCCGGAGGCCGCCCCCGGTAAGCTCCCGCACGGTCTACGCGGGAAGCGCGGTCCAAGCGGTCCAAGCGGTCCTCGCGGGAGGCGGAGGGCGTGGGCGTTCGCCGCGCTGGCCGCCGCGCTGGCCGTGACCGGCGCCGTCGTGGTGGCCCGGTGGGACCGTACGGCCACGGGCGAGGCGACCTGGACGGGAGAGGCGGACACCCCCATCCGCGCGGACGACGTCGGGCGGCGGATCCTCGTCGGCGACCAGGGCCTGCAGATCGTCGTCCCCGAGGCTCCCGACTGCGGCGGGCCGCCCGGCGCGAACGGTGGGCGCGGCGCGGAGCCGTGGTCGTGCCGCGCCTCCTGGTTCGTCCTCAACATGGGAGGGACGACGATCAAGCTCGCCGGCTTCCTCGACCTCGTGGACGACCAGGCCCGGCGGCACAAGGTCGCCCGCGTCCTGCGCGCCGACGACCGCCTGCCCGCCGGCGCGGGCCCGGTGCCCCGGGGCGGGGCCGTCGACATCCAGCCCGGCCAGGTGCTCGCGTTCGGCGGGGAGTACGCCGTCCCCGAAGGACGGGTGGCCGTCGCGCTCGTCGGACAGGTCGTCAGCGGCGGGGAGAGCATCGAGGTACGCGTGTGAGACGGATCCTGCCCGTGCTGGCCCTGCTGCTCGGCGTCCTCGGCCCCGCCCCCGCGTACGGCGCCCCTGATGACTGCGCGAACGCCGGTGCCGCCGACTTCGACGGCGACGGCTTCGACGACGTCGTCGCTGGTGACCCGCTCGGCGACCCTCCTGGCACGTGGACGGGAGGGGGGCGCCTGTTCTTCCTGCGCGGCACCCGCGAGGGGTTCCCCGCCGTACGCGGCACGCCCTTCGACGGCAGCGGCGGCCTGGGCGGCTGGGTCGTCCGCGCGGGCCACATCGACGGCGACCGCTGCCTGGACCTGGTCGTCGGCAACCCCTACTGGACGGGCTCGGCCGCGGAGGGCTCCGGCGGCGGGGCCACCTCGGTTCCCGGGGCCGGCAACGTCTACGTCTACTGGGGCGGCGCCGGCTTCGGCCGTACGAACGCGGGCCGCGTCGAGCTGCGGGCGCCCGAGCAGCGCAACGGCGCGCACTTCGGCTGGTCGCTGGCCGTGTCCTCAGGGTCCTCGGGGTCCTCGGGGTCCTCGGGGTCCTCCGGCGCCCTCGCCGTGGGCGCGCCCTACGAGGACGCGGACGGCGTCCCCGACTCCGGCGCGGTCTACCTGTACCGATTCGGCGGCGCCGACGGCCGCACCCCCGAGGCGCCCCGTCGCGTCACCCAGGAGTCGCCCGGCGTTCCTGGCGACGGCGAGGCCGGTGACCTGTTCGGATGGTCGGTCGCCCTCGGGGCGCTGGGCGGCGGGCCCGCTCCGGACCTCGCCGTCGGGGCCCCGTACGAGGACACCGGCAGCGGGTCGACGGCCACTCCCGACGCGGGAGCGGTGACGGTCCTGTACGACCCCGGGACCGGGACGGGCTACCGCGGAAGGGGATGGAGCCTGTCCGAGCTCACCCAGCAGGCGCGGGCCGGCGACCTGTTCGGATACTCCCTGGCCTACGGGGAGAAGGACGGCGTGGGATTCCTCGCGGCCGGCGCCCCCCACGCCGATCCGCTCGGCGTGCGGGACGCCGGGATCGTCCAGCTCATGCGGCGGGGCCGTCCTGGCCAGGACCCACAGCCCGCCGGGACGCTGTGGCAGGGGGCCGGCGGGGTCGCGGAGGTCTCCGAGCCGCACGACGCGTTCGGCTTCTCGCTGGCGTTCTCGGGAGGGGACCTCGTGGTCGGAGTGCCGTTCGACGGCGACGGCACGCGCCCGGAGACGGGCGCGGTCCACGTGATCCCCCTCGCGGAACCCGGTCTCGCCGGCACGAGCGGCGGTCAGGACCCGCCCCGGCCGCCCGGGCGCCTGATCCGGGCGAAGACGCCGCAGACCTACGACCACTTCGGCTGGTCGGTCAGCGGCGCGGGCGGCGGCCGTCTGGTCATCGGCGTCCCCGACCGGGCGCGGATCGGCGCGGTCGCGCTCGTCCCGGCCTCGGGCGGCGACGTCCGGATGCTCCGCCCCGGCGACGGGAGGATCACTCCGTTCCCGGGCCCCGGGAAGGGGACCGACTTCGGCGCGGCCGTCGCCGGGTAGCGGCTACCGTCCGCCGGGTCGCGGCTACTTGGGAGAAGGGCGGCTCTCGGCGATCCTGGCGAAGTCCTCGACGCGGAGCTGCTCCCCGCGCTCCGACGGATCGACCCCCGCCGCCCGCAGCGCCGTCTCCGCCGCCGCGGCCGTGCCCGCCCAGGAGGCCAGCGCGGCGCGGAGGGTCTTGCGGCGCTGGGCGAACGCCGCGTCGACCACCGCGAAGACCTCCTCGCGGGAGGCGGTGGTCGCAGGCGGCTCCCGGCGCGACATCGCGACGAGCCCGGAGTCGACGTTGGGCGCCGGCCAGAAGACGGTGCGGCCCACCGGCCCGGCGCGGCGCACGTCGGCGTACCAGGCGGCCTTGACGGACGGCACGCCGTACACCTTGGAGCCGGGACCCGCGGCCATGCGGTCGGCCACCTCCGACTGGACCATCACCAGCCCCCGGCGCAGCGAGGGGAGCACCTCCAGCAGGTGGAGCACGACGGGCACGGCCACGTTGTACGGCAGGTTGGCCACCAGGGCCGTGGGCTCCCGGCCGAGCTGCTCAGGCCGTACGCGCATCGCGTCGGCCTCGACGACCGTCAGCCGGCCGGCCAGCGAGGGGGCGCGGTCGGCGACCGTCAGCGGGAGCTGACCGGCGAGGACGGGGTCGATCTCGACCGCGATCACCTCACGGACCTCGGGGAGAAGTGCGAGAGTGAGGGACCCGAGCCCCGGCCCGACCTCGATCACCACGTCGTCGGAGGACACCTCGGCCACCCTGACGATGCGCCGCACGGTGCCGCCGTCGATGACGAAGTTCTGCCCGAGCCGCTTGGTCGGACGAAGGTCGAGCTTGTCCGCCAAATTACGTATTTCAACTGGACCGAGCAGGCTAACAATTGAACTCCCCATCCACCCAGTGTCCCGCACCGAATGGTCTCCAGCGGAAGGCGGCAAATCGCCTCAAGCGCCCCACCAGCCGTAACTGATCTTCAAGCAGGAGGAAAGTGGGCATGGGTAGTTTGGCCGCGCCCGGAAGCGAGGAGGCGTCGTCAGTGGACCGTGCCGGTGCGGAACCGTTACAACCGTTCGATCCACCACGGATCGGGCCGTACCGATTACTCGGCCGGCTCGGTCAGGGCGGCATGGGCACGGTGTACCTCGCCGAGGCCCCCACCGGGAGACCGGTCGCCGTCAAGGTGGTCAAGGCCGAGTTCACGGTCGACGAGGGTTTCGCGGTGCGGTTCCATTCCGAAGTGGCCAACGCGCGCCGGGTCGCGTCGTTCTGCACGGCGCAGGTGCTCGACAACGGCAACGCCGCGGACGGCCGGCCGTACATGGTCACCGAGTACATCGCGGGGACCCCGCTGTCGGCGCAGATCTCCCGCTACGGCGCGCTGGAGGCCGGCACGCTGCACGGCGTCGCGCTGGGCGTGGCCGCGGCCCTGGCGGCCATCCACGTCGCGGGCCTGGTACACCGCGACCTCAAGCCCGCCAACGTGATCCTCTCGATGTCGGGCCCCCGCGTGATCGACTTCGGCATCGCCCGCGCCCTGGACGCGACCCAGGGGGTCACGAAGTCCGGCGAGCTGCTGGGCAGCCCTGGCTGGTGGGCCCCCGAGCAGGTGCGCGGCGAGGAGATCTCCCCCGCGGCCGACGTGTTCGCCTGGGGGTGCCTGGTCGCCTACGCCGGCAACGGGCGGCATCCGTACGGGCGCGGCGACATGATGACCCTCGCGTCCCGCGTGCTGACCGGCAGGCCCGACCTGGGCACCCTCCCCGCGCCGCTCGACCGTCTGGTGCGGCTGGCCACCGATCCCGATCCCCGGCGCAGGCCCTCCGCGCAGGACCTGCTGATCGCGCTGGTCGGCGGCGACATCGCGCGGCCGGGACCGGCGCCCTCGCCGGTGTCGCCGGCGGATCCTCCGACGCTCGTGGCCACCGAGATGCTGAGCGAGTCGTGGGAGCCCCCCGCGAACGTCGCCGCCGCCGTCACCGCGGCGGCCGCCGACAGCGTCCCCAGCAGCGGCTCCGGAGCCGCGCCCTCCCCCGAGGCTTCCCCGCCCGGCGCTCCGGTTCAGGAGACCCTGGTCCCGGCCACCTCCGTCCTCGCAGAACCGCCCTTTTCCGGCGCGCGGGCGGACGACACCCATCCTCAGACCGGCACGACCGCCGCCACCGTGCCGTCCCTGGTGCCCGATCCTGAGCAGGAGGCGCCGAGACGGTCCCGCAGGTGGCTGCTGCCGGCGCTGACCGTGCTCGCGGGGCTCGTCGTCACGGGCGGGGTGCTGGCGATGGTGCTCCACGGCCGTTCACAGGTACGCGCGACCGGCGCGGCCGCCGTCACCACCCCCGCCGCGCCCGAAACCGACGTGGGCAGGCGCTTCACGACGGGTTCGTTCGTCGAGGACGCGCAGTTCGTCATCCCGAGGCCCGCCAGGTGCGGGCTGACCTCGTACGAGGACGCCACGCCTTCGAAGGGCCGCTTCTGCGTGATCGGATGGACCCTCATGAACCCCGGCGGGGTCTCCGCCACACCCCCCGCCGAACCGCCGGTCCTGGTGGACGACCGTGGCGGCGAGCACGAGGTGGACCAGTCCTCCACGGCCGTGCCCGACACCCTCTATCCCGGCGACAAGATCGACGGGGTGTTCGTCTACGACGTGCCCCCGGCACGCGACGCCGCCGTGCTCAAGCTGCGGATCTCCGACACGAAAACGATCGAGGTACGGCTGTGACCTGGCGCCCGCTGCTGGTGTCCCCGCTGGTCGCCGGGCTTCTGGCGGCCTCCCTGACCGGGGCGGCCCCCTCGCGCGCCGACGCGGCGGCCGACTGCTCCAAGGCCGGCGCCGCCGACTTCGACGGCGACGGCCGTGACGACGTGGCCGTGGGCGACCCGCTCGCGGACGCCGCCGGCGTGCCGGGGGCCGGGACCGTCCACATCCTGCCCGCCGACGGGAGCGGCGGCGGCTTCGTGGTCACCGCACCCGACGCGGGCGCCGGGGCCGCCTTCGGCTGGACGGTCCGTACGACCCACGTCGACGGCGACGGATGCCTGGACGTCGTCGTGGGCGCCCCCTACGCGGAGGTCGACGGGACGGCCGGCGCGGGAGCCGTGTACGTGATCCATGGCGGGGCCAAGGGCGGCCAGGTGCCTCCCGAGGCCGTCGAGAAGCTCCCGCCTCCGCAGCCGGAGGTGAACGCGCACTTCGGCTGGGCCCTGGCCGCCGCCGGGCCGAAGGACGGCCCCGGAGGCGTGATCGCGGTCGGAGCGCCGTACGAGGACGCCGACAGCACCGGCGACGCGGGCGCGGTCTACGTGTACCCCGCGCAGGCGGACACCGGGCCCCGCACACCCAAGCGCGTCACCCAGGAGGGCGAGGGCGTCGTGGGCAACAGCGAGGAAGGCGACCTGTTCGGCTGGTCGCTGGTGTTCGGCCACCTCGGCGGACAGGCCGGCTCCGCCGACCTCGCGATCGGCATTCCGTACGAGAACGACGACGGGGCGGGCCAGCAGGGCGCGGACTCCGGCAAGGCGGACACCGGAGCCGTGGAGGTCATCTTCGACGTCGCCGAGGCGGGCGAGACCTACACCAGCGTGAAGTGGGGCATCCCGGACTCGGTCAAGGGTGTCGAGGAGCACCCGGGAGACCGGTACGGCTACGCACTCGCCTACGCGGAGTTCGACGGCAGGCCATACCTCGCGGCAAGCGCTCCCCTCGCCGACGTGGGAGGAGTGGCGGACTCCGGGCTGGTGCAGACGTTCCAGGCCGACCAGGCGGGGAACCTGCGCCCGGCGAGGACCGTCCGGCTCGGCGCCGAGGGCCTCGCTGACCAGCCCGCCGTGGCGAAGGCCGCACTCGGCTGGTCGCTCGCCATGGTCGCGGGCCCGGATTCCCTCTCCCTGGCCATCGGCAGCCCCTTCGACTCCGGCGACGGCACGGAGGCGGGGGTGATCAGAGGGGTCCTGCTGACGGGCGACCAGGGCGCCCCGCCCGCCCGGCTGGACGAGCCGCACGCGCACGACCACCTCGGCTGGTCCCTCGCCTCCTTCGGCGCGACCGACCCGTTCGGCGCCGGGACCGGACTGCTGGCCGGGGTGCCCGACGAGCACTCGTCCCCCGGCGGCGCCGTCGCGATCATGCGAGAAGGGAGGCCCATCCGGCTCCTGGGGCCCGGACGCGGCGGGGTGCCGGGCGTGCCAGAAGGCTCGCCCGCCGACTTCGGCGCCTCCGTCAGCGGCTGACCGCCCATGCCGGTCGTCCGCCCGGGCCGGTGACCCGGCGCGTCAGCGGGTGAACAGGCGGGCGCCGCAGCTCGGCCACTGGCCGCGCCATCGGCCCGCGACCCTCTGGTAGAGCAGTTGCGCCCGGTAGGTCTGCTCGGGCGCCGACCAGTCGAGCGGGGTCCTGCTGCCGCCGACGGCCTGCCACATGGGGAGGCTGAACTGGTACATGCCGTAGTAGGGCCCGCGCGGGTTGAACGACTTGGGGTTGGCGAACGTCTCGCACCGCGCCAGCGCCGTCCAGTTGAGCGAGGCGACCGACGGGTTGACCGCCACCAGGTGGACCGGTCGCGGCGGCGCGGCCGGGATGATGCGGATCACCTCGCTGTCCTCGGGGAAGGCGCCCATCGGCGGGCGCACCCTGTCGCCCTTGGCGAGGGTGATCTTCTGCTGGGCGAGCACGGCCCGCACCGTGCGGCCGGTGGTCACCGCGTCCAGCCGTACCCCGCCCCTGACGACGGTCACCCGGCGCTCGGTACGGACGTCGAGCGAGAAGCCCGACATGGGGATCTGCCGCATGCGGGACGCCGACAGCATCGCCCTGCGCCCGCTCAGGTTGAACTGCTGGAGGACCTCGCCCACGTTGAGCGCGGTGACCGTGTGGGTGCTCTTCCTGCCGTCCACGGTGAGGACCAGCGGCCTGGCGTGCCGTACGACGATCGAGGTGCCGTCGCGCACCTCCGCGGACCCCGGGGGATACACCTTGTCGTACGGGCCGACCCGGACCTTGGCTTCGGCGAGCACGTCGCGCACGGTGCCGCCGAAGCTGCGGACCGTCGTCTCGCCCCCGTCGACCGCGAGACGCACCTCCTTCGTCAGCACGACCCCGGTGAGCAGGCCGAGCGAGACGCCCGCCACGAGGCCGCAGGCCACGGCCGTCCAGGGCGAACGGATGCCGGCCACGAGGCGGGAGCGGCGGCGCGGGGCACGACGCGACCCCGCACGCCGGGCGGCGGGTCTCGGGGCCGGTGATGAATCCACTGCGCGTCCTTCGGGGTAGACCGGCTGATGACGCTAGCGCCGCCTTCCGGACGCCTCAACCGGATCACCGAAAACAGTCGGTCACTTGACGGTCGCTTTGGGTCACCAGGCTTCATCGGCCTTCGCCTGCCGGGGAGGGGGCACCGCCATGACGATCACGAGCGGCGCCGTTTACCAGGAGCCGAATACCCGTTCGCCGTTGGCGCTGATCGCACGGGCCAGGTCGTCGACGTCCATGGCCTTGACCTGGGCGAGGCAGCGCATCGTGAGCGGGATCAGGTAGGGCGCGTTGGGCTTTCCCCGGTGGGGCGTGGGCGGCAGGTAGGGGGCGTCGGTCTCGACGAGGATCAGCTCCCGCGGCGCCACCCGGGCGGCCTCGCGGAGGTCGGCGGCGTTCTTGTACGTGACCGGCCCGGAGAAGGACATGAAGTATCCGGCGTCGACGCACCTGCGGGCCATGGCGGCGTCGCCGGAGTAGCTGTGGAACACCACGACATCCGGAGCCCCCTCCTCGGCCAGGACCCGGAGCACGTCGTCATGGGCCTCACGGTCGTGGATCACCAGCGCCTTGCCCGTGCGCTTCGCGATCTCGATGTGCGCGCGGAAGGAGGCCTCCTGGTCGGCACGGGAGGCCCAGTCGCGGTAGTAGTCGAGGCCGGTCTCGCCCACGGCCCGCACGTGCGGCTCGCGGGCGAGCTTCTCGATCTCGGCGAGCGTCTCGGGCGTGGCCGCGTGCGCCTCGTTGGGGTGGATCGCCACCCCCGCGTAGACGCCCTCGTGGTCGCGCGCGGCCTCGGCGTTCCAGCGGGACGACCGCAGGTCGTACCCGATCGTCACCAGCCTCGTGACGCCCACCGCCCGCGCCTCGCCGAGGATGCGCCCGACGGTGCCCTCGGACGCCTGGGCGGCCAGCGCCACCTGATCGCCCGACGACGCCTTGCGGTCGCCGACCATGATGTCCAGGTGGCAGTGGCTGTCGAACACCTCGGCGCCCAGGGGCGGCGGGGCGGGAACGGTGGTCACTTTCGACTCCCCATCGTGCGGACGGCTCGCGTGAACGACTCGCGTAGACGACTCGCGTGAACGGCTCGCGTCAACGGCTTCACTCGGCGAGGCGTGCGAGCTCCTCGTCGACGACCTTGGTGTCGAGCTTGCGGAACAGCGGCGTCGGCGGGGCCAGCGGGACGCCCGGCCGGATCGGCCTGGACTCCCACACGGCAGCGCCGTCGTACTGCCCGGTGATGACGCGGTAGGGGGTGCCGCCGTCCTCGTCGACCTCGTGGATCTCGGGCATCCCGGACCAGACGCCCTCGCCGCCGAGCATCGAGTAGATCTTGTTCGAGGAGGCCGGCAGGAAGGGGGTGAGCAGGGTCTTGGCGTCGTCGACGATCTGGAGGGAGACGTGCAGGATCGACTTCACCCGGTCGGGGTCGTCCTTGATCTTCCACGGCTCCTGCTCGGCGAGGTAGCGGTTGGCGTCCCGCACGACGTCGAAGGCCTCGGTGATGGCGTTCTTGAACCGCGACCTGCCCAGCTCGGCGCCGACGGCCGGGAACGCGGCCCGGCTCCGCGCGAGCAGCGCGCGGTCGGCGTCGGTGAGCTCGCCGGCCTCCGGCACCACGCCGAAGTTCTTGGCCGCCATCGAGATCGACCGGTTGACCAGGTTGCCCCAGGCGGCCACGAGCTCGCCGTTGTTGCGGTTGACGAACTCCGACCAGGTGAAGTCGGTGTCCTGGTTCTCGGGGCCCGCCACCGAGATGTAGTAGCGCAGGGCGTCGGCGTCGTAGCGCTCCAGGAAGTCGCGGACGTAGATCACGACCTGGCGGCTGGAGGAGAACTTGCGGCCCTCCATCGTCAGGAACTCGCTGGAGACCACCTCGGACGGCAGCGCCAGCTTGCCGAGCGACCCGGGCGTGCCGGCGCGCGCCCCCTCGCCGTTGTAGCCGAGCAGCATCGCCGGCCAGATCTCGGCGTGGAAGACGATGTTGTCCTTGCCCATGAAGTAGTAGCCGCGGGCGTCGGGGTTCTGCCACCACTGCCGCCAGGCGTCGGGGTCGCCGGACCTGCGCGCCCACTCGATGGACGCGCTGAGGTAGCCGATGACCGCGTCGAACCAGACGTACAGGCGCTTGTCGCCGCGGTCGCTCCACCCGTCGAGCGGGATCGGCACGCCCCAGTCGAGGTCGCGGCTGATCGCGCGGGGCTGCATGTCGCCGAGCAGGTTGAGCGCGAACTTCAGGACGTTCGGCCGCCACTCGCCCTGCTTCGCGTGCATGTAGCCGGCCAGCGCCTCGGCGAAGGCGGGGAGGTCGAGCATGAAGTGCTCGGTCTCGATGAACTTGGGCGTCTCGCCGTTGACCCGGCTCTTGGGGTTGATCAGCTCGATCGGGTCGAGCTGGTTGCCGCAGTTGTCGCACTGGTCGCCACGCGCCCCGTCGTACCCGCAGATGGGGCAGGTGCCCTCGATGTAGCGGTCGGGGAGGGTGCGGCCGGTGGACGGGGAGACCGCGCCCATCGTGGTCTTCGGGAAGATGTAGCCGTTGTTGTAGAGACCCTTGAAGATCTCCTGGGTGACGGCGTAGTGGTTGCCCGTCGTGGTGCGGGTGAACAGGTCGTACGACAGGCCGAGGGCGGTGAGGTCGTCGGTGATCACCCGGTTGTAGCGGTCGGCCAGCTCGCGGGCGCTCACGCCCTCCTTGTCGGCCTGCACCTGGATGGGCGTGCCGTGCTCGTCGGTCCCGCTGATCATCAGCACCTTGTTGCCCGCCATCCGCTGGTAGCGGCTGAAGACGTCGGACGGAACCCCGAACCCGGAGACGTGCCCGATGTGGCGGGGGCCGTTGGCGTAGGGCCAGGCAACGGCGGTCAAAATGTGCTGGGACATGGGACAAGCCTAGACGGCCGGGAATGGCGTCTCGAACAGATTACGAAGGTTGAGCCGATCTTCCGCCGGTCCGCGGGACGTCAGGCGGCGGGGGTGGCCTCGCGCTTGACGGCCTCGGCGGCCTCCTCGGCGGCGGAGGCGGCGACGTCGACCGGCGTCTCCTTGGTGCGGCGGATGCCGAGGATGCTGATGAACAGCGCGGCGAAGATGGTCTGGAAGCTCATGATGAGGGCGGTCGCAGACGGCACGACCAGGCGCAGCGACTCGGCCGGGATCAGCTCGCCGAAGTTGCGCACCTGCCAGTGGGCCAGCGACGCGACCATGCCCGCGAGACCGCCGATCGCCAGCAGGCTGCCCGCGACCAGGCCCTTCTCCAGCGTGACCACGTCGACCAGGCGCTTGATGCGGCGGTCCTCCGGAAGGAAGCCCTCCTCCGCGGCGTACACCTTGGTGAACAGGCCGAACAGCACCGCCTGGAAGCCGATCACGACCATCGCCGACGCGCCCACGAGGGTGTCGACGTCGAAGGCCAGCTTGCCGATGTACACCGGGCCGAAGGTCAGCGCGGCGCCCGCCACCAGGCCGAGGGCCATCAACACGGCGCCGGGGATCAGGAACAGCCAGCGGGGGCTGTAGAGGAGCAGGAAGCGCAGGTGACGCCAGCCGTCCCGCCACGAGCGCAGGTGCGGCGGGCGGGAGCGGCCGTCGCGGGCGAGGGTCGTCGGGACCTCGCGCACGTCGAGGCCCTGCAGGGTGGCCTTGACGACCATCTCGCTGGCGAACTCCATGCCGCCGGTCTGCAGGCCGAGCTTCAGGATCGAGTCGCGGCGGAACCCGCGCAGGCCGCAGTGGAAGTCGCGGATGGCGCTGGGGAAGAACAGCCGTCCGATGAACGAGAGCACGGGGTTGCCGAGGTACTTGTGGAGCGGGGGCATGGCTCCCGGCTCGATGCCGCCCCGGAAGCGGTTGCCCATGACCAGGTCGGCGCCCGCGCGCAGCTCCTCGACGAAGGGCAGCAGCGCCGTGAAGTCGTACGAGTCGTCGGCGTCGCCCATGATCACGTAGCGGCCGCGCGCGGCGCGGATGCCGCCGATCAGGGCGTTGCCGTACCCCTTCGCGTCGACGTGGACCACGCGGGCTCCCGCGTCGCGGGCGAGCTGCTGGGATCCGTCGGTGCTGCCGTTGTCGGCGATCACCACCTCGCCCTCGATGCCATGCTCCGCCATGCAGGCCAGCGCCTTGCGGACACACGTTTCGACGGTCTCCGCCTCGTTCAGGCATGGCATGACCACGGTCAGTTCCACGTCGAAACCCCTCGTTTGCGCCTCGATCATCCGGTGCGTAGTTAGACCATGATGCCCTCTGCCCCCAGATGCTCGGGTCAAGTCCGTGAAAGGGCTGGCATCCTGTAAACCATGGTGACCGTTGCCGAACCGGCGCAGGCGGATGTGCCGACGCCGAGCAAGGGTGCGCGCCTTCTCGGGTTCCTGAGGCGGCGGCGCCTTTTCGTGATCGCCTTCACACTGGGCTCACTGCTCAGAGTGGTCGCGATGCTCGGCTACCGGCCGGCGATGTGGTTCAACGACTCCTACGAGTATGTCTCGGTCGCCCTGCACCCGCGCCCGCATCCCATCCGTCCCGACGGGTACGGGTTCTGGCTCCTGATCCTCAAGCCTTTTCACAGCTTCGCGCTGGTGGTCTTTACGCAGCACCTCATGGGCCTGGCGACGGCGGTGCTGATCTATGTGCTTCTGAGACGCAAATTTGGGCTGCCCGACTGGGGCGCGACCATCGCCGCCGTGCCCGTGCTGTTCGACGCGTACCAGATCCAGCTTGAGCAGATGATCATGTCCGACACCATGTTCACGCTGCTGATCGTGGGCCTTGTGACGGTGGTCCTGTGGCACAGGAAGATGTCGTGGAGGACGGGCGCGGCCGTCGGCCTGCTCCTGGCGCTCACCGCGCTCACCCGCAGCATCGGCCTGCCCATCCTCGCCGTGGTCGTGGTGTTCCTGCTCATCAAGCGCACCGGCTGGAAGCCGGTCTTGGCGGTCGTGACGGCCTGCGCGGTGCCGGTCGTGGCGTACATGGGGTGGTTCGCGAGCGCCAACGGCCAGTTCGCGATGACCCAGAGCGACGGGCTCATCCTCTACATGCGCACGGCGAAGTTCGCCGACTGCAAGAAGATCAAACCCGACCTCCAGCGCGAGCAGGACCTGATCCCGCTGTGCAACAACCCGAGCATCGAGCGCAGCGAGTTCTCCCAGCTCTACCTCTGGTACAGCGGCCTCGGCGAGGTCCTGCACCGCTGGGGCACCGACAAGTTCGACAGGTCGATCAACGACGCGGCGGGCAAGTTCGCCAAGCGCGCGATCCTGGCCCAGCCGGGCGACTACCTCTCGGCGGTCACCGGCGACCTGCTGCGCAGCTTCCGCTGGGACCGGCCGGTCTTCCCCGACGCCAACACCTGGAACCAGTACCAGTTCTTCAACAAGGGCGTCAGCAGGAAGGATCCCGTACGGCTGATGTCGTCGGTGCCCAAGTGGCCGAGCTACCGGGGCACCACCGACCGCGACGTGGTGGCCTACGAGCAGGGCCGGGCCAGCACCAGGGTCTACTGGCCCTGGGCGACCTTCATGGAGCGCTACCAGCGCGTCTTCTACCTGCCCGGCCTCGGCGTGGGCCTGGCCCTGCTGGTCGGCATCGCCGGCGTCGTGGCCCGCTGGCGCCGGCTGGGCGGCCCCGCGCTCCTGCCGCTGGTCGCGTCCGCCGCCCTGGTGGTCGCCCCCGCCGCCACGGCGGAGTTCGACTACCGCTACCTGCTGCCCGCGGCCCCCCTGGCGTTCCTGGCCGCCGCCGTCGTGCTCCGCCACGGGGTACGGCCGCGTCGCAGGCCCGCCGTCGCGCCCGCGAAGGAGGCGGCCGTCTAGATCCAGCTACGGAAGAGCATGCGCCGGTTCCAGTCGTCGTAGGGGATCAGCTCGGCCGACAGCACGGGGTACAGCCAGCCGAAGTTGACCACGCTCAGCAGCATGAAGGCCCCCACGACCGCGGCGCCGACGGCCCTGCGCGTCGTGCCCACCCTGGCGGGCCCGATGAGCAGGCCGGCGACGAGCACCAGCGCCAGGACCATGAACGGCAGCATGGGCGCCATGTAGAACAGGAACATCGTGCGCTTGTCGGCCACGGCGTAGTAGAACCACGGCAGCCATCCCACGGCGAAGGTCAGCAGCACCGCCCCCGCCCGCCAGTCGCGGGTGGACCCGTACCAGGCGATCAGGGCGATCAACGCCAGGACCGCGCCGAACCAGATGACCGGGGTGCCCACCCCGAGCACGGCCTGCGAGCACGACGCGGCGCCGCAACCCTTCGCGTCCGGGGGGTAGTAGAACGCGACCGGCCGCATGAGCAGGGGCCACTGCCAGGGCCACGACTGGTAGGAGTGGGGCTCGGCCAGACCGGTGTGGAACCCGAGCACCTGCATGTGGTAGTCGACCCACGACCGCAGCGAGCTGAACACCCAGTAGGCCCAGCCGCTGGAGGTGGCCTGGGCCCAGTTGCGGCCGTACCCGTACGCGGTGGCGAACCACCCGGTCCAGGTCAGCATGTACCCCACCGCCGGGACCACCGCCATCGCCAGCACACTGGTCGGCGCGTCCTGCCCCAGCACCCCCGCGTACGGCCT
>NZ_JBICTU010000019.1:0-196346 GCF_043197795.1 Sphaerisporangium sp. NPDC049003
CGACACGCGGGGTGGTCCCATCACTGGCAACCGGGTGGTCCCATGCTCGTGGCAGAAAACCACCCTCGGTGGTCCCATAAGCCTGGCCGGCGACATGTGACCCACGAGGCGCATGCGGCCCGGCGTCATGTGATCCGTGAGGTGCGCGTGAACTGTGAGGCACCGTGTGACCCGGAGGCATGGTGCGCATTGACCCGCTAGGCATGGTGCGCCATGCCTAGCGGGTCCCGCCTCTCCCGGCCGCCTGTACCGCTCCCGGCTTCTCCCGGCCCGCCTGTTCCGGTATCGCCTGTACCGCTCCCCGGCTTCTCCCGGCCCGCCTGTTCCGGTATCGCCTGTACCGCTCCCCGGCTTCTCCCGGCCCGCCTCTCCCGGCACCGCCTCACCGGGTACTTGATCGCTAGCGGGCTTCCGAGTAACCGAAGACCCTCAGATGCTGGTAGCCTTACCACTCGTTGAGCCCCCTTAGCTCAGGGGATAGAGCACCGGCCTCCGGAGCCGGGAGCGCAAGTTCGAATCTTGCAGGGGGCACAAGATCCAGGCCAGCGGAAACACGCGCTGACCAGGGTGTACAACGCAGAAGCGGGCGGGCCTCCAGTCTCACGGAGTCCCGCCCGTTCTCATTGGCGCTCGCTAGTTGTGGACCAATCCTGGACCGGATCTCACGGGGTGAACGCGGCCTCGATCCGGCGGTTGTTCTGCTCCTGACGGCCATCCAGGCACTTGGCATAGCGCTTCAGGAGAACCTCCACGCTGTTGCCGGCGCGGGCGGCTACCTCGGTGGCGTCCACGCCGGCGTTGAGCCACGTGGACAGGGCGGCGTGCCGCAGGTCGTACGGACGGCCGGCCAGCGGAGAGGCCACCTGCTGAGGGGAAGGCCAGGCACCGCGCCTCCTCCCACGCTTGGGAGTAGGTGGAGGCGCCGAGTACACCACCGCGCTCGTTGCGGAACAGGCGCCCGTCGGGGGCGGTGCCGAACTCCTCCAGGTGGGCGCGAAGGATGGTGACCAGCTCAGGCGGGATGGGGACCTCTCGGACTGCGCTCGTGTCCCGTTACTTCAAGCCGCGCAGATCATGGACCGTGCCCGTGTCCGTCCACCGCTTTCCGCTGCTTGGGCGGGTCTTGGCCAGGGTGAGCAGGCCCCACCCTTCCCCGGGGAGGTGGCAGTCGTCTTGCCGTAGTCCTACGGCCTCGGCTGGCCGAACACCCGCGAAGTACAGCGTGGCGTAGAAGGCCACCAGGCGGCGGCCTCGGGCACGGTGCCAGCTTCCGACGTAGGACACGGCAGTGAGCAGTTCCCGGGCCTGCTCGGGGTTGACCACGGCGCGCCTGTCTACGGCGGCTTCCTTGGCGACCTTCTTCTGTTCGATCCGTTTGAGCGGGTTCTCCTTGAGTTCGCCGAGATCCACGCCGTATTCCAGCGCCGTGTTCAATCCTCGGCGGCGGCGGGCGGTGGTGTCGGCGGCGGCGGTTCGCCGGAAGGTTGTGCTTCGCCATGCCGAAAATCGCCGCCGCCCTGCTCGCCGCCCTCGCCCTCGTGCTCGTCGGCGTCCTGCGCGTCCCGCCCGAGCTACTACCGGCCCGAAGATGTGCAGGGGACCCCACTCGCTGATCCCACGCCTGGGCCCGCCGGCCGTGGGGGTGGGTTCGCTGTCCTGACGCTTCAGGGCTTGGAGCCGGACAGCATGACCGAGACGATCCACGCGCGAATGCCCACGCCGGATGAAGCGGAAATGCTCCAGTTGCCCGCCGGCGAGCCGGTCATGATTCTTCGGCGGCGCACCTTCACGCGAGAGGGTCGATTGGTCGAATTCGCTCGGGGCGTTCACGCCGCGTCCCGCTTCGCGTGGTCGTACACGTTCAAGATTCCCGACTGAGGAGAGGGGAGGGACATGGCCACCACTGCTCTTGTACCCGATGCCCTCCGGGCCGACGTCGAGACCCTGTGGGACTACCACAACATGCACCACGTCGTTCGCCCCTCGGACGTCGGCGTTGGCCTCGGAAGTCATGACCTCGGGGTGGCCACTTGTGCCTCAGATCTCTACCAGCAGGGCATGTTCCCGCTGATCGTGTTCACTGGTGCTAACGCCCCCACCACGGTCAGCAGATTTCCTCGTGGCGAGGCCGTCCATTACAAGGAACATGCCGTCAAACTCGGCGTTCCCGCTGACGCCATCCTGGTCGAGCCTCACGCGACCAACACGGGAGAGAACTTCACATACACCCGTGCCCTCCTAGAGCAGCACGGGGTCACCGTAGCGTCAGCGGTCCTCATCTCTCGGCCATACCAGCAGCGACGCGCCTACGCGACGTGCAAGAAGTTGTGGCCCGAAGTCGACGTCACGTGCGCGTCGCTTCCACTCTCGCTCGATGACTACGTGCAGAGCATCGGAGACGTGGACCGCGTAATCAACATGCTGGTCGGCGACACCCAGCGGATCACCGAGTACGCCAAGAAGGGCTTCGCCGTCGAGCAGTCGTATCCGGATGAGGTCGATGCCGCCTTCCGGCGACTGGTAGCCGCCGCTTTCACAAGTCGTTTGGTTTGACGATGGATGTGCGTCAGCTCGTATTCCCTCTACCATCGCATGGCGGAGCGTTTATGGTTGGGTGCCGACGATGCGATTGAGAATCATATCGACAAACGCCTTCACCTGTTCAGGGCTGTCGCAGTCTGCCGCATCGATGCGCTCTACGGGAATCCCGGCGTTCCGTATTAGCGCCTCTCGCGTTTTATCTTCTGTCCACTTTCCTTTGTGATAGACTCCGTCTATCTCGATTGCGATAACCCGTCCTCTGTATGTGACCAAGATGTCTGGCTCGAAGGAATGGCCACTGACTCTCATCCCGGGGAGTGGTAAGATCCCGATGGTCTCGTAGAGGCGATATTCCTTCTGTCGGCGCTTCAGTTCGCGATAGATTGCCAGCTCGCCGGTGCTGCGGAACACGAAGGTGTCTTCCGTGAACATGGGTTCGGAAGGGCTATAGCCGCTTTCGGTTTGCTTGCGCGGACGACGAACATCCCGTCCCTGATTTCCCCCTCGAGCCTGAAGCGCCTGTCGGATTTTTACGTGCCAGTCCATCGGTAATTCGACCGGGTCGGGACGAACGCTGAATTTTATGCCGCCGTCCACATCGATTTTAGGCACACCCATCCAATCGGGGAATATCCGCGAGCGCGCTTTTTCGAAGCAGATTTCTATGAGGGTATGATTTTCCGTGAGCGTCGGAAGGGACTCCTCTGGTACTATAAGCTCCCAGAGATGCTTACTCCATCGCATGTCGGTGTCAGTGGGACAAACGGCTATCTTGATGGTGCGGTTGAGGTGATAAATGATTGCCCAGACAGCTTCTCGGCTTTTCAGGACGTCGAGTCCGTCGGAGATTATAAGTCTTACGGCGTCGCCAAAAATGAGATGTACGTCGTCTGCCGCATCCTCGTCCATCTCCACTTCGGAGGGCTCGCCATGGTAGTCGTGGTGCTGCCACACAGCCACGTAGTCGCGGTCGGCGCGAGATGGGGTTTCTGACTCTGACATAGGAGAATCTTCCCCCATCCAAGCCATGTATGTGGAGCCAATTGTGCCTTGCTGCGCCCATCCCGTTTGCCGTTGACCCCACTGCGGAGCGGCAGCGGGCGGGCCGTCGGGAGCACCAGTGGGAGGCGGCGGCCTGCCGTGACGGCGGCACGTGCGCCCCGCTGAGGGCCGCCTTGAAGATGCAGAGAGAGCGCGAGGCGGGGTCATGCTCTTGGAGCGCTAACACGATGCGGAGAGACCGTGGTTTCGGCCTTTCGTGGACCTACTGTGGACCAGAGCGTCAGTCGGATGGCGAGTCGAAGCATTCTCGCAGCTCAAGGAGACATGTGGTATGGATGTGACACGGCCTCCGGAGCCGGGTGCGCAGGTTCGAATCCTGCAGGGGGCACCAGATTGAGACCGGCTCACATGCTTCGTGAGCCGGTCTTTTTCGTGTCGTAGGGTCCTCGCGATCTTGTCGCCTCGCGACGGAGTTCGACACCTGGTTACGCGTCTTCCGGGCCCAACACGGGGATCGATCGCGATGTGGGTCCGTAGAGGTCGTTGGGTGAAATTTTCATCGAGATGTTTCGGCCCGTTGTAACACGAGCACGGCAATGTCTCCGCAGGCCGGGGTAGATGTCGAAGCGCATAAAAGAACGTGTGCGCGAGGCGGAACTCTCGAAACTTTCATCATGGCCTTGACACATTTCGGGGAGGTTTCCACACTGAGTCCCCGAGGCGGTTTCTCCCTGCCAGGCCGGTGGTGTGGCGGCAGGGGGCTCCGTCTGCGACGTCCTCGTGGTGTGCGTTCCTGGTTATGGGGTCGGGGCGTCGATCCCGCAGGGCGTCGCCGCGTTTCCCCGCTGTTCCGTGACTCAGTTGTGGAGGCTCAGGCATGAGCACAAACGCCACCCCCCCGGATCGATCCCGGCCCCCACGCAGCGGCCCCCGCCGGATGCTGCTCGCTGGTGCCCTTGGTGTACTCGGCACGATCACGGCGCTGGCGATGACGGTTCCCGCCGGTGCCGCGGCGAGCACGTTGGGCGCGGCGGCCGCGCAGAGCGGCCGGTACTTCGGCACCGCCATCTCCGCGAGCAAGCTCGGAGACTCGGCTTACACCACGATCGCGAACCGCGAGTTCAACATGGTGACGCCCGAGAACGAGATGAAGATCGACGCCACCGAGCCCCAACAGGGCCAGTTCAACTTCACCAACGGCGACCGGGTCTACAACTGGGCCGTCCAGAACGGCAAGCAGGTCCGTGGGCACACCCTGGCCTGGCACTCCCAGCAGCCGGGCTGGATGCAGTCCCTTTCCGGCAGCGCGCTGCGCCAGGCGATGATCAACCACATCAACGGCGTGATGGCCCACTACAAGGGGAAGCTCGCCTACTGGGACGTGGTCAACGAGGCCTTCGACGACAGCAACGGCGGCCGGCGCCAGTCGAACCTGCAGGCCACGGGCAACGACTGGATCGAGGTGGCCTTCCGCACCGCCCGTGCGGCCGACCCCTCGGTCAAGCTCTGCTACAACGACTACAACATCGACAACTGGACCTGGGCCAAGACGCAGGGCGTCTACAACATGGTCAAGGACTTCAAGGCCCGTGGCGTGCCGATCGACTGCGTCGGCCTCCAGGGCCACTTCAACAGCGGCAGCGCGTACAACGCCAACTTCCGCACCACCCTGTCGAGCTTCGCCGCTCTCGGCGTCGACGTGGCCATCACCGAGCTGGACATCCAGGGCGCCTCGGCCACGACCTACGCCAACGTGACCAACGACTGCCTGGCGGTGCCGCGGTGCGTCGGCATCACGGTGTGGGGCGTGCGTGACAGCGACTCCTGGCGCTCGGGTGACACCCCGCTGCTGTTCGACGGCAACGGCAACAAGAAGGCCGCCTACACCTCGGTCCTCAACGCCCTGAACGCCGCCGGTCCCAACCCCTCGCCCACCCCCACCCCGACGGTCACGCCGACGGTCACCCCGACGCCCACGCCGACACCGACTACGGGTACGGGGGCGTGTTCGGCGACGATCACGACGGTCAACAGCTGGCAGGGTGGGTTCCAGTCGACGGTGACGGTCAACGCGGGCAATTCGCCGGTCAACGGATGGACCGTGAAGTGGACCTGGCCCGGCGGGCAGAGCATCAGCAGCCTGTGGAACGGCACGCAGACCGTCTCCGGTTCCTCGGTGACGGTGCGCAACGCCTCCTACAACGGCTCCATCGCGGCGAACTCGTCCACCACCTTCGGCTTCACGGCCAACGGCACCGCGGCCACCCCCACCGCCACCTGCACCAGCCCCTGACCCGTCGCCAGGTGCGTCGGGCCGGCGTCCGCGCCGACCGGTAGTACCTCCTCAGCGTCACCAAGGCCGCGATCGTGAGAAGGAGGTACTACCCGGCCGGCGGGTCGGCCGCGTCAGTCCCTGTAGGGATTCGGGCCGGGTGGGAACACACCACCCGGCCCGAATTCGTCCCAATAGAGCTGGCAGAGTGTTCGGCCGAGGCTCGGGACGCGGGGTTGGGTCGCGCCGGCCGACGATGGGGGAAGGCGATGAATTCGTCGCAGACCTTGCGTTCCCAGCGGCAGTGGAAAAGGCTGTTTCATGTGCTCGGTCTTACGGTTGTTCTCGCGGGAGGTTTCGATTATCCGGCATGAATTTCATTATGAATTGCCGGTGAGGTTTCGGTGGTGTGGTGAAGCAGGCTTCCGAGCTTGGCGGGGTGGCCTGGGGCAACAGCTATGGGGTGTTGGTTCGGGCGTATTTGCGGTGGTCTCGGGGTGAAGGGCGCGAACGCGGGGTTGCGTTGGGGGTTGTGTCGCGCTTTGGTGCCGGGCGATAAGTCGCAGTGAGTTGCACCGGGCGGTATGGGTGGCTTGATGATCCCGGACCGAGGCTTTGACCTCTCTGGGGTGCCTTCCGGATTGTTCTCAACTAGCGTCTTTAGGTGTGGCGTCGAAACGAATTCGACCAGGAAACCGGGTCGGCGCTCCGCCAGTCCGGCAGCACGCCGGGCTCGATAATCAGACATGGAGTGATATTTCATGCTGAAGCGTGCTCTCGTCGCCGGTACATTGGCGGCTTCCAGCCTCATCGTTTCCATGACGATGTCGGCCCAGCCCGCCAGTGCAAGCACGATGACCCACGAACCCCAACCCACCGCTATATCCGGGGCCCTGAACGAAGCGGGGCATCCTTGCTACTACAACGGCCACTACCAGCGCCACTGGCGCCATTGCCAGCACGGCCCCTACGGTCCGCATGGCCCTCGCGGGCCGTACGGCCACCACGGCCCATACGGCCCCTACGGCCACGGCCCGTATGGGCACCAGGGTCCGTATGGTCATCAAGGTCCCTATGGCCACCACCACGGCGGACCCAGGTGATCTAGCCACAGTGGCGGACGGTCGCGGCTGATCGGCTAGCCCGGGCGCGAGTGGCGCGGTAGCGGCTCAGCACGCCCGGTGCGATCGTCGCTCCACCCGTGCCGGGCCGGCCGAGCTTCCGGCCCGGCACGGTTCACCCGAGGGGGTCCAGCACCGCAGGGAGGGCGGCTCCCGGGTTTCGGCCCGGCGCGGTTCACCCGGAGGAGGGTGGGCTACGCGCCTGAGTCGCGGCGGGTTCTCGGGATGCTCCAGTAGCCGAGGGCGCAGACCTCGTCGCGCCGGAGGCCGCGATCGCGCAGCAGGTGCCGGCGCAGGCTCTGGATCACGAGGGACTCCCCGGCCGCCCAGACCTGGCCGCGACCGGCCGGAAGGTCGAGACCGCGTACCACCTCCTCCAGCGCGCGTCCCTCGCCCGGTGCCCGCGCGCCGCGGTGGACCCAGTGCACTTCGGGAAGCGGCGCGTCCAGCGCCATGTGCTCGGCGGCGTCGCGTACTTCCGCCACCGCGATGGCACGATGCCCGGCCGGAAGCGTTTCGGCGATGGCGGCCATGGAAGGCAGCGCCGTCTCGTCACCGACCATCAGCGTCCACTCCGCGGTCGGGTCGGTCACCCAGTGGACGCGGGTGCCCCCGAAGCCCACCTGGTCGCCCGGCGCCGCGTCGAGCGCCCATCGAGACGCCGGTCCGTCGTCCAGGTGCAGGAAGAAGTCCACGGTCACCAGCCCCGCCGCGCGGTCGTAGCGGCGTACGGTGAGGTTCACCGCGTGCTGCCTGCCGGCCGTCTCGGGGAAGCGCCAGCGCTTCAACTCGGGCAGCACGACCTTGTCCGCGCCGGGGGCGGGCCAGATGAGCGTGAGCGTCTCGGCGGGCTCCTCGACGGGCAGCGGGCCGGCGTCCACGAGGCGGAGGACGACCCGGCGCATCAGCGGGGACAGTTGCTCAGCGGAGACGACCTCCAGCATCCCGACGCAGAGGGGGAAGGCCCGCACCGACGACCGCGACCGGTCCACTTGCGCGCCACCGGCTCGCGGCGAGGTCCGTACGGGCGTGGTACCGGCTCGCGGTGAGGGCTGAACGGGCGTGGTACCGGCTCGCGGTGAGGTCCGTACGGGCGTGATGCCGGCTCGTGGTGAGGGTTGTGCGGAGGTGGTGGGGGCCGGTAGGGGGCGGTGGGCGGCTACCCGGACATCGTGGAAGTTCAGGGCGCCCGCCTCGATGAGGGCCTGGAGGGCTTCGTCCAGGAATCGGTCGCCGTCCTCACCGAGGGCGTCGGCATGAGGGGCGAGTATCCCCAGGGGCAGGGCTTCCCGGGGCGGGACCGGTTCGTCCCCGTCGGCGAGGTCGTCTCGCGTCAACACGATCTCCAGTCCTTCGTCGCGGAGGACGGCGCACACCTCGTCCAGCGGGTGCTGGTACACGCTCAGCGGGACCGAGGCGAGCCGCTCCCGCCACGCCGGGCGCCCGATCACGGACTCCACGACGTCACGCAGCGCGAACCCCGACGATCGCGGCTGCCCGTGACTCCACTGCAGGACCACGAGGCCATCCGGGCTCGTGGCGCGCGCCATCGTCCGTACGGTCTCACGGGCATCGCCGAGCGAGTGGAGCAACCAGGACGAGTGCACCACCTCGTACTGTCCCTCGGGGAGCCTCAGCGCGCGCGGGTCCTGCACCTCGGCGGAGACGGGATGGCCCGCGCACAGTTCCCTGGTCGCCTCGACCATCGACGGCGAGGCGTCCTTCGCCGTCACGGTGAACTCCCGCTCCGCCATGGCCAGGGCGACCTCCCCCGACCCGCATCCGACGTCGGCGAACCTGCCGCCCTCGTGGAGGTAGCCGCCGGCCTGCAAGAGAGCGTCCAGCGCCGAGTCCAGTCTGGCTTCGTCGTAGGCCCGCGCCGAGTCCAGCCTGGCTTCGTCGTAGGCCCGCGCCGAGTCCAGCCTGCCTTCGTCGTAGGCCCGCGCCGACTCCCGCGTGCCTTCGTCGCAGGCCTGCGCCGGGTCCGGTCTGGTTTCGGGGTGAACGTCGGCGTATCGCTGCGTCACGGGGGAGTCTCTCGTTCGGGAGGTCAGGCGGGGCGGCCGGCGAGGGCCGTCGCCAGGGGGGCGCGGTGGGCGCGGTGGGCGAGGAGGGAGTCGCGGATCTCGCCGGCGCGGACGGCGGTGGTCGACAGCAGGGTGGAGGTCATGCCGTGGGTGTGCTCGGTGCCGCCCTGGAGGTAGATGCCGGCGCTGACCTGCGGCGCGAGCTCCACGCGATGGTCGCGGCCCACACGCACGGCGTCCTCGTCGTCGCGCAGGCAGAGCTTGGCCGCCTCGCCGAGGAGGGTGCCGAGGTCCTGGGGCCGGTACCCGGTGGCGTGGACGAGGATGTCCGCGCTGAGCACCGTCCGCTCACCCGTGGGCAGGAACTCCACGGTGACGTCGAGGCGGTCGTCCACGGCCTGGACGTCCCGGATGCGGGAGACGTTGAGCATGCGCAGGCGCTCCCGGCCGTGGACCTTCTCCCGGTACGTCGTGGCGTACAAGGACTGGATGAGGTCCATGTCGACCACCGAGTAGTTGGTGCTGCGGTGGTAGTCGTACAGCGATTGCTTCACCCCGGGTGGGGCGTTGAAGTAGATGTCGACCGCTTCGGGGTCGAAGATGCGGTTGGCGAAGGGGCTGTCGTCGGCCGGGGTGTACCCGTACTTGGCGAAGACCGCGCATACCTCGGCGTCGGCGAAGGTGCGGTGCAGGTAGTCGACCGCCTCGGCGGCGCTCTGCCCGGCGCCGAGCACGAGCGCGCGGCGTACGGGCGTGCCGGAGTCGGCCAGTTCGGCGACGCGCAGGACCAGCTCGCTGTTGTGCCACACCCGGTCGGAGAGGACCGTGCCCGGCGGCAGGTGGGGCTCCAGGCCGGTGGCCACGGAGACATTGCGGGCCCGGCGTACGACCGTGCGGGCGGGGTCGTCCGGGTCGCGGCTCACCACGTCGAACCACCGGATCTCGCCGTCGTCGGACATCACCGGCTCGACGGCCAGCACCTCGGAGGAGTAGGAGACCAAATGCCGCACCCGCGCGGCCGCCCACTCGAAGTAGTCGTGGAACTCGACCCTTAACGGGAACAGCGTCTTCTGGTTGAGAAAGTCGACCAGCCTGCCGCGTTCCTGCAGGTAACACAGGAAGCTGAAGTCACTCGACGGATCGCGCATGGTGACCAGGTCCTTCAGGAAGGAGACCTGCATCGTCGCGTCGTCGATGAGCATGCCCCGGTGCCAGCCGAAGTGCGGCTGCTTTTCGAGGAACGCGGCATCGAGCCTTTCCCCGGCGGGGACTCCTGCGTTGTGCTCATCGACGGCTATGGCCAGCGCCAGATTGGACGGCCCGAAACCGATCCCCAGGATGTCGTGGATGACATCCGGCCCACTCAGCAGTGTGTCCACCGCGGCATCGCCTCCCTATGCCAGAGCCATGTTAGATAAGGTTAGCCTTACCTTGCAAGATTGCGCTTGAGGAGAGGATCGTTCATGCGGATCGTCATGTTCGGCTACCAGACGTGGGGCCACCGCACGTTGCAAGCCCTGCTGGAGTCCGGCCACGAGGTGGCGCTCGTCGTCACCCATCCCAAGAGCGACCACGCGTACGAGAAGATCTGGGACGACTCGGTCGCGGAACTCGCCGCGAAGCACGACGTCCCGGTGCTCCTGCGCAACCGTCCCGACGACCGCGACCTGCTCCTCGCGCTCCGGGACGCGGCGCCGGACATCATCGTCGCCAACAACTGGCGTACGTGGCTGCCGCCTGAGGTCTTCGACCTCCCGCCGCACGGCACGCTGAACGTGCACGACTCGCTGCTGCCGTCGTACGCGGGCTTCTCGCCGCTGATCTGGGCCCTGATAAACGGGGAGCAGGAGGTCGGCGTCACCGCCCACCGCATGAACGCCGAGCTGGACGCGGGCGACATCGTGCTGCAACGCGCCGTGCCGGTCGGGCCGCGCGACACCGCGACCGACCTGTTCCACAAGACGGTCGACCTGATCGGGCCGATCGTGCGCGACGCGCTCGACCTCATCGCCTCCGGTCAGGCGAAGTGGGTCGCGCAGGACCGCACCAAGGCCAGCTTCTTCCACAAGCGCTCCATCGAGGACAGCCGCATCGACTGGAACTGGCCGGCGGAGGACCTGGAGCGGCTGGTGCGCGCCCAGTCGGACCCGTATCCCAACGCGTTCACCTACCACCGCGGCGAGCGGATCCGCATCGTGTCGGCGGCGGTGTCGCAGGCGCACTACGGCGGCACCCCCGGGCGCGTCTTCATCCGTGAAGGGGATGGAGTGGTCATCGTCAGCGGGACCGACGCCCGCGGCGGGCACCGGCGCGGGCTGGTGCTCACGCGGGTGCGCACCGAGGACGGCACCGAGCACGCGGCGACCGACTACTTCCGCACCATGGGCGGCTACCTCACCGCCCAGCCCTGAAAGAACCTCACCGTACGGCCCTGAGAAACCGCACCGCCCAGCCCTGAACCGGTCCTTCAGCGAGCCGCCTTCACGTGTGAGGGGTCGTGGTGGCGGCTCATCGGGATGATCAAGGGTGTGCCGCTGACCGGGTCCGTCGTGACCTGGCAGCGCAGGTCGAAGATGTCCCGCACGGTCGACGCGGTGATGACGTCGGCCGGGGCCCCCTCGGCGACGACGCGGCCCGACTTCATGGCGATGACGTGGTCGGCGTATCGGCACGCTTGGTTGAGGTCGTGCAGGACCATCACGATCGTACGGTCCTCGCGCCGGTTGAGGTCGGTGATGAGGTCCAGGACGTCGATCTGGTGCGCCAGGTCCAGGTAGGTCGTCGGCTCGTCCAGCAGGAGCACCGGGGTGCCCTGGGCGACGGCCATGGCGATCCAGGCGCGCTGGCGCTGGCCGCCGGACAGCTCGTCGACCGCGCGGTCGGCGAGCTCGGTCATGCCGGTGGCGGCCAGCGCGCCGTGGACGGCCTGCTCGTCGGCCTTCGACCACTGCCGCCACCAGGTCTGGTGAGGGGATCGGCCGCGGTTGACCAGGTCGATGACGGTCAGCCCCTCCGGCGCGACCGGAGACTGCGGCAGGATGCCGAGGCGCTGGGCCAGTTCCCTGGTCGGGATGGAGTGCAGCGCGCGGCCGTCGAGCTGGACGGCACCCTGGCGCGGCGCGAGCAACCGGGCGAGGGCCCGCAGCAGCGTGGACTTGCCGCAGGCGTTGGCGCCGACGATGGCGGTGACGCGGCCCGGCGGGACCACCAGGTCGAGGTCCTCCACGACCAGCCGGTTGTCGTACGCCAGGTGCAGGCCGCTCGCCCGCAGTTCCGGGTGGGGGGTCATGCGTTCAGCCTCCTGAGCCCGCGCGGTTGGCGCGGATGAGCAGCCAGAGCAGGATCGGCGCGCCCAGCACGCCGGTGATGATTCCGACCGGCAGCTCCGTGCTGGGGATCAGCTCGCGTGCGACGAGGTCGGAGGAGAGGACGACCAGCCCCCCGGTCAGCCCGGAGGTGACCGGGGGAGGCCAGGCGGTGCGGCCGAGCCGCTGCGCGATCTGCGGCGCGGCCAGCGCCACGAAGGCGAGCGGCCCGGCCGCCGCCGTGCCGAAGGCGACCAGCCCGACCCCCGTGAGCAGCAGCGTGAACCGCACCCGTTGCACGGGGGTGCCGAGGCCGGCGGCGACGTCGTCGCCGAGCTGGAGCGTGCGGGTCAGGCGGCCCAGCGTGAGCGCGACCGGCACCATCACCGCCATGGCGAGCGCGAGCGGGATCACCTGGTTCCAGTCGCGGCCGTTGAGGTTGCCCACCAGCCAGCCGAGCGCGGCCTGCGCCTGGAACCGCCCGCCCTTGGCCACCAGGTAGTCGGTGGCGCTGGTGCAGATCCAGGACACTCCGATGCCGACCAGGATGATGCGGTAGCCGGTGGCGCCGCGGCTCCACGCCAGGAGGTAGACGAGCAGGCCGGTGACCAGCGCGCCGAGCAGGCCCAGCGCCTGCGGGCCGAGGCCGCCGTCCCAGCCCAGCACGATGCTCGCGACGACGGCGGTGCCGGCGCCCTGGGTGATGCCGATCATGTCAGGGCTGGCCAGCGGGTTGCGGGTCATGGTCTGGAAGATCGAGCCGGAGACGCCGAAGGCGACGCCGGCCAGCAGCCCGACCAGGGCGCGCGGCAGCCGCAGCTCACGGACGACCAGCAGCGTCCCGGGGTCCCCGTAACCGGCGAGGGCCTTCATGACCGAGGTCAGGCCGATCGGGTAGTCGCCGATCGAGACGCCCCAGCAGAAGACGAGGAAGGTGACGACGGCGAGCGCCACGCAGACGACGACCAGCCGCGGACGCAGGACCCCGGAGACGGGCGGCGCGGCCAGCCGGAACGTACGGCGGGACGAGACGAGGGCCGTGCCGCCGGAGGGGGTGGGGGCTGGAGGGACCATGCTCACACTTCCGCGAGCCGGCGCCGGCGGACCAGGGCGATGAAGAACGGGCCGCCGATGAAGGCGATGAGGATCCCGGCCTGGATCTCGGTGGGCCGCGCGGCGACCCGTCCGATGATGTCGGCGGTGAGCACGAGGCAGGGCGCGAGCACCGCGGACAGCGGCAGCAGCCAGCGGTGGTCGGGGCCGATCCCCGCGTGCTGGGCGAGGATCCGGGCGACGTGCGGAACCACGAGCCCGACGAACACGACCGGTCCGATGATTGCCACGGCCGCGCCGGTGAGCAGCGTGATGGCGAGCGCGCCCTGGAACCTTACGAACCCGAGCCGCCGCCCGAGTGAGGCGGCCACGTCGTCGCCGAGGGCCAGGCTGTTGAGCGCGGGCGCGCAGGCCAGCGCCAGCACCGTGCCGAAGGCGATGAACGGCAGGATCCGGAGCACCGCGTCGCCGTCCTGGTCGGCGAGAGAGCCGGCCGACCAGAAGCGGTAGCGGTTCAGCGCGTCCGGGTCGGTCAGGACGATGGCGTTGGTGAGCGAGAACAGCAGCGAGCTCACGGCGACTCCGGCGAGCGCGAGCTTGACCGGGGTCTGGCCCGAACGTCCGAGCCCTCCGAGCAGGTACACGAGGACGCTGGCGATGAGCGCGCCCGCGAACGCGAACCAGATGTACCCGTACAGCGACCCCAGGCCGAGCACCGCGACCGACACGACGATCGCGAAGGCCGCGCCGGCGCTGACGCCGAGCAGGCCGGGGTCGGCGAGCGGGTTGCGCGTCAGCGCCTGCATG
Source organism: Sphaerisporangium sp. NPDC049003 (assembly GCF_043197795.1). Taxonomy (NCBI): domain Bacteria; kingdom Bacillati; phylum Actinomycetota; class Actinomycetes; order Streptosporangiales; family Streptosporangiaceae; genus Sphaerisporangium; species Sphaerisporangium sp. NPDC049003. The sequence continues at coordinate 14,129 of NZ_JBICTU010000019.1, forward strand.
AGCGCGCCGGACAGTCCGAGGGCCGCGCCCGCCGCGAGGCCCAGCGCGGTGCGCGGGACGCGTACCGACCAGACGACGTTGTCGACGAGCCGGCTGCGCGGGTGCCCGAGGAGTGCCTGTACGACCTGGTCGAGGGGGAGGCTGCGGGCGCCCAGCGCGATCGACAGCATGCAGAGCGCGACGAGGACGGCGCCGAGCAGCGCCAGGAGAACGGCGGGGCGGAGCCCCGCGCCACGCGTCACCGAACTGTCTCCACGTTTCGACTTCCTTCGTTTTTAGGTAAGGCTGGCCTTAACTGTAGCCCTCCGGATTGGGGGGCTTCCTCTGGCGCCCGCCTACTAACTTAGGTAATGCTTACCTTAGTATGTGGTGCGATCACGGCTCGTTTGGGCCTGTTTCGTCGAGCTTGGGAGGCGCGGTCACCTGTGTCGGCTATTGAAGAAGCGATGGCGTACTGGCACCGGCGGCTCGCTCCGCTTCCGCAGGAGACGGTTCTTCCGGTCGACTTCCCGTACCCGCAGACCCCCGCCGGAGACCGGGAGACGTGCGCGCGCACGCTGGCCATGACGGCGCCCGAGGCGACCCTGCTGGCCGCGTACGTCGCGCTGCTGCACCGCTACGGCGGCTCGGGTGAGGTCTGCGTCGGGTACGAAGGGCTGCCGCTGCGGGTCGGGCTGGACGGCGCGACGACCTTCGGCGAGCTCGTACGCCGCGTGGCCGGCGCCGGAGAGCAGGCACGTGCGCACCGCGTCCCGCTCTCCGCCCTCGCCGCCGAGCTCCGGCCCGACCCCACACGCGGCGGCGGCCTCCTCTTCAACACAGCCTTCAACACGGACTTCAACGCGAACTTCAACGCGGACGTCACCACGGATGTGGCCTCCGGAGCCGGGCACCTGGACCTGTCGCTCGCGGTCGTGGCGGACGAGGCGCGGCTGACCTACCGCACGGACCTGTTCGAAGGCGCGACCGCCGAGCGGCTGCTGGGCCACTACGCGACGCTGCTCGCCGACGGCCTGGCCCGGCCGGACGTCCCCGTCGCCGAGCTGGAGCTGCTGAGCCCCGGCGAGCGGCACCGCCTCCTCGTCGAGTGGAACGACACCGGCCACGACGTCCCGTCGCTCACCTGGCCCGAGATGTTCGCCGAGCAGGTCGGCACGCGGCCGGACGCCGTCGCCCTCGTCTTCGAGGACACCGTCCTCACCTACGCCGAGCTGGACGAGCGCGCGAACCGGCTCGCCCACGCGCTGATCGCACGTGGGGCGGGGCCCGAGCGTGTCGTCGGGCTCGCGGTGCCCCGGTCGGCCGAGCTGATCGTCGCCGAGGTGGCCGTCCTCAAGGCCGGCGCCGCCTACCTGCCGCTGGACACCGACTACCCGGCCGACCGCATCGCGTACATGCTCGCCGACGCCGCGCCCGTCTGCCTCGTCACCACCGCTGACACCGTGGCCGACATCCCTCCGTGTGACGGTGTCGACGTGCTGGTACTCGACGCGCCGGAGACCGAGCGCGAGCTGACGACCCGTCCGAGCCACGATCCGTCGGAGGCCGACAGGGGACGGCTGTCGGTGCTCAACGCGGCCTACGTCATCTACACCTCCGGTTCCACCGGCCGCCCCAAGGGTGTGGTGTTGTCGCACGCGGGGGTGGCCAAGCTGGTCGCCACCCAGAGCGAGCGGTTCGGCGTCGGGCCGGACAGCCGCGTCCTGCAGTTCTCCTCGCCCAGCTTCGACGTGGCCTTCTGGGACCTGTGCCTCGGCCTGCTCTCCGGGGGCCGCCTCGTCGTCGTGCCCTCCGAGCTGCGGGTGCCCGGCGCGCCGCTCGCCGAATACGCGAACGCCAACGGCGTCACGTTCATGATCCTTCCCCCGGCCCTGCTCGCCGCCATGCCGGACGACGTGCTGCTGCCTCCCGCCGCGACCCTGCTGGCCGGCACCGAACGCGTCTCGCCCGAGCTGGTCGGCCGTTACGCGCGCGGCCGGATGATGTTCAACGCGTACGGCCCGACCGAGGCGACCACCAACTCCACCCTCGGCCTGTGCGACCCGGGCACCCCGTCCGGCTCCATCGTGCCGATCGGGGGCCCCGACCCCGGCACCCGGGCGTACGTGCTCGACGCCCGCCTCCGGCCCGTCCCGGCGGGGGTCGCGGGTGAGCTGTACCTCGGCGGGGCGGGGCTCGCGCGCGGCTATCTCGGGCGGCCGGATCTGACCGCGGAACGGTTCGTCGCCGACCCCTTCGGCGCGCCGGGGGAGCGGCTCTACCGCACGGGTGACCTGGTGCGATGGAAGTCCGACGGGCGGCTTGAGTTCCTCGGCCGCGCCGACGCGCAGGTGAAGATCCGCGGCTTCCGGATCGAGCCCGGAGAGATCGAGTCCGTGCTGCGGGGTCACCCGGCCGTGGACCAGGTCGCGGTGGTGGTCCGCGAGGACCGGCCCGGTGACCGGCGGCTGGCCGCCTACGTCGTCCCGTCCCTCGCCGGGGAGCCGGGCCGCGACGAGACCGAGCAGGTCGAGGAGTGGAAGGACCTCCACGAACTGCTGTACTCGGCCGCCGGCTCGGAGGGCTTCCGCGAGAACTTCGCCGGCTGGAACAGCATGTACGACGGCCTGCCCATCCCGGTCGCGGAGATGCGCGAGTGGCGGGAGGCCACGGTCGCCCGCATCATGGAGCTGCGACCGCGCCGGGTGATGGAGATCGGCGTCGGCAGCGGGCTCATCCTGTCGCGCGTCGCCCCCGGCTGCGAGGCGTACTGGGGCACGGACGTCTCGCAGGAGGCGGTACGGTCGCTGCGCGCCCAGGTCGGCGCGGTGCCGGAGCCGGCCGGCCGGGTGGAGCTGCGCGCCCAGCCCGCGCACGACGTCACCGGGCTGCCCTCGGGCTTCTTCGACACGGTGGTCATCAACTCCGTCGCCCAGTATTTCCCGAGCGCGGAGTACCTGGCGGACGTGCTGCGCAAGGCCGCCGCCCTCCTGGCTCCGGGCGGGAGCGTCTACCTCGGCGACGTGCGGAACCTGCGGCTGCTGCGCTGCCTGCGCGCCGCCGTCGAGACCCGGCGCGGCGCCGGCCCCGAGGACAAGCAGGCCCTGCTGGCGGCCGTCGAGCGATCGGTGAGCTGGGAGGGCGAGCTGCTGCTCGACCCCGGCTTCTTCACGGCCCTTTCGGACTTCACCGCCGACATCCGCGTCAAGCGCGGCACCGTCCACAACGAGCTGACCCGCTACCGCTACGACGTCGTCCTGCGGAAGAGCCTCCCCGCCACCGACGAGTTCGGAGGGAGCGAGTTCGGAGGGAGCGAGTTCGGAGGGAGCGAGTTCGGCTGGGGCGAGATCGGCGGCGTGGGCGGGCTTGAGGAGCGCCTGGCCGGACGTCCCGCCAGGCTCCGGGTCAACGGGGTGCCCAACGCGCGGCTCGCCGAGGACCTCGCCGCGCTGTCCGCCATCGAGGACGGCAGCCGCCCCGCCTCCCCGGTGGACGACGCCGACCCCGAGATCCTTCACGCACTCGGCGCCCGGCACGGCTACCGCGTGGCCGTGACCTGGAACGGTCACGCCGACGACGGCAGCCTTGACGTGGTGTTCGCCGCGGGGGACGTCCCCCTCGGCGACCTCTACCGCCCGGCCGCCGCCTTCCCGCACGCCAACCGTCCCGTGCCCTTCAGGGACATCACCACCCTGATGAGGACGCTGCGCTCGTACGCGGCCGAATGGCTCCCCGAGTACATGGTCCCCTCCGCCTTCGTCCCCCTCGACCGGCTCCCGGTCACCCCGAGCGGCAAGCTCGACGGCTCCGCGCTCCCGGCACCCGACTACGCCACCCTCAGCTCCGGCCGTGCCCCGCGCGGCGCCCGCGAGGAACTGCTGTGCGCGCTGTACGCCGAGGTGCTCGGCCTTCGATCGGTATCTGTCGACGACGACTTCTTCGCCTTCGGCGGCGACAGCATCGTGGCCATCCAGTTGCTCATCCGCGCGCGCAGGGCCGGGCTGCGGCTCACCTCCCGCGACGTCTTCCGCCACCGTACGGTCGCCGAACTCGCCCAGGTCGCCGTCGCCGACGGCGCGGGGGACCGCGAGGCCGACTGCGCGTGGGGCGGCGAGGCCGGCGTCCCGCTCGTCCCACTCGTCCGGCTTTCTGAGGGCGAGCTCGCCGAGCTCCAGGGGGATCACCCGGTCACCGTCGAGGAGGCGCTGCCGCTGAGCCCGCTCCAGGAGGGATTCTTCTTCCACTCCCTCGTGGACGGCTCGGAGGGGGACGCCTATGTCGTCCAGCAGGTCATCGAGCTGGAAGGCCCGGTTGACGGCGAGGCCCTGCGCCGGGCCGCCCAGGGACTGCTGGACCGGCACGCCCCGCTGCGCGCCTGCTTCCGCCAGCGCCCTGACGGAAGGCCCGTGCAGATCATCGCCGGTCGGCTGGACCTGCCCTGGCACGAGGTGGACCTGTCCGCACGGGACGCCGGGGAGCAGCGGTCGCTCGCGGACGCCGTCGCGGCCGGGGAGCGCGACCGCCGCTTCGACCTGGCCCGCCCGCCGCTGCTGCGGTGCGCGCTGGTCAGGCTCGGGGCCGCTCGCAGCCTCCTGCTGCTGACGTTCCATCACATCGTGGCCGACGGCTGGTCGCTGCCGGTGCTCCACCGCGAGCTGATGGCCCTGTACGAAATCCCCGCCGGGACCTCCCCGGCCGTGGACGGCGCGGGATCGCGCGGAGCCGGGGTCGCCGCGTTGCCGGAGGTGGCCTCGTACGGCGCGTACCTGCGCCGTCTGGCCTCGGCCGACCGGGATGCCGCCCGCGCGGCCTGGCGCGCCGCGCTCGCGGGGCTGGACGAGCCGACCCGCCTGGTCGACGTCCCGGCGGACGGCGCGCGGATCAGGCCCGCGCAGGTACGCGTCGAGCTGCCCGAGCACGTCACGGCGCGGCTCGCGGCACGCGCGCGAGAGCACGGGGTGACCCTCGGTGCCGTCGTCCAGAGCGCGTGGGGTCTCCTCCTCGGGCGTCTGACCGGCCGTCAGGACGTGGTCTTCGGCACCACCGTCTCCGGCCGGGACGTGGAGGTCGACGGCATCGAGTCCATGGCCGGCCTGTTCATCAACACCCTGCCGACCCGATTCCGGTGGGAGCCCTCGGACACGCTCGCCGAGCTGGCCGGGCGGCTCCAGGACGAGCAGGCCCAGCTCCTGGACCACCAGCACCTCGGCCTCGCGGAGCTCCAGCGCGTCGCCGGGCCGGCGGGGAGCGGTGAACTCTTCGACACCCTGGTCGTCTTCGAGAACTACCCGTCGGCGACCGGTATCGCCGATCCCTCGGGGACGGTCCGGATCACCGGCCACGAGTTCCACGACGCCGTGCACTACCCGCTCGCCCTGATCGTCAAGCCGGGCCGCCGGCTCGACCTGCGACTGAAGCACCACGCCCAGCGTCTTCCCGGAGAGGCCGTACGGCGGATCGCGGACCGGCTGACCCGCGTCCTGCACGCCCTGGCCGACGACCCCGGCCAGAACGCCGCCCGCCTCGACCTGCTGTCGGAGGAGGAGGCGGCGCGCGCCCTGCTCGCGGGTGAGCGACGGGACGTCCCCGAGACCACTCTGGCCGCCGCCTTCGAGGCCCAGGTGGCCCGTACGCCGCACGCGACGGCCGTGGTCTACGACGGGGAGACCCTGTCGTACGAGGAGCTGGACGCTCGCGCCGAGATCCTCGCCCGGCGCCTGCGGGCCGGGGGCGCCGGTCCGGAGCGGGTCGTCGCGGTGGCCGTCCCGCGTTCGGCGGAGCTGATGGTGGCGCTGCTCGGCGTGCTGAAGTCGGGCGCGGCCTACCTGCCGGTCGACGTGGACTATCCGGCGGACCGCATCGCCTACATGCTGACCGACTCCGGCGCGAACACGGTCGTCACGACCGCCGCCACCTCCCCGCGCCTGCCCGACGTGGAATCCCTCACCCCTCTCATCCTCGACTCCCTGACCGGCCGGCCGGATACGGGCGACCCGATGGCCGGGTCCCGGAGCGCGGGGCCGGACGACCCGGCGTACCTGATCTACACGTCGGGGTCGACCGGGCGTCCCAAGGGCGTGGTCGTGACCCATCGGGCGATCGTCAACCGGCTGGCGTGGATGCAGGGCGAGTACGGGCTGCGCACCGACGACCGGGTGCTGCAGAAGACGCCGTCCAGCTTCGACGTCAGCGTCTGGGAGTTCTTCTGGGCGCTGTGCGAGGGAGCCGCCGTGGTGCTCGCCAAGCCCGACGGGCACCGCGACCCCGCGTACCTCGCCACGCTCATCCGCGAACAGCGCGTCACCACGATGCACTTCGTGCCCTCGATGCTCGAAGCCTTCCTGGGCGCCGACGAGATCACCGCCGACCCGTCATGGGCGGTCAGCCTGCGCCGCGTGCTCAGCAGCGGCGAGGCCCTGCCCGTCGCCGCCGCCGCACGCTGGCAGGCGCTCACCGGGGTGCGGCCGCACAACCTGTACGGCCCGACCGAGGCCGCCGTCGACGTGACGTACCACCCGTACGACGGATCGGCGGGCACGAGTGTGCCCATCGGCCGTCCGGTGTGGAACACCGGGCTGCGGGTGCTGGACTCCTGCCTGCGGCCGGTGCCCGCCGGGGTGCCCGGCGAGCTGTACCTGACCGGCGTGCAGCTGGCGCGGGGCTACCACGCGCGGCCCGGTCTCACCGCCGAGCGGTTCGTGGCCGACCCGTACGGCCCGGCCGGTGGCCGCATGTACCGCACGGGAGACCTGGTGCGCCGCCGCGAGGACGGCGTCGTCGAGTACCTCGGCCGCACCGACCGGCAGGTCAAGCTGCGCGGAAACCGCATCGAACTCGGCGAGGTCGAGGCCGCTCTGACCGGCCTGCCCACCGTCGCCCAGGCGGCGGTGACCGTCCACGGATCCACCCTCGTCGCGTACGTCGTCCCGGTCAACGGTGAGCGCGGGCTCGACGTGGTCGCGTTGGGGGCCGCGCTGGCCGACGCGCTGCCCGCGTCCGTGGTGCCCGGGGCGTATGTCGAGCTGGACGCCCTGCCGCTGACACCCAGCGGCAAGCTCGACCGCAGCGCGCTTCCCGCTCCCCAGGCGGTACGTGCCGGGGGGCGCGCCCCGCGCGACGAGCGCGAGCGCGTCCTCACCGAGATCTTCGCGGCCGTGCTGAAGCTCGGCGAAGCCGGGATCGACGACGACTTCTTCATGCTCGGCGGCGACAGCATCAGCTCCATCGGCGTCTCCAGCCGCGCCCGCAGGGCCGGTCTCGACCTGAGCCCCCGGGACGTCTTCGAGCACCGCACCCCCGCGGGCCTCGCGGCCGTGGCCAGGACGGTCCCCGTCACGGCCACCACGGAGAGCACCCCCGCGACCGCCACGGGCACGGGTACGGCCGGGTTCGAGCTCAGCGCGGATGAGCACGCGCGGGTGCGGCGGCTCGGCGGTGGTTCCGTGGAGGACGTCTGGCCGCTGGCGCCGCTCCAGGAGGGCCTGTTCTTCCACTCGACGTACGACGACGACGCCCTCGACGTCTACACCGTGCACGAGTCCTTCGACTTCGCCACCAGCGTCGACGCCGGCCGCCTGCGCGCCGCGACCAGGGCGCTGCTGGCCCGCAACCCCAGCCTGCGCGCCGGTTTCACCAGCGACGGGCTGCGCAGGCCGGTGCAGTTCATCGTCGGCGACCCCGAGGTCCCGCTCGAAGAGGCCGACCTGTCGGACCTCCCCGCCGCCGAGCAGGACGCGCGGCTGCGCGAGCTGATGGACGCCGAGCGCACCCGCAGGTTCGACCTGGACAGCCCGCCGCTCTTCCGGATGCTGCTGATCCGGCTCGGCGAGGCCAGGGGCGACCGGCTCGTCATCGGCCGGCACCTGCTGCTGTGGGACGGCTGGTCCGCCTGGCTTTTCCTCGACCAGCTCTTCGCCCTGTACGAGACGGGCGGCGACGAGCGCGGGCTGCCCCGCCCCGGCTCGTACCGCGACTACCTGACCTGGCTGGAGGGCCAGGACGACGAGATCGCCACCCGCGCCTGGCGCGCCGCGCTCACCGGCCTGGACGAGGCCACCCTGCTCGCGGCCACCGCCGGCCAGGCCCCGCGCCCCGTCATCCCGGAGAGCCTGGACGCCGTCCTTTCGGCGGAGCTGGGGAACCGGATGCGCGACGCCGCCCGCCGCCGGGGGCTGACCCTGAACACGCTGCTCAACACCGCCTGGGGCCTGGTGCTGGCCGCCGCGACCGGACGTACCGACGTCGTCTTCGGCACGACGGTCGCGGGCCGTCCGAGCGAGGTGCCGGACGTCGAGAACGTCATCGGCATGTTCCTCAACACCGTCCCCGCCCGCATCGCCTTCGACCCGGCCGAGCCCGTGCTGGACCTGCTGCGGCGCGTCCAGGGCGAGCGCCTGGCCCTCATGCCGTACGAGTACCTGGGCCTCGGCGTGCTGCAGGCCGAGACCGGCCACCGGCAGCTGTTCGACACCCTCTTCGTGCTGCGCGACAGCGACACCGAGGAGCGGCTGGCGGAGCTTTCCGACCGGCACGGAGCCACCGCAGTCGCCAACGTGGACGCCACCCACTACCCCGTCAACATCATCGTGACGCCGGGGGAGCGCATCCGGGTCACCCTCGCGCACCGGCCCGACGTCGTCGACCGCCCGCGAGCCCAGGCGCTGCTGGACCGCTTCACCCTGCTGCTGGAACGGCTGGTGAGCGACCTGGACGCGCCCGCCGGTCGCCTCGACCACCTGTTGCCCGCCGAGCACGCCGAGCTTGAGCGGGAACGGGCCGCCGGACGCGTGCCCGTACCGCAGGAGACCATCGCCGACCTGCTCGCCGCCCAGTCCGTCCGCACCCCGGAGGCCACGGCGCTGGTCTTCGGCGGCCGGAGCGTCACCTACGCCGACCTGGACGCCCGCGTCAACCGCGTGGCGCGGCTGCTGCTCGCGCGCGGCGCGGCGCCCGAGAAGATCGTCGCGCTGGCCCTGCCCCGCTCCATCGACATGGTGGTCGCGCTGTTCGCCGTACTGCGCACGGGCGCGGCCTACCTGCCGCTGGAGCTGGACTACCCGGACGACCGGCTCACGATGATGCTCGACGACGCCCGCCCGGCCCTGCTGCTGACCACCGCCGCCGTGTCGCCCCGGCTGGAGGCCGGCGTCCCGGACGTCCCCCGCGTACGGCTGGACGACCCGGAGGTGACCGCCGAGTTGGCCGGGCTCTCCGGCGACCCGGTCACCGAGTCCGACCGTCCCCGCTTCAGCCTGGAGCACCCGGCGTACGTCATCTACACCTCCGGTTCCACGGGGCGTCCCAAGGGGGTCGTCACGCCGTACCGGGGGCTGACGAACATGCGGCTCAACCACCAGAAGGAGATCTTCGCCCCGGCCATCGCCTCGGCGGGTGGGCGCCGGCTGCGCATCGCGCACACGGTGTCGTTCGCCTTCGACATGTCGTGGGAGGAACTGCTCTGGCTGGTCGAGGGGCACGAGGTCCACGTCTGCGACGAGGAGCTGCGGCGTGACGCCGAGACCCTGGTCGCCTACTGCGAGACCCACCGCGTGGACGTCGTCAACGTCACCCCCACCTACGCCCACCTGCTGATCGAGGAGGGGCTCCTCGACGGGCACCGCCCGCCGCTGGTGCTGCTCGGAGGCGAGGCGGTGTCCGAGACGGTATGGAGCCGGCTCCGCGACACCGAGGGGACCTACGGCTACAACCTCTACGGCCCCACCGAGTACACGATCAACACCCTCGGGGGCGGCACGGACGACAGCCCCACCCCCACCGTCGGACGTCCCATCCGGGGCACCCGCGCCCACATCCTGGACGCCTGGCTGCGCCCGGTCCCCGTCGGCGTTCCCGGGGAGCTGTACATCGCGGGCATCGGCCTCGCCCGCGGCTACCTCGACAGGCCGGAGCTGACCGCCGAACGCTTCGTCGCCGACCCGTACGGCGAGCCGGGCGAGCGCATGTACCGTACGGGCGACCTGGTGCGCCGCAACGCCGACGGGAACATCGACTTCCTCGGCCGCACCGACGACCAGGTGAAGATCCGCGGCTACCGGGTCGAGCTGGGCGAGATCGAGACCGCCCTCGCGCAGCACCCGGAGGTCGCGCAGGCCGCCGTCATCGCCCGCGACGACCCCTCCGCGCCCGGCGCGCAGCGTCTGGTCGGGTACGTCGTGCCGGCCGAGCGCACCGGGGAGGAACGGGAGTCCGCGGAGCGGGAGTGGATCGGCGAGTGGCAGGAGATCTACTCCGACGAGTACGAGCAGATCAGCACGGCCGTCTTCACCGAGGACTTCGCGGGCTGGGACAGCAGTTACGACGGGCTGCCCATCCCGCTCGACCACATGCGCGAGTGGCGCGAGCAGACCGTCGCCCGCATTCGGGAGCTGCGCCCGCGCCGGATCCTGGAGATCGGGGTCGGCTCCGGGCTGCTGCTGTCGCGGCTCGCGCCCGAGGCGGAGGCGTACTGGGCGACGGACTTCGCCGCGCCGGTGATCCGCAAGATCGGCGAGGACCTGCGGCGCGACCCCGAGCTGGCGGCGAAGGTCGAGCTGCGCTGCCAGTCGGCGCACGTGACCGAGGGGCTGCCCGCCGGCTACTTCGACACGGTCGTCATCAACTCCGTCATCCAGTACTTCCCGAGCGTCGGCCACCTGACGGAGGTGATCCGGGGCGCCATGGGGCTGCTGGTGCCCGGCGGCGCCCTGTTCGTCGGCGACGTACGCAACCTGCGGCTCGCCCGCCCCTTCCACACCGGCATCCACCTGACCCGCTCAGGCAGGGACGCCGACGCGCGCGTCAAGGCGGCCGTCGAGCGGGGGATCGCGCTGGAGAAGGAACTCCTCGTCGACCCCGACTACTTCACCACCCTCGGGTTCGGCGTCGACCTTCGCACCAAGCGCGGGCGCCACCACAACGAGCTGACCCGCTACCGCTACGACGCCGTCCTCTACAACGGCGAGCCCGACACCCGCCTCGGCGACGAGCCGACACTGACCTGGGCGGACGCGCTCGCCGCCACGGCCGGGGAGGACCTGGCCGCAGGGCCCGACGCCAAGGCCGGGCAGGAGCCGGGGGCATGGGCCGGTGAGATCGTGCGTCGTCTGCGGGGTGAGCGGGCGGAGCGGTTGCGGGTGAGCGGGGTTCCCGATGCCCGTGCGGCCAGCGAGCGGGGTGCCGTGGTGGCCGGCGGGGTCGAGCCCGAGGACCTTCACGCGCTCGCCGCGAGGGAGGGCTACCGGGTCCTCACCACCTGGTGTCGCGAGCCGGGCACCTACGACGCCGTCTTCGTGCGGGGAGGGTTCCGGGTCACCGAGGGCCTCTACCTGCCAGGCGGCGGCACACCTCCGTACGCCAACACCCCCGCCTCGGCGGGAGGCGCGAGCGGCCTGGTGCGGCGGCTGCGGGAGGATCTCCGGCTGCGGCTGCCCGACTACATGGTCCCGGCGGCCTTCGTCACCCTCGACCGGCTGCCCATGAACGACAACGGCAAGCTCGACGTGCGCGCGCTGCCCGAGGCCGAAGCGCCGGTGCCGCTCGCCGGGGGACGCGGGCCGAGGACGCCGCGGGAAGAGGTGCTCTGCCGCCTGTTCGCCGAGGTCCTTGGCCTGCCGGCGGTGGGTGCCGAGGACGACTTCTTCGAACTCGGCGGCCATTCGCTGCTCGCCACCCGGCTCGTCAGCCGGGCGCGCACGGAGCTGGGCGCCGAACTCGCCATCCGCGACCTGTTCGAGGCCCCGGCGCCCGCCCTGCTGGCCGAGCGCGTGGACGCCGGCCGCCCGGCCCGTACGGCCGTGGAGCCGGTGACGGACCGCCCCGAGCGGGTCCCGGTGTCCCCGGCGCAGCGGCGGCTGTGGCTGGCCGAACGGCTCAGCGGCGGCGACGCGTACCACTTCCCGCTGGTCTTCCGGCTGCGCGGCGCGCTGGACACCGACGCCCTCCGCCAGGCGCTGCGCGACGTGGTGACCCGCCACGAGGTCCTGCGCACCGTCTTCCCCGAGTACGAGAACCCGCGCACCGCACCCACCACCGAGGAGACCCCGGCGGGCGAGGCGGGGCCGTACCGGCTGGACATGGCCGTCGAGGAGGGCGGGCCGTACCAGCGGGTCCTTCCGGCCGAGGAGGCCGAGCCGTTCTTCGGCGTCGAGGAGTGCTCGGCGGATCGGGTGGAGGGGAGGATCAGGGACGCGGTCGCCCGGCCGTTCGAGCTGAGCAGTGAGATCCCGTTGCGGGCCGAGGTGTTCCGGGTCGGGCCGGACGACCACGTGGTGGCGATCGTGCTGCACCACATCACCACCGACGAGTGGTCCGACCGTCCGTTCCTCACCGACCTGGGCACCGCCTACCGGGCGCGTCGCGAGGGTCGCGCTCCCGAGTGGGCGCCGCCGCCGGTGCAGTACGCCGACTACACGCTCTGGCAGCGGCGGCTGCTCGGCGACCCGGCCGACCCGCACAGCGAGGGCGCGCGCCAGCTCGCCTTCTGGGCCGGGACGCTGGCCGGCCTGCCGGAGGAGATCCCGCTGCCGCTGGACCGTCCTCGCCCTGCCGAGCCGACCGGCCGAGGCGGCCTGGTGCGCGCGGAGCTCCCCACGGGCACCGCCCGCGCCCTGCGCGCCCTGTGCGCCGAGACCGGCACCAGCATGTTCATGCTGCTCCAGGCCGCGGTCGCCACCCTGCTGCACCGGATGGGCGCGGGCACCGACATCCCGCTGGGCGCCCCGATCGCCGGGCGTACGGACAGTGCCCTGGACGACCTCGTCGGCTTCTTCGTCAACACCCTGGTGCTGCGCGCCGACCTGTCCGGCGACCCGACCTTCACCGAGCTCCTCGGCAGGGTCAAGAACGCCGACCTGGCCGCCTTCGAGCACCAGGACCTGCCGTTCGAGCAGGTGGTGGAGGCGCTCAATCCGCCGCGCGTGCCGGGACGCAACCCGCTGTTCCAGGTCATGCTGGGCTACCACTACCGCCCGGACGGCGATCCCGAGGTGCTGGGCCTGCCCACCGAATGGTGGCCGACCCGCATCGAGACCGCCAAGTTCGACCTGGACTTCACCTTCGTCGACCACGCCGGCGAGGACCGGGTCACCCTGCTGCTGGAGTACGCCGAGGACCTCGCCGACGCGGGGACGGCCCGGGCGATGGCCGACCGCGCCGTCTCGCTGCTGGGCGCCCTCGCCGCCGACCCGGACGGGCCGGTCAGCCGGCTGCCCGCACTGACCGATCAGGAGCGCCGGGCTTCCCTGGGCGCGTGGAACGACACCGCGCGGCCGGTGGAGCGGCGTACGGTCCCCGAGCTGTTCGCCGAGGCGGCCCGCACCCGGCGGGACCAGGTCGCCCTGGTCACCGATGGCCGCAGCCTGACCTTCGGCGAGCTGTCCGCCGAGGTCGACCGCATCGCCCGGCTGCTGCCCCGGCACGGCGTGACGCCGGGGAGCGTGGTGGGGCTGGCCCTTCCCCGGGCCGACATGGTGCCGGCCATCCTCGGAGTGCTGACCGCGGGCGCCGCCTACCTCCCGCTCGACCCCGGCTACCCGGCCGAACGCCTTGCGTACATGCTCGACGACGCGGCCCCGGTCCGCGTGCTCACCACCACGGCCATCGCTCCCGTCCTGCCCGCCGGGCGGGCCGGCCTGCTCCTCCTCGACGCCCCGCACCCGGCCACCGACGAGGACGGCCGTTCCGGTGACGGCCCGGACACGGCCGCCTACCCGGACGGCCGTTCCGGGGATGGTGCGACGGTACCCGTCACCGGGCTGGACGCGGTCGCGTATGTGATCTATACCTCCGGGTCCACCGGCAGGCCCAAGGGGGTGCTCGGGACGCATCGCGGGCTGAGCAACCTGTTCGGCGCGCACCGCGAGGATCTCATCGAGCCGGCCGCCCGCGCCGCCGGGCGCGAGGCGCTGCGCGCGGTACACGCCGCGTCGTTCAGCTTCGACGGCTCCTGGGAGCCGATGCTCTGGCTGCTGGCCGGGCACGAGCTGCACGTCGTCGGCGAGACCACCATGACCGACCCGGCCGCCCTGCTCGCCTACCTGGCCGGCCAGAGCATCGACTTCGTCGACCTCACCCCCACCTACCTGCAGGAACTGGTCCACCACGGCTTCCTCGACCCCGGTCGCCGACGTCCAGGAGTGATCGCGGTGGGCGGCGAGGCCACCCCCGCCCCGCTCTGGGACCGGCTGTGCGCGCTGCCGGAGACGGTGGCGCACGACCTGTACGGCCCGACCGAGTGCGCAGTCGACGCCTACGGCTGGCACGGCCCGAGCCCGGACAGTCCGGAGCCCTGGGCGGCGCCGCTCGCCAACACCCGCGCCCGCGTGCTCGACGAAGACCTGCGACCGGTCCCCGCCGGAGTGCCGGGCGAGCTCTACCTGTCGGGCGAGGGACTGGCCCTCGGCTACCTCGGCCGTCCCGGGCTGACCGCCGAGCGGTTCGTCGCCGACCCCTTCGGGACGCCGGGCGGCCGCATGTACCGGACCGGCGACCTGGTGAGGCGGCGCGCGGACGGCACCCTGGCGTTCCTCGGCCGGGCCGACGACCAGGTCAAGCTGCGCGGCTTCCGCATCGAGCCGGGCGAGATCGAAGCGGTGCTCCGCGCCCACCCCGACGTGGCGCAGGCAGCCGTGACGATCCGCGAGGACACCCCCGGCGCTCGGCGGCTGGTCGCGTACGCGGTCCCGTCGTCCGGGCGGGGAATCGACCCCGGCGCGCTGCGGGCGCACGTCGCGACCGCGCTGCCCGAGCACATGGTCCCGGCGGCCTTCGTGGAGCTGCCCGCCCTGCCGAGGTCGATCAGCGGGAAGCTGGACCGCCACGCGCTGCCCGTCCCCGACGCGGCCGCAGCCACGTCCGGGCGGCGTCCCCGCGACGCCCGCGAGGAGATCCTCTGCGAGCTGTTCGCCGCGGTGCTGGGGATCGAGCGCCTGGGCGTGGACGACGACTTCTTCGCGCTCGGCGGCCACTCGCTGCTGGCGATGCGGCTGATCAGCCGCGTCCGTACGGCGCTCGACGCGGAGGTGAGCCTTCGCGCGATCTTCGAGGCGCCCACCGTCGCCCGGCTCGCGGGACGGCTGCGCGAGGCGCGGGACGGCACGCCCGCACTGGTCCCCGCGCCCCGCACGGAGCCGCTGCCGCTGTCCTTCGCCCAGCAGCGGCTGTGGGTGCTGTACCGGCTGGAGGGCCCGAGCGCCACCTACAACATCCCCATGGCCTGGCGGCTGTCGGGCGACCTCGACACCGGCGCCCTCCGCGACGCCGTACAGGACGTGATGGCCAGGCACGAGAGCCTGCGCACGGTGTTCCCCGAGCGGGACGGACGCGCCCACCAGCTCGTCCTCGACCCCGGAGAGGTCCCCGTCGTCACCCGGTTCGAGCGGGTCGCGAAGGACGAGCTTCCCGGCAGGCTGGCCGAGGCGGCGGGGCACGGCTTCGAGCTCGACCGCGAGCCGCCGCTGCGCGCCCAGGTGTTCGAGGTGGCCCCGAAGGAGCACGTGCTCCTCCTGGTCGTCCACCACATCGCCGGCGACGAGTGGTCGGACCGGCCCCTGTGGTACGACCTGTCCACCGCCTACCGGGCCCGCCGCGAGGGCCGGGCGCCTGGGTGGGCCCCTTTGCCCGTCCAGTACGGCGACTACACCCTCTGGCACCGCGACGTGCTCGGGGACGGCGGCGACTCCGGCAGCCTGGAGGCGCGCCAGCTCGGCTTCTGGCGTCAGGCGCTCGCGGGGCTGCCGGAGGAGCTGGCGCTCCCGGCGGACCGGCCGCGTCCGAAGGAGAGCAGCCACCTCGGCGGGGCGGTCGGCCTGTCGCTGCCCCCCGAGCTGGAGCGCGGCCTGCGCGGGCTCGCCCGCGCCCACGGCGTCAGCATGTTCATGGTCGCCCAGGCGGCCGTGGCCGCGCTGCTGCACCGGCTGGGAGCGGGGGAGGACATCCCCCTCGGCGCGCCGATCTCCGGACGTACAGACGAGAGCCTGGAGGATTTGGTCGGGTTCTTCGTCAACTCCCTCGTGCTGCGCACCGACCTGTCGGGCGCGCCGACCTTCGGCGAGCTGCTGGGGCGGGTGCGTGACACCGATCTGGCCGCCTATGAGCACCAGGACCTGCCGTTCGAGCGGCTGGTGGAGGCGATCAACCCCACCCGCTCGCTCGCCAGGCACCCGCTGTTCCAGGTGATGGTGGTCTACCTGACCGACCAGGGCGGCGCCCCCGGCTTCCCCGGGCTCGACGCCCGGCCGGAGCCGCTCGGCCAGGAGACCGCGAAGTTCGACCTGAGCTTCGACTTCATCGAGCGCGGCGACGGCGAGGGCATTCAGGGCTGGATCGAGTTCAGCGCCGACCTGTTCGACCGTGACACGGTCGAGAGCGTCGCGGAACGGCTCGTACGCCTGCTGGAGCAGGTCGTCGCCGACCCGGGCCTCCGGGTGCGGGACCTGGAGATCATGGACGAGCGGGAGCGCCGGCTCGTCGCCTGCGAGTGGAACGCCACCGCGCGGGCGGTGGAGGCCACCACTCTTCCCGAGCTGTTCCGCGCCCAGGTGGCACGGACGCCCGACGCGCTCGCCCTGGTCTGCGGCGACGAGCGGCTGACCTACGCGGAGCTGGACGCCCGGGTCGAGCGCGCGGCGCGGGCGCTCGCCGCGATGGGGGCGGGTCCCGAGCGCACGGTGGCGGTGGCGCTGCCGCGCTCGTCCGAGCTGGTGGTCGCCCTGCTGGCGGTACACCGTGCGGGCGCGGCCTACCTGCCGCTGGACGCGGACTACCCGCGCGAGCGCGTCGAGTTCATGCTGGAGGACGCCCGCCCGGTCTGCGTGCTGCGCGACCGGCTGCCCGACGGCCCGATGGGCGAGCTGCCCGCGTCGTACGACCCCCGGCACCCCGCCTACGTGATCTACACCTCCGGGTCGACCGGCCGGCCGAAGGGCGTGGTGGTGCCGCACGAGGGCATCGTCAACCGCCTGCTGTGGATGCAGGACGAGTACGGCCTGACCGCGTCGGACCGCGTGCTGCAGAAGACGCCGTCCAGCTTCGACGTGTCGGTCTGGGAGTTCTTCTGGCCGCTGGTCACCGGGGCGGCGCTGGTGGTAGCGAGGCCGGAGGGCCACAAGGACCCGGCGTACATGGCAGGGCTGATCCAGGACGAGCGGGTCACCACGGTGCACTTCGTGCCCTCGATGCTGCGGGCGTTCCTGGAAGATCCGGGCGCGGCGGGGTGCTCGGGGCTGCGCCGGGTGATGTGCAGCGGCGAGGCGCTGCCCGCCGACCTGGCCTCCCGCTTCCACGCCGTGCTCCCCGCGGAGCTGCACAACCTGTACGGGCCCACCGAGGCGTCCGTCGACGTCACCGCCATCCAGGTCCTGCCCGGGGCGCGGGCCGTGCCGATCGGACGGCCGGTGTGGAACACGCGGGCGTACGTGCTGGACGCCGCCCTGCGCCCGGTGCCGCCTGGGGTGCCGGGAGAGCTGTACCTGGCGGGCGTCCAGCTCGCCCGGGGGTACCTCGGCCGTCCCGGCCTGACCGGGGAGCGGTTCGTCGCCGACCCGCACGGGCCGTCGGGGGCGCGCATGTACCGGACGGGAGACCTCGCGCGCTGGAGCCGTGACGGGTCGCTGGAATTCCTCGGGAGGGCCGACGACCAGGTCAAGATCCGGGGGTTCCGGATCGAGCTGGGCGAGATCGAGGCGGTCCTGTCCCGCCACGAGTCGGTGGCCCACGCCGTGGTGGTCGCCCGCGACCAGCACCTCATCGCCTACCTCACCCCGGCCTCCACCTCTCCGAGCCCGGCCCTGGCGGGGCTCGGCGACCTGCCCGCCGGTCCCGCGGCCTCCGGTCGTCAGGTCGGTTCTCCTCCGGCGGTGCCGAGCGCCGCGGCCCTGCGGGAGCATGCCGGGGCCGTGTTGCCCGAGTACATGGTTCCTGCGGGTTTCGTCGTGCTGGACGCCCTTCCGCTCACCCCGAACGGCAAGCTCGACCGCAAGGCCCTGCCGGCGTTCGACTTCGCGGCCGAGGTGACCGGCACGCTTCCGCGAACCCCGCGCGAGGAACTGCTCTGCGAGCTGTTCGCCGGCGTGCTCGGCCTCGAACGCGTCGGCGCCGAGGACGACTTCTTCACCCTCGGCGGTGACAGCATCGTCGCCATGCAACTGGTCAGCCGGGCACGGGCGGCCGGGCTGGTGATCAGCCCGCGCGACGTCTTCCGGCACAAGAACGTCGCGGCGCTGGCCGCCGTCGCGGGCGTCGCCGGCGCGCCGGACGCCATGGACGGCACTGTGGACGGCACGGCGTCGTCCGGCGCGCTCGTCACCCTCACCGAGGACGAGCGCGCCGAGTTGCCGGCCACGGGTGTCGCCGGCGTCCTGCCGCTCACGCCGCTCCAGGCCGGCCTGCTGTTCCACGCCTCCTTCGACTCGGGCGAGGACGGGCCGGACGTCTACACGGTCCAGGTGTCGTACGAGATCGACGGCCCGCTGGACGCCGCCCGGCTGCGCGAGGCCGGGCAGGCGCTGCTCGACCGGCACGACAACCTCCGCGCCGGCTTCCGGTACCTGTCCTCCGGCCGTCCGGTGGCCGTCGTGCCGCGTACGGTCGCGCTGCCCTGGCGTGAGGTGGACCTCTCCGGGCTTGACGAGGCGGGCCGGGAGGCCCGATGGACCCGGCACCTCGCCCAGGAGCGGCGCCGGTTCACCCCGTCCGACCCACCGCTCCTGCGGCTGATGCTGGTGCGCCTCGCCCCCGGCCGCCACCGCCTGGCCCTGTCGCACCAGCACCTGCTCCTGGACGGCTGGTCGATCCCCAGGCTCATGAGCGAACTGAGCGACCTGTACGCGCACGGGCCCGCCTCGCCGGCCGCCGCCCCGTATCGGGGGTACCTCGCGTGGCTGGCGCGGCAGGACGCGGGCGCCTCCGCCGACGCCTGGGCCGAGGCGCTGGACGGCCTGGAGGATCCCACCCACCTGGCGCCCGCCGACCCGAACCGGGCTCCGGTCGTGCCCGAGACGCACACCACGCACGTCACCCGGGAGGTGACCGAGGCCCTGTCGGCCCTCGCCCGTGCGCGCGGCCTGACCGTCAACACCCTGGTCCAGGGCGCCTGGAGCATCCTGCTGTCCCGGCTCACCGGCCGTGACGACGTGGTGTTCGGCGCGACGGTCTCCGGGCGGCCCCCGGAGCTGGACGGCGTCGAGTCGATGATCGGCCTGTTCATCAACACGGTCCCGGTCCGCGTCCGGGTACGCGACGGCGAGAGCATGGCGGCGTTCCTCGACCGTCTCCAGGACGAGCAGTCGCGGCTCATCGCCCACCAGCACGCCGGCCTGGCCGGCATCCAGCGCCGGGCCGGGCTGGGCGACCTGTTCGACACGCTGGTCGTCTTCGAGTCCTACCCCGGTGCCGGGGAGCCCGTGCTCGGGGCCGGTGACGGCCTGCGTACGGCCGTGCTGGACCACCAGGACTCGACGCACTACCCGTTCACCTGGGCGGTCGAGCCCGGCGACCGCCTCGTGCTGACCGCCGAGTACCGCCCCGACCTGTTCGACCGTGCGACGGCCGAGCGGATGGCCGCGTCGATGGTGCGGATCTTCGAGGCGATGACGGCCGACGCGGACCGGCTCGTCGGACGCGTCGACATCCTCACCCCCGCCGACCGCCACACCATCCTGCGAACCTGGAACGACACCACCACCAGCGGGTCCGGCTACGGCTCCGGCTCTGGTACGGACGGTGGCCCGGTCACCGGGTCGGAGCCGTCCGGGGGCCGGGCCGCCGTGTCCGTTCCCGGTGCTGCTGGCACGGTTTCGGGGCTGTTCGAGGCTCAGGTGGCCGAGAGCCCGGATGCGTTGGCGGTGGTGTCCGGGGCGGTGCGGTGGACTTTCAGGGAGCTGAACGAGCGCGCCAACCGGCTCGCGCGGCTGCTCGCCGAGCACGGCGCGGGGCCGGAGCGGATCGTCGCCCTCTCGCTGTCGCGCTCGGCGGACTTCATGCTGGCCGTCCTCGCTGTGCTGAAGTCCGGTGCGGCCTACCTGCCCGTGGACGCGGACCTGCCCGCCGAGCGGGTGCTCGACATGCTCGGCGACGCCCGGCCCGTCCTGGTCCTGACCAGCGAGGAGCTCTCCGCCGTCCTGCCGGACGGCGGCGTCCAGCTGCTCCGGCTCGACGCGCCCGAGACCGCCGCGCGCCTCGCCGCCCAGCCCGGGGACGACCTCACCACCGCCCCCGACCCGCGTCACCCGGCGTACGTCATCTACACCTCCGGCTCCACCGGCAGGCCCAAGGGCGTGGTGGTCTGCCACGGCAGCGTCGTCAACCTCTTCCACAGCCACCGCCGCACGCTCCACGACCCGGCCAAGCTCGCCACCGGCCGCCGTCACCTGCGCGTCGGCCACGCCTGGTCGTTCTCCTTCGACGCGTCGTGGCAGCCGCAACTGTGGCTGCTGGACGGGCACGCGCTGCACATCCTGGACGACGAGACGCGCCGCGACCCCGAACTGACGGCGGCGGCCATCCGGGAGCAGGGGCTGGACTTCATCGAGGTCACGCCCTCGTTCTTCGCCCAGATGGCCGACATCGGGCTGATCGACGACGGCGCGTGCCCGCTCGCCGTGGTCGGCGTCGGCGGTGAGGCGGTGCCCGACTCGCTCTGGAGCGACCTGGCCGGACTGCGGTCCACGGAGGCGTTCAACCTCTACGGCCCCACCGAGGCGACCGTGGACGCCCTGGTGGCCCGCGTGGGGGACAGCGCGTCCCCGCTGGTCGGCCGCCCGGTCGGCAACACCCGCGCCTACGTGCTCGACGCCGCCCTGCGGCCCGTGCCGCCCGGCGTCACCGGCGAGCTGTACCTCGCCGGCGCGGGACTGGCCAGGGGTTACCTCGGCCGCCCGGGGCTGTCCGCCGAGCGGTTCGTCGCCGACCCGTTCGGGGAACTGTCCGGTGACGCAGGGGGCCGCATGTACCGCACCGGCGACCTGGCCCGCTGGACCGCCGACGGGCGGCTGGAGTACGGCGGACGGGCCGACGACCAGGTGAAGATCCGCGGCTTCCGCGTCGAGCCGGCCGAGATCGAGGCCGTGCTGGACCGGCACGCGTCCGTCGCCCAGGTCGTGGTCGTCGCCCGCGAGGACCGGCCCCGCGTCAAGCGGCTTGTCGCCTACGTGGTCCCGGCCGCCGCCGATCAGGCCCACGGCTCCGGCCCTGGTTCCGGTTCCGGGTCCGGAGACCCCCGATCCGTCGATCCGGCCGCGTTGCGGGCGTACGTCGCGGCATCGCTGCCGGAGTACATGGTGCCGGCGGCCGTGGTGGTCCTTACCGAGCTGCCGCTGCTGTCCAACGGCAAGCTCGACCGCAAGGCGCTCCCGGCGCCGGACTTCACCGCGCGCGGCGGCGGGCGCGAACCGGCCGGCGACGTCGAGCGCACGCTCGTGGCCCTCGTCGCCGAGGTGCTCGGGCTGGCCGAGGCCGGGGTCGACGACGACTTCTTCACCCTCGGCGGTGACAGCATCGTCGCCATGCAACTGGTCAGCCGGTCGCGCGCGGCGGGCCTGAGGATCACTCCGCGCCAGGTGTTCCAGCACCGTACGGTCGCCGCGCTGGCCACCGTCGCCGTCGTGCCCGGCCCGGACGAGGGCGGCCGTGCGCACGACGACGGCACGGGCACGGTCCCGCTGACCCCGATCATGCACGCCATGCGCGAGCGCGGCGGCCCGATCGGGGCCTACCACCAGGCGGCACTGCTCCAGACCCCGGCGGACCTGGACGAGCGGGGACTCCGGGCCGTACTCCAGGCCGTCGCGGACCGGCACGACATGCTCAGGGCCCGCCTGGTGCGCACCCGTACCGAACCGGGCGACGGGCGGCGGCAGGCCTCCGGCGCCGTGGACGCGGGCGGGGGCGAGCGGTGGTCGTTGCGCGTCCCCGCGCCCGGCACGACCGACGTGGCGTCCTGGCTCGTACGGGCCGACACGGCGGGCGCCGGCGAGACGGAGCTTCGCGCGGCCATCGCCGAGCACGCCCGAGCGGCGAGGTCCGGCCTCGACCCGGACACGGGCGCGATGGTGCGGGCGGTCTGGTTCGACGCGGGCCGGGGCGCCCCCGGACGGCTGCTGCTGCTGATCCACCACCTGGTGGTGGACGGCGTGTCCTGGCGCGTACTCCTGCCCGACCTGGCCGCCGCCTGGAAGGACGTCGCGGCAGGCAGGCCTGTGACGCTCGCGCCGGTCGACCTGTCGTTCCGCCGCTGGTCGGAACTGCTGGGCGAGCGCGCCACCGACCCGGCCCGCGAGGACGAGCTCCCGCTGTGGACCTCGATCCTCTCGGGCGGCGACACGATCGCCGTAGCACCCGCGCTCGACCCCGAGCGGGACGTGGTCGCGACCACGCGGTACCTGTCCCTTACCCTGCCCGCCGACCGCACGGCCCCGCTGCTGAGCCGGGTGCCCGCCGCCTTCGGCGCGACCGTCAACGACGTGCTGCTGACCGCTCTGGCGCTGGCCGTCGCCGACTGGCGCCGCAGGGCGGACGGCCGGGGCACCGGCTCCGCCGTCCTGGTGGACCTGGAAGGCCACGGCAGGGAGGAGGAACTGGCCGGCGACGCGGACCTGTCGCGCACGGTCGGCTGGTTCACCAGCGTCGTCCCGGTCCGCCTGGACCCGGGCGCCGTGGACCTGGCCGACGCGTTCGACGGCGGCCCGGCGCTCGACGAGGCCGTGGCCCGGATCAGGGAGCACCTGGCCTCGCTCCCGGCGGCCGGCATCGGGCACGGCCTGCTGCGGCACCTGAACCCGGCGACCGGGCCGGAGCTGGCACGGCTCGGCGAGCCGGCGATCGAGTTCAACTACATGGGCCGTTTCGGCCGTCCCGAGGCCACCGACTGGTCGTACGCCCCGGAGGACGACGCCGCCGACCTCGACGCGGACCCGGGCATGCCGATGTCGCACGCGCTGACCGTCAACGCCCTGACCGAGGACCACCCCGGCGGGCCTGAGCTGGCCGCCCACTGGTCCTTCGCCTCCGAGGTGCTGCCCGAGGAGGCGGTGCGCGATCTCGCCGGCACGTGGTTCCGCGTGCTGCGCGCCCTGGTCGACCGCGCCGAGGCCCTGGGCGGCGACCGCTGACCATCACATCCCTGAGAACAGTTCCCAGAAGAAGGAGAGAACCCGACATGAGCAACCCGTTCGAGAACCCCGACGGCGTCTACTCCGTGCTGCTCAACGCCGAGGGCCAGCACAGTCTGTGGCCGGACTTCGCCGAGGTCCCGGCCGGATGGACCCTCGCCCACGGGCCCGCCACCCGCCAGGAGTGCCTGGAGTTCATCGAGACCAACTGGACCGACATGCGCCCGAAGAGCCTCGTGGACCAGGAGGGCTGACCCCCTGCCGAGCGTGTGAACGAAGAAGGGCTGGGCCGCGAAGCGATTCGCGGCCCAGCCCTTCTTCGTGGTCCCGGCGAGCGGGGCGACTCTTTACGAGCGGCGCCTTGGCGGTCAGGAGGCCGGTTCGGTGACCTCGGTGGCGGGGGAGCCGTCGACGGCCGCCGCGAGCTGCGGCGCGAGCCGGTCGAGCGTGTACGGCAGGCTCAGCACCGAGACGAACGAGATGGCGTTGCCGTAGTCGCCGGTCTCCTTGACGAAGACCTCGCGGCCCTGCTTGACCACGTCGAGGTCGCCGTACAGCTTGTCCTTGTGGAGCTTGGCCGCGTCCGTCGCGGGGTCGCTGACGATCCACACGATCGCGCCGGTGTCCAGCAGGTCGGTGCGCTCCTTGCTGATGTTGGCGCCGAACTCGTCGCCGATGGCCTGGTCCAGGCCGGCCGGCAGCGTGAAGCCCAGCGAGCTCAGGATGCGCGAGCGGTTGTCCTCCGGTCCGTACACGAAGATGCCCTCGTACGGGGTGGCCATCACGGCGGTGGCGCCGGCGAACTCCGGGTGCTCGGCCTTCGTGGCCGTGAACTTGGCCTCGACGTCCTCGACCAGCTTCTTCGCCTCGGCCTCCTTGCCGAGCGCCCTGCCGATGATCTCGGTCTGCCGCTGCCACGGGACGCCGTAGTCGGGGTACTCCTTGGGCTGGGCCACCACCGGGGCGATCTTCGACAGGGTCTCGTACTGGTCCTTCGTCAGCCCCGAGTACAGGGAGAGGATCAGGTCGGGGGCGAGGGACGCGATCTTCTCCACCTGCGGGCCCGTGCCGGTGTCCTTGAGCACGGCCGGCACGGCGCCGGCGCCCAGCTTGGCGGTGGCCCAGGGGCCGATGGCGCCCTTGTAGCCGCCGAGCCACTCGGTGGTGCCGACGGGCACCGCGCCGAGGGCGAGCACGGAGTCCTGGTCGGTGAGGCCGACCGTGACGATCCGCTTGGGCTCGGCGGGGATGGTGACGCTGCCGTACTTGTGCTCGATGGTCACGGGGAAGGCGCCGCTGTCCGGCGCGGCGGCGCCGGGGCCGGCGGTGCTCGTGCCGGTGGCGGAATCGGAGCCGGAACCGCAGGCGGCGACGGCGCCGCAGAGCAGCAGGACGGAGGCGAGTACCGCGGCGAGCCGGGTGCCTCTCATGGAGCGGGGCATCAGGGGGTCCTTCGTCTTCTCGTCAGATGGTCGGTGCGTTGTGCGTGGGGGGTCGTCGCGGAGCACTGGAGCGGGTGTCGGACCAGGCCTCCCAGAGGGCGGCGTAGATTCCTCCCGCCGCCCGCAGTTCGTCGTGGCCACCGCTCTCCACGATCCGGCCGCCGTCCATGACGACGACGCGGTCGGCGGTCGCGGCCTGGGTGAGGCGGTGGGCCACGACCAGGGCGGTACGGCCCTCGATCGCCCGCAGGGTGGCCCGCTCCAGGGTGCGCGCCCCGGTGCTGCCCGCCTCGGCCGTGGCCTCGTCGAGCACGGCGATCGGCGGGTCGGCGAGGATCAGCCGCGCGAGGGCGAGTTGCTGCGTCTGCGTGGCGGTGAGGCGGTGGCCGCCTTCGCCGACGACCGTCAGCAGGCCGTCCGGCAGCGCTTCCACCCAGGTCAGGGCGTCCACACGGGTCAGTGCCCCGCGCAGGTCCTCGTCGGTGGCGTCCGGCCGGGCGAGCCGCAGGTCGTCGGCGAGCGGCCCGGCGAAGACATGCACCTCCTGGGTGACCAGCGCGACCGCCGGGCCCCTCCCCTCCCGCTCGGGGACGGCCAGCCGTACGGAACCGGTGGTGGGGTGGTGGATGCCGGCGATGAGCTTGGCGAGCGTGGTCTTGCCCGCCCCGCTGGCGCCGACCAGCGCGACGCGCTCACCGGGACCGAGCACGAGGTCCACCTCGCGCAGCACGGGCCGCCCGGTTTCGTACGCGTGCCCGACCCCGCTCACCGTCACGAGCGGCTCACCCCGATCCGCCAGGGCGGCGGTAGCCGGTGACCGGTCGTCCGGCTCATCCGCCCTCGCCTCAAGCGCCCGCTCCGGGCTCTCAGGGTGCTCCGCCTGCTCTGGGCTCTCAGGGTGCTCTGGCCGCTCCGTCGAGGGGGCTTCGGCGACGCCGACCAGGCGGGCGAGGCCCGCGGCGGCCGACTGGGCGTCGTCCAGCAGGACGAGCGCGGAGTTGATCGGCGTGAACAGGCTGTGGAAGTACAGTGCCGCGGCGGTCGCGGTGCCGATGGACGTGGACCCGCTGCGAACCAGCAGGAATCCGACGATCAGCACCGCCGCCAGACCGGTGTACTCCGCCAGGTGCAGGCGGCTGTAGAACCGCAGCACCAGCCGCACCCCGCGCATCGTCAGCTCGACCGCCGACCAGGACCGCCGGGTCACCCGCTCGGTGTGGTCGGCTTCCAGCCGGAACGCGCGCACGGTGGAGGCGCCGCCGATGCTGTCCAGCAGTTGCTGCTGCTGGGCGCCACTGGCGACGCGCTGCCTGGCGTACAGCGGCACGGCGTTGCGCACGTACCAGCGCGCGGTGTGCGCCTGGATCGGCACCGCCAGCAGGGCCGCGAGCAGGAAGCGCCAGTCGAGCACGGCCAGCGCGCCGAGCGTGAGCACGATGGCCAGCACTGAGCGGGCCAGCTCGGGAAGGGCCGTCCGCACCGCCTCGGCCACCTGCGAGACATCCCCGGTCACCCGGGAGGTGAGGTCGCCCGAGCCGGCTCTCTCCACCTGCTCCAGGGGCAGCTTCAGGGCGCGTTCGATGAACCGCTCGCGCAGCCGGGCGAGCACGGTCTCCCCGAGCCGGGATATCAGCGAGAGCCCGAGCGTGGTGCTGACTCCCTGCGCCACCGCGACGAGCACCAGCAGCGTCGCGGGCAGGGTGAGGGTCTCGGCCGGGCGCCGGTCCGCGACGAGGTCGACGATGTGTCCCAGCAGCGGCTGCGTGAGCAGGCCGACGGCGGTCGCGGCGACCATCACCGCGAACCCGCCGAGCGCCAGGCCCCGGTGCGGTCGCACCAGGTCCCGTACGGCGGCCCAGGTGCGGCCCGCACCGGCCGTGGGCAGCAGCACCCGCACCCCCTCCTCCGGGGTGCCGGGCGCGGGCGGAACCGGTGTCCGGCGATCCTGCGCGGTGCTCACGCCGGTACCGCCGTCCGGGAGGTCCTGTGCGGTGCTCATGCCAGCACCGCCGTCCGGTAGGCGGCGTGGCGTCGGACCAGGTCGGCGTGCGGGGCCGTGTCGGTGGCCCGGCCGTCGTGCAGCAGGACCACACGGTCGGCCACCGCGAGCAGCGCGGGGCTGGTGGTGACGAGGATCGTCGTGCGGCCCCGGCGGAACTCGCGGATGCCGGTCGCGATGCGCGCCTCGGTGACCGCGTCGACCGCGGTGGTCGGGTCATGGACCACCAGCACGGGCCGGTCGGCGGCCAGGGCGCGGGCGAGGGCCACACGCTGCCGCTGCCCGCCGGAGAGCGAGCGCCCGCGTTCACTCACCGCCGTGTCGCCACCGCGCGGCAGCGCGCGGACGATCTCGTCCACACCGGCCGCCGCCATGGCACGGGCGATCTCGTCCGCACCGGCAGCCGCCATGGTGCGGGGGATATGGTCCGCGCCCGCCGCCGTCGGGTGGGCGGTCTCGGCAGTGCCGGCCGCATCGGGGGCGGCGTCGTCCGGGGTCGTGGCGGTGACGTTGTCGTGGAGGGTGCCTTCGAACAGGTCCGCGTCGTGCTCGGCGACCAGGATCGCCATGCGGATGTCGGCCGGGTCCAGGTCGCGCAGCGGCACGCCGTCCAGCTCGACCACTCCTTCGTCGGGATCGGCCTGACGGCTGAGGCAGCGCAGCAGCGCCGTCGCGTCCGCCGGATCGGTCGCGGCCACGCCGAGCACCTCGCCGGGCGCGACGTCCATGTCCACCTGGCGCAGCCCCCCGTGGCTGACCCCGCGCAGCCGTACCGCACCCCGTACGGGCCGGGCCGGCCGCGCGCCGCCGGAGGGCACGGCAGGCGGCGCGGCCAGGACCTCGGCGATGCGCCCCGCCGACGCCCGGCCCTGGGCGAGGTCGGCGTTGACCCAGGAGAACACCTCCAGCGGGCCCAGCAGGAACAGCGCGAGGCCGACCGCCGAGACGAGCTGGCCGAGGCTGATGTCGCCCTGGGCGGCGAGCCGCCCGCCTACCAGCGCGACGACGGCGATGAAGCCCCCGGTCAGGGCGAGCACCATGCCGCTCTGCCACGCCTCCGCCCGGGCG
This sequence comes from Sphaerisporangium sp. NPDC049003, assembly GCF_043197795.1. Taxonomy (NCBI): domain Bacteria; kingdom Bacillati; phylum Actinomycetota; class Actinomycetes; order Streptosporangiales; family Streptosporangiaceae; genus Sphaerisporangium; species Sphaerisporangium sp. NPDC049003. The sequence goes on from NZ_JBICTU010000019.1 coordinate 41,719, forward strand.
GCTCGCAGCGTGGCCACCAGCGAGTCGCGGCTGGTCCGCCGGTAGCGGGCCACGGCCGCCGGCTCCGCGCCGATGCCCTTGAGCACGCGCAGCCCGGCGACCAGGTCGGTGGCGACACCGGAGGCGTGGGCGGCGCGCTCCTGCTCGGCCTCGCTGCGACGCTCCAGGGGCTTGCTGAGCAGGTGCCCGAGCAGGAGCAGCACGGGAGTCCCGAGCAGGACCATCAGGCCGAGCGGCACCGAGGTCCGCAACAGCACCACGGCGCCGACGAGGACTCCCACCAGCGCCGATATCCCGGTCATCAGCGCCATGTTGACGACGCCGACACGCTTGGCGTCCTCGGTGGCGATGGTGGCCAGGGTGCCGGGCAGCCTGCCGTTCTCCGCTCCGCCGCCGGGGTCCAGGACGCGCCGTACGAGCTCGACGCGCAGCACATGGGCGGCCCGCTCGGCGGCCCGTTCCCCGGCTCGGGCGCCGAAACGGAAGCTGAACGACAGCCCCACGTAGACGACGGCGAGGACCGCGAGCCAGCGCAGCAGCGCCCCCGCGTCGCCCTCGGAGACGGCCTGGTCGATCACGACGCCGATCAGGACGGGGACCAGCGCCTCACCGGCCTGGTGCCCGGCTCCGAGAACGGAACCGAGCGTGACATCCCGCCGCTGGCCTCGGATGGCACGTCGCAGAACTTCTCGCCCCGACGCACCCATCCGCACTCCTTCGGAACATCCGGCCAAGAACTTAGGTAAGGCTAGCCTACATTCATGGCCGTGAACCACCCCTGATGTCCCGGCTAGTGCGGAGAAGGCCTAGAGTGCTCACCCCCTTGTGGCTTGGTGACGGCTCTGGTGATGGCTTTGGTGGCGCGCCGCTGCCGACCCGGCGGCGGAGCCGCCGTCGAGGGCCCCCGCGAGATCGGACGCCCGGCCGCTAGGCGAAGGAGGAGGGGTCGAAGTCTTCGGGGCCGAAGACCTGGCGGATCTCGGACTCGCCCTCCCAGCCGGGCCAGTTGTCCCGGTGGATCTCCATGAAGCGCGTCGCCGCCTCGACCGCCTCCTGCTTCGAGGCCACCTCCACCATCGCGTAGCTGGCGATCAGTTCCTTGGACTCGGTGAAGGGGCCGTCGGTCACGGTCAGCTTCCCTCCGGTCAGCCGGACCCGCGTGCCCATCGCGCTCGGGGCGAGGCCCCCGGTGTCGAGCAGCGTTCCCGCCTTGGCCGACTCCTCGCCGTACGCGGCGATGGCGTCCATGAGTTCCTTGGGGGGCGCGCCCAGCGGCGGGTTCTCTTCGGTCTTGAGGAGCAGCATGAATCGCATCGTCGTTCTCCCTGTCGGCCGGGGTCCGGCATGGTGCCTTCTGACCCGTTCAACCTGCTTTCTACCTGTGCGTCGACCGGGGGAGCGCCGGATCGACAGGCCGGGAGAAATTCTTTGCCTCGGATTCACCGGCTCCGGCGGACGAGCGTGACGATGCCCGTCAGGCCGAGCAGCGCGGCGGCCGGAGGGCCGATGACCCACATGGGCCAGAAGTACACCAAGGTGCCGTCGGACACGCTGACCAGGACCCAGACCGTCAGGTTGATCATCACCTTGATGAACCAGATCGTCCAGAGCACCCTGAGCCAACGCGGCACGGTGGCCTCGGCCGCGGACGCGCCGGGCACGGCCTGTGGCGCCGGATGAGGAGCCTGGGGCGCCGCGGGCGCCACGCCGGGCGCCGAGGCCGGCAGGTCGGCGAACAGGTCGGCGAGGTCGCCGTAGGTCACCGACTGGTAGGCACGCCCCAGCCGGTCGTCGTACTCCTGCAGGTTGAGGCGGCCCTCGGTCACCGCCGTGCCGAGCCGCTCGGCGGCGGCCTCGCGATCACTGTCCGAAACCCGCACGTCGCGCCGCTCGTCCATCCTCTGCCTTCTCCCGGTTCCAGGGGGTCACGACCCGCGCCTCGCCGACGCGGGCCCAGGTCGACGTACTCGGTTCACGACACCGGCTCGCGCCGTTCGTCGGTCTCCTGCGCGACGAGGCGGTCGATGCCGGCCTTCTCGTCTGGCTGGGTGTTGCGGTCGGCGAGACGACGCTCGGCCAGCACGCCCAGGTACGGCCGGGCGGCCTCGCGGTCGGTGCTTTCGAGGAACGCCGCGAGCATCTGGTCGCGCCCGGCCTGCTCCGCCGGACCGGTCACCGGCGCGGTCGCCATGGCGAGCCACGTGCAGGCCACGTCGGCGCCGGGCGCGCCCCTGCCGGCGTTCGCCCAGTCGATGACCTTCGGGCCGTCGTCGGTGACGAGCACGTTGAGCGGGTGGAGGTCCAGGTGGAGCAGGCTGTTCCCCGGGCATCCCCCCGCCGCCGGGAGCCAGCCCGGCGCTCGTACGGCCGCGAGCCGGCGAAGGAGGCCGGCCAGGAGCCGGCCGTGGTCCTCCATGCGGCACGGGTTCGCCAGCCCGTCTCGCATCAGGTTCGCCCCCTCGACCCGCTCCATGAGGATGTCGGGGCCCTCGGCGTCGAAGACCTCGGGCGCGGGGAATCCGTGCCTCCGGGCGTGGCGCATGACCGACGCCTCCCGCTCCAGGTTGCGACCGTCGCGGGCACGCCGGACCACCTTGCCTGGTCCGGCCTCGAAGATGTGACAGTCGCGTCCGGACGCGATGAGCGATCCCACCTGCATATCGTCAGATTAGGATGGAAAGGTAGGTAATACCAGGTATCTGACCGCCGCCCCGATGGCAACAAGTTACGGGGATCAGGTGCCACCGCATGCCCAGCCTCCATCCATCCAAATTTCCGCCAATCTCGCAACAAACCGCATAAACCATAGTCAATACGGTATTAACTGTCGCATTTCACGTGACTGCCCGAAGAATCAGTTGAATGCGTGGTTCGTCGCTTCGGGCGCCTGAGCCGGGTGGGTGTCCGCGAGCCGCGCCGGAAGCTCGGTTCTGCGGGTGACATTGAGCTTGCGATAGATCCGTGTGAGGTGCTGTTCCACGGTGCTCATCGTGATGAACAGCTTCCGCGAAATCTCCCGGTTGGTGTATCCCTCCGCCGCCAGCGCCGCCACGCGCCGCTCGGCGTCGCTCATGATCGCCGTCACTCCCGTGGAGCCGGTGGCGGACCGTTCGTCCTCGTCGTCGCGCGACAGGGCCCGGATGAGGGGCTCGGCACGGCACTCCTGGGCGAGCACCCGGGTGCGCCGTCCGAACATCTCCGCCTGCCGGTGCTCCCCGCTCGCCTGGTAGGCCTCGGTGAGGTCGAAGAGCGTACGGGCCAGCTGGTACCGGTCACCGCCGGACTGGAGGAGGTCGGCGGACCTGCGGAGCAGCGCGGCGCGGTGCCGCACCTCGCTCACCGAGGCCAGCAGGCGCATCGCCATGCCGTGCGCCCGCTTGGACCGCGCGTCGCACCGTGCGAGCTGGTCGTTGATCAGGTCGAGCGCCTCGCCGGGCTCCCCGAGGCGGATCAGGGCCTCGGCGGCGTCCGTGCGCCAGGCGATGAACCCCGGCACGTCCAGCTTCCACCTGCCCATGAGCTCGCCGCAGAGCCGGAAGTCCCGCAGCGCCTGGCTGGGCTGGTCAGCCAGGAGGTTGAACCGGCCCTTCGCGTGCAGGTACTGCAGGCCGTACCTGGTCTCCAGCATCGACTCGGGCACCGGCTGGTTGAAGTGCTGGAGGTACTCGTCCAGCTTGCCCATGGCGGCCCCGGCGAGCAGCAGGCTGCCCAGCGGCCCGCCGACGGTCGCCCCCCAGCCGGCGGCCGGGATGATCTCCAGAGCCCTCTGGGCGTCCTGTGCCGCGCCCGCCAGGTCGCCCCTGCGCAGGCCGATCTCCGCCCGGATGGCGGACAGCCGGGCCTGGCGGCTCGGCGCGTGGCGGGACGCCGCCTCGTCGATGAACGCGTCGCACCAGGGCGCTGCCCTGCCGGGCAGGTCGGCGTAGGTCAGCGCCAGCAGCGCGGTCTCCACCGTGTCCAGGGTCATCTCGTCCAGGCGGGAACCGCGCAGGATGAGCTCGGCCGTCGCCACGGTGTCCTCGCGCGGGCCCTCGGACATCACGCTCGCCAGCGCGCCCGCCGCCTCCATGCGGCGGCCGACCCTGAGGGACGAGGCCGCGGCGATCGTCTGCTCCCTGCCGACCTCCGGCAGATGCGTCAGGAACGACGGGTACAGGGTCCTGAACCACGGGCGCGCCGCGGCCAGCTCCGCCGCGCTCTCCTGGTCCAGCCTTTCCCGCTCCTTCAGGTGGGCGAGGACGTCCTTGGCGTCGTCGGTGTGGCCGTGCCACAGCAGGGCCTTGGCGAGCACCACCGCGTCCCCGCCGCCGAGGTAGCCCTTGTGCAGGGCGTCGGTCAGCTCCGCGAGGTGCCCCGCGGGCGCGCTGGGGTTGATCCGCCACTCCGCCCGTACCAGCGCGGTGGCGATCCTCGCGCGCCGCCGCTCGTCGCCGCAGGCCCGCCAGGCGAGCTTGAGGTACTCGATCGCCGACTCCACGCCGTCGTCGCGCAGCGCCTGCCGCGCCGCCTCCTCAAGGACCGACAGGGCCCAGGCGTCCGCGGCGTGGCTCGCGTGCAGCAGATGCTCGGCCACCACGGCGGGGGGAGCCCCCTCTTCGTACGTCAGCTCCGCGGCCCGGCGGTGAAGGCCGATGCGCTCGGAGGCTTCCAGCTCGGCCAGGACGGCGGACCGGGCGATCTCGTGACGGAAGTGGCTCTCCTCCAGCACGCCGGCGTCGTCCAGCGCCTGGATCGAGGTGGAGACGGCCACCTTGCTCTCGCCGAGCAACGGGCCCACCGAGGAGGGGTCGCCCAGGACCGCGAGCCCCCTGGCGACGAGCGACACGCGCCGGTCGGCGCGGCGCAGATAGGCCACGATGGCCTCGCCGTACCTCTGGCCGGGGGAGCCGGTGGCCTGGAGATCGTCCAGGAGCGCGTCCACCAGCAGCCGGTTTCCGCCGCTCAACGCGTGGCACTCGGCCGCGAACCGCCTCGCCGCCTCGGCGCCCGCCCTGTCGGCCACCCTCTCCTCCACACCCGCGAGGCTCAGGTGGGTGAGACGGACCGGACGGCAGTGCGGCTGCCGCAGCACCTCGGTGTGGAAGAGCGACTGGAGGTGCGGGCTCGGGTCCGGCGCGCTGAACACGAGCATGACGTCCGCGAACTTCACCCGCCGCGCGAGGTAGGCGAGGCACAGCTGCGACGCGCGGTCGGCGTAGTGAACGTCGTCCACGGCGATCACCAGGGGACAGCGCTCGGACAGCTCCAGCAGCACCGTGCAGAGCGCGTCGACGATCTGCACGTCCACGTGCTCGATGGACTCGGCCCGCGGGTCGTTGGACAGCTGCGAGCGCGCTCCCTCGTGCAGCAGGCTCAGGGTCGCCGCGCGCTGCTCTTCGGTCAGCGGCGCCCCGTGGACGAGCTGGGACAGCACCCCGAGCGGGAGCCCGCTCTCGGCGCGGGAGCCCGTCGCGGCGAGGGGCAGGGCGCCGTGGTCGAACGCCCGCTCGGTGAAGGAGTACAGCAGCTCGCTCTTGCCGGTCGCGATCGCCCCCGTCACCATCGCGATCCTCCCCTTGCCCGCCACCACCTCGGTCAGCAGGTCCCGCAAGGAGGTCATGGCCCTCCGTTGGTCGTCTACGGCCATGTTCGGCCTCCACCATCCGCTCGGAGTCCGGCCGCCGCCAGGGGACGGCGCTGTTCGGGTACGGTCACCTCGCCGTCCGCCTCGGCGGACGCGAGGCGCCCGTCGCGGGAGAGCCGCCTGCGGGCGACGCGTACGGCCGTGAGCGCGGCCGTCGCGATGTCCCTGTCGATGCCGGCGCCCCAGGCCACCGCGCCGTCGACCCGGCATTCGGCGTAGATCACGGTCTCGTCGCGCGACCGGCCGTCGAGGACGGCCCGTTCGGGCGTCAGGTCCTCGTTGTCGAGCGGCAGCCCGGTGCGGTGGACGACCCGCACCTCGACGCCATGGCGGGCCAGAACCGAACCGAGGGTGCGGACGGCGTCCGCCTGGGCGCCGCCGACGTCGAACCGGCCGTCGACGTACAGGGACGCCGTCACCGGCTCCCGCCCCACCGGCAGGGGGGCCGGGGGCTCGCCGTGGAGGAGGTACTCCTCCATGAAGAGCGCGCCGATCCGGCTCGGCGACAGCTCGCCGCCCGCCGCGTCCGCCTGAGCCTGCACCGTGGCCGCAAGGTCGATCTGGAGCCCCCGAGGCAGGTTCAGGCCGTGCCAGGCGCTCATGACGTAGGCGACGCCACCCTTGCCCGACTGGCTGTTCACCCGTACGACCGCCTCGTACGTACGGCCCACGTCCTTGGGGTCCACGGGCAGGTACGGCACGCGCCAGGGCAGGTCGTCGGCGCCGGCGCCGGTCTCGGCCGCCCGCTGCTCCAGTTCGTCGAACCCCTTCTTGATCGCATCCTGGTGGGACCCGGAGAAGGCGCTGTAGACCAGGTCGCCGCCGTAGGGGTGACGGGGGTGGACGGGCAGCTCGTTGCAGTGCTCGACGGTGCGGCGGATCGCGTTGATGTCGGAGAAGTCGATGCCCGGGTCGACCCCGTGGGCGTACAGGTTCATGCCGAGGGTCACCAGGCAGACGTTGCCGGCGCGCTCGCCGTTGCCGAACAGGCAGCCCTCGACGCGCTGGACCCCCGCCAGCAGGGCCAGCTCCGCTGCCGCCACCCCCGTGCCCCGGTCGTTGTGCGGGTGGACGGACAGGCAGACGTGCTCGCGCCGGGAGAGGTTCCGGTCGAGCCACTCCATCTGGTCGGCGAAGACGTTGGGCAGCGAGCGCTCCACCGTCGTCGGGAAGTTGAGGATGATCCCGCGGTCGGGCCCGGGCTCCCAGACGTCCATGACGGCCTCGCAGACCTCCAGGGAGAAGTCCGGCTCGGTCTCGTTGAAGAGCTCTGGGGAGTACTCGTAGCCGAGGTCGCAGTCACGGAGCGTCCGCTCGGCGTACTTCATCATCAGCCGGGTGCCCTGGACCGCGAGATCCTTGCACTCGGCGCGGCTCATGCCGAAGACCAGCCGCCGGAACAGCGGGGAGGTGGCGTTGTAGATGTGGATCGTCGCCCGGGGCGCCCCCGCGAGGCATTCCACCGTCCGCCTGATCAGCTCGTCGCGGGCCTGGGTGAGAACCGAGATGCGCACATCGTCGGGTATCCGGTCCTGCGTGATGAGCATCCGCACGAAGTCGTGGTCGTTCTGGCTGGCGACGGGAAACCCGACCTCGATCTCTTTGTAGCCCATGCTGACAAGGAGGTCGAACATCATGAGCTTGCGCTCGGGGGTCATGGGGTTGGCGAGCGACTGGTTGCCGTCCCGGAGATCGGTGGACAACCAGCGTGGAGCGGAGACGATGCGATTGCCGGGCCAGGTGCGGTCGGTCAGGTCGACGGGGGTGAATCCCGCGTAGCGCTCGACGCCTCTCACGTCAAACTTCCTTTCCTGAATGACTCACGGCTGAAGAATCCTGATGTCGGACCTGGGCTCCACGCCGAGCGCCGTGCGCCGGGCGCATCCTCCCTCCACCGTTCATGACAAACAGATTGACATCGACTGTGTTTCCGGCGTTCTTCGCCAGAATTGAGAGCTCCTGCCGGAGCTTGGGCCCGCCAGGGGTGAATGGGTGGTCGCGATCGTCGAGCACCTTTATCGGCCCCAGGGATTGAAATCCGGCATTGGATTCCCTAGGGTGAAATCAATGAGCCTCGGTCAGCGGCCGGAGCCCGCCTTTCCGGCGTTTTCCGCTGGCTCCAGGCTAGTAGGGGTGGGCACGGCCCGACAATACGGGTCCCCGAGGATTTCGGCCCAGATATCCGATGGTGGTACGGGTGGTATCCAAAGAATCAGTCCCGGCTACAACTTTCGGATCATCCTCTTAACGAGCCGCGGGCTTCGGGGAACAATCCGGGCATGACGAGCATATGGGCAACGAGGCAGGCTACCGGGGCTTCCGCCCTGCGGTCCGGTATTCGTGTGCTGGGGCTGTGCGTCGTCGAAGCCCGGCCGGCCGTCCTGTCGATTTCGACGCTCCGATACCTGGCGGGGGCCGCGCTCGCGGTGCCGGCCGGAGCGATGCCGGACCCGGCGAAGGTGCTCCAGGGGGCGGTGGCCTGGGTCCTGTCGATTCTCGCGATCTATCTCTACAACGGGGTCACCGACGTCACCGAGGACCGCGTCAACCACTCCCGCAGGCCGATCGCCCGTGGCGACCTCGATCCGCGCACCGCGGTGGCCGTCGCCCTGGTCGCGGCCGGCCTCTCGCTCGGCGTGACCCTGGCGCTGCCCGTTCAGGTGACGTGGATGGTCGGGGCCAATCTGCTTCTCGGCTACCTGTACTCAGGACCGCCATTTCCCCTCAAAAGCGGATCCGGAGGCACAATCATCGTGTTGTGCGTCTCTGGCCTGCTGTCCTACTGGTGCGGGTTCTTCATTTCCACCGGCGGCGAAAGCGTCTCCACGCCGCTCGAACTGATCGTGTTCGCGATCGCCGCCACTTACTGGATGACGCTCGTCGGAGTTCCCGCCAAGGATCTGTCCGATATCGATGGGGACGCCGCGGCGGGCCGGCGCACGATCGGCGTCACGCTCGGGGAGCGGACGTCACGGTGCGTGATGTCCGTCGCCGCGGCCGTGCTGGTGGCCGCCTTCGGCGTCACCATACTCGTCCTCGGCATTCCGCTGATCGGGGCGTTCGTCGCCATGAGCGCGGGCGCCGCAGCGGTGATCATGGCCGGTCGCGCCGCCTCCGTCAAGGGGAGCCGCCGCCGACAACGACGGCCTTACCGAGTGTTCATGGCGACGCAACACCTCGTGCACATTACCGCGCTGATCAGCAATATGTCATCCTATATGTTGCTTTAAAGTCGCAGCTGCGAGATAGTTGGGGGCACGCGCGTCCCATGGCGGAGGGGACTTCCTTGGATGCGGCACAAGGGGCAGGGAACGACCCGGCGAGATTCGTCGACGCGTGCCGGAAAGAAATCCTTTCGGAATTCGAGTCAGAGCTGCAAGCCAGCGGCAACGTTCTGTCAAGCGATCCGCAGGCGACGCGCCAGGCTCTTATGACCGCCCACTACGTCCTCGACGATGTGGCCGCCATGCTTCGCGCCGGAAAGGTGCAGGTCAACGAGCTCTATAAATTCCATGCCTGGGAAGTCGGCAGTACTCGCGCCGCGACCGGAGTTCACCCCAAGGCATCTCTTGAGGCGGGTTCGCTGTTCTTCAGGACCGCTCTGGCCCACCTGGCGCGGCGAATAGCCGAGGACGCCGGGTCGCCCACCGAGATTTTCACGCTGGTGGCCACCGGAATGGAGGAGAGCCTCTCCCGGCGAATCCGCGAGGCGTCCGAGAGCTATCACGGCTTTCTCCTCAACCAGGTGCACGAGGCCCAAGGAGAGGAGCGCCGCCGCATAGCGCGCGAGCTCCACGACCGCGTCGGCCACGGGATCAGCGTCGCTCACCAGCAGCTCGCGCTCTCGGAGGTCCACAGGGCCACGGACCCCGCCAGGGCGTCCGCCAAGATCGCGGTCGCGCAGCAGGCCATCCAGGAGACCATGGAGAACCTCCGGCAGATGACGTCGGAGTTATATCCCCAGGTGCCTGTGAAGAGCCTGGAGAAAGCGCTGCTCGGCTTTCTCGAAGCGGTCGAGGACGACTGTGTGTCCGTCGGGCTCGACGTGAACGGCGACGAGTCGTGGGCCGAGCCGCGAGTGCTCGACCAGGCGTTTCTCATCGTCAGGGAAGCCGCCCGCAACGCGATAACGCACGCCCGCCCATCGGTGATCCTCATGCGGGTGGACATCGCTCCGCACGAACTCCTCGCGTCCGTACAGGACAATGGGCATGGCTTCGCACCGCAGCTCGCCCGGGCACGCGGAGGCGTCGGTCTCGCGTCCATGCGCGAGCGCGCGGAGCTGCTCGGGGGGCGGGTGACCATTTCCAGCGAACCAGGGAACGGCTGTCTAGTCGAGCTCTTCATCCCCCTAAAGAGACAGTCCCATGAATCGGACGAATCGAAGTAACGAAATCTCCGTCGCCATCGTCGACGACCATGCCCTTTTCCGGGAAGGGCTGCGCGAGATCCTTGAGGCCGTCGAGGACATGGGCATCGTGGGTGAGGCCGGGGACTCCTCCTCCGCCCTGGCCCTGGTCGAGGAGACGCGGCCGGACGTGGTCCTGCTGGACGTCGAGATCCCGGGTGACGAGGTCACCGAGACCGTCACGCGGATCCGGAAGATCTCGCCCGCGACCCGGATCATCATCTTGAGCATGTACGACGGGCCCCAACTGCTCACGCGGCTCCTCGTGGCCGGCATCTGCGGCTACCTGCTCAAGAGCGTCCACCGGCACGAGCTGATCGCGGCGGTGAGGAGCGTCCACGAGGATCCCGGGAGGGTCGTGCTCGCGGTCTCGCGCCACAGCCTCGCCCAGGTGAAGGGGCCTCCCGCGGGCGTCCTTTCGAACAAGGAGCAGGAGGTCCTGCAACTGGCCGCCCAGGCGCTCAGCAACGGCCAGATCGCCCGCTGCCTCGGCCTGGCGGAGGCGACCGTGAAACGGCACATGCGGAACATCTTCGTCAAGCTCAACGCGGTGTCCCGGATCGACGCGGTCAACAAGGCCCTCGCCGCGTCGCTCATCTCCCCTCAGAGCAGGAGCGACGCCGACTGATCGAACCTGGCGGCGGGGAAGATCCTCGCCAGCCTGTCGCGCGTCGCGGGCGCGAGCTCCACCGCCGACGCGGCGAGGTTCATCTCCAGGTGCACCGGGTCGCGGGTGCTCGGGACGGGGACGATGTGGTCGCCCTGGGCGAGCAGCCAGCCGAGGGCGAGGCGGCCCGCGCCGACGTCCAGCTGCGCCGCCGCGGCCTCGACCTCCCGGAGCGGCCCCACGCTCAGCCGGAGGTTCTCCGGCTGGAAGCGGGGGTCCTCGTGCCTCCAGTCGCCCGCGCCCAGTTGTACGGGGGAGCGGATGCGGCTGGTGAGGAAGCCGCGGCCGAGCGGGCGGGCGGCGACCACGGTGATGCCCATCTGCCGGGCGGCGGGCAGGAGGTCCGGCTGGGCGCGCGCGCCCCAGAGCGAGTACTCGACGGCGATCGCGGTGACGGGGTGCACGGCGTGCGCCCGCCGCAGTTGCTGGAGCGTGCCGCTGGACAGGCCCAGGTAGCGGATCTTCCCGGCCTGCACGAGCCTGGACAGGCGGGCCATGCTCGCCTCCAGCGGGACGCGCTCGTCCTGGCAGTGGAGGTAGTAGAGGTCGATGCAGTCGACGCCGAGGCGTTCGAGGGAGGACTCGCAGGAACGCTCCAGGTAGTCGAGCCGCCCGTCGAACCTCGGCGGCTGACCCGGCCGCGCGCGGCGCATGCCGCCCCGGGTGCACACCACCACCTGGCCGGCCCGCCCGGCGACGGCCCGGCCCACGAGGCGTTCGACCTGGCCGGCGGCGTAGAAGCCCGCGGTGTCGATGAGGGTGACGCCGGCGTCGAGCGCCCTGCGGATCAGGGTGAGCGCCTCAGCGTTGTCGATGCGACCGTAGGCGCCGGCGAGGGCGAGCGAGCCGAGTCCGATGGTCGAGATGACCGGCCCTGTCTGTCCCAACCTCGTGTAACGCAAGCGGACCCCTTAACGCGCCCATCCCAGAATAGTGCATTTCTATTGGTATCCGGCCTCTGTCAGAGTTTAGTCAAAGTCCGGTCAAAGTACAGTCGCCCATCAGAATGGCTCTACTTCCGAGGAAGTAGGGCATGTGATTTAGGTCGCTTATATACATTAAATGGTGGCATGGGATGGGATAGTGTTGATCCGCCGGGACCGCTCATTCGATCATCTCGAAGGCGGCGTACCAGTGTGATCGGAAAAGGCGTCCGGCGCCCTGCCCGTGAAATCGCGGGCGCCCTTTGGGTCCCCGGCCCTAAGGGCGCCGGGAACCGCCCCCGCTCGCGGACGTCAGGCCGTACAGGCAGGCGCTGAGGGTGCGCGCCTGCACGTTCACGTAGTAGCTGTGCCGGAGGAGCTCTCCCAGCTGGTGCAGGGTGAGCCACCGGAAGCCCGGGTGGCCGGGCGCGGGGTCGGTGTCCGTCTCGACGATGAGGTAGCGGTTCCTGGCGTGGTAGAAGCGCCCGCCCTCCTCCGACAGGATGGTGTCGAAGCGGATCCGGTCTCGCGGGGCCCCGAGTACCTCGTCCAGGAGGAGCGGTCTGGCCTCGGGCGGTAGGTGATCGTAGTTCCCCGGCGTGTACTGCACGGTCGGCGCCAGCTCAACGACGTCGGTGTTCCCCGGCTCGACCCGCGCGTTCACCAGGGCGTGGAGCACTCCGCCGATCTTGCGGACCAGGAAGGCGATGACCCCCCTGCCGATGGGCTCGATCATCGGCTGGGTCCAGCGGCCCACCTCGCGCCCGCTCGCTGCGACGCTCACGCCGATGACGTCGAAGAACCTGCCCGTCTCGTGGGAGATCTTCCCGCCGGTCCGGCGCCAGCGCCGCAGCCGGTTGAGCGGGATCCGCTCGGTCTGGATCTCCACCGTGGAACGGATGCCGGTGGTCCAGCTCAGGATCTCCTCGATGCGGTGCCGGCCCCCCTGACCGGGGTCGCACGACCGGATGAGCGAGGCGCGGAACCCGTCGACCCCGCCGGAGCCGAACGTCGCGGCCGTACCCCCGCCGCTGAACGGCAGGCAGGCCAGCACCGTACGGGCGTCCATGTTCACCAGGTCGGGCACGGACAGCAGCTCGTGCACCTGACCCAGGGTCAGCCAGCAGAACCCGTCGGCCGGCTCGATGTCCTCGGCCACCTCCACGACCATGTTCCTGTTGCGCTTGCGGTAGAACCAGGCCCCCTGCTCCGACTGGCGCACGTCGGCCAGCACGCGCCCCGTGGGGTTGCGGAAGTGGTCGAGGTAGGGCACCGGCCTGCCCTGGTGTACCCGCGTGTAGTTGCTCCGGGTGGCCTGCACCGTGGGCGACAGCTGGAGCCCGTTGTGGTTGCCCGGTTCGTTCTTGGCCTGCATGAGCAGGTGCAGGACGCCGTCGAACTCCTTGACCAGGATGCCGAGGATGCCGACCTCCGGCTGGTTGATGATCGGCTGCGTCCACGCCGTCACGGGACTTCCGGGAAAGCGGACGTCCAGTCCCTCGACGGTGAAGAACCCGCCGCTCCTGTGGACGATGTTCCCCGTCGCCGGGTCGTGCCGCCAGCCGTCCAGCTCGTCGAGCGCGAGCCGGTCGACATCCATATATGCGCGTTCCGCTATTTCCGAGAGCCAATGGCGGACGGCCGCGACGTGTGTGAAATGGGCCCCTCCCGAAAGAGCGGACTCGGCGATTCTCACCTGTGCCGGCTGGGCGGAGAGTGTAGGAATGGTGGGCTCCTAACGGGCGGCTCACACACGTGGCTGCCATCCACGCTCAACGGCGAAGATGTCACGCTGTGAGGGGCCCGCTCAACCCCCCTGCCGGGTTCCGGAACCCCTATTCTGACCCTTGCGAGAAAGCAGGGGTTCTCCACGGGTCGACCCCCTAATAGCGTCTGGATCCGACGGAGGTAAGGGCATTGCGAGGCGATCGGGGCATTCATCGCGATGGGAGCCGCGGGTCGGGCGGGCTGGCAGCATGAAAAACTGATCATTAGAGTGGGCGCCATGACCGATCACGCGGAGATCCGGGCAGGCGACCGTGACCGGGACAACGTGGCCGAAACGTTGCGCGTCGCGCTCAGCGAGGGCCGCATCAGCATCGACGAGCTGCACGAAAGGCTCGACCGCACGTACGCGGCTCGCACCTGCGGAGAGCTGGACGTCATCGTGGCCGACCTGCCGCAGGCGGGCGACCTGCCCGCGACGCGCGAGGACGCCTCCGACGTCCTGCGGCTCCACACGCGGGGCAGAAGGAACCTCAGGCAGACCGGGTACTGGGTCGTCCCTCCTCTCATCAGCGCCAAGGTCGCGTGGGGCAAGGTCCGCATCGACTTCACCCAGGCGATCTGCCATCACAGCGAGGTCTCCGTCGAGGTCGAGTGCGGGCTCGGGGACATCGTGCTGCTGGTTCCCCATGGCTGGCGGGTCCGCGCCGACGAGGTCATCACCCGGTCGATGGGCAGCGTCCACAACAAGCCTCACCATCCGCCGGTGCCGGACGCGGTCACGCTGCGGCTCTTCGGCCTGGTGAGGATCGGCGACGTCTGGGTGAGGTACCGCCGCCCACGTGCCTGAACGTGGCACGGGAGAGTCACGGGTGGTGCGCGGGCCGTCCCCGGTCGGCCGACGATCGTCGACACTACCGAAGGAGTCTCTTATGTCATGCCGGGTCTGTTCGGGTCGGCTCAGCGAGTTCGCGGACTTCGGACCTCAGCCCATCTCGGACGCGTTCGTCGAGCCCGGTGACACCCGGGAGGAGTTCTCCTTCCGGCTCGCGGTCGGGATCTGCCAGACGTGCACGATGGTGCAGCTGCTGGAGGAGGTCCCCCGCGAGCGCATGTTCCACGAGGCATACCCCTACCTGTCCTCCGGCTCCGCCGTCATGCGCGAGCACTTCGAGGCACTGGCCAAGACCCTGCTGGCCACGGAGCTAGCGGGGCCCGATCCCTTCGTCGTCGAGCTCGGCTGCAACGACGGCACGATGCTCAGGAGCATCGCCGACGCCGGCGTCCGGCACCTGGGAGTCGAGCCGTCCGGAGGGGTGGCCGACCTGGCCGCGGCCAAGGGGGTGCGGGTGCGCAAGGAGTTCTTCGAGGAGGCCACCGCGCGGCGGATCCGCGACACCGACGGCCCTGCGGACGTCGTCTACGCCGCCAACACCCTGTGCCACATCCCGTACATGGAGTCGATCCTGAGCGGGGTCGACGCGCTGCTGCGGCCGGACGGCGTCTTCGTGTTCGAGGACCCCTACCTCGCGGACATCCTGGAGCGCGCCTCCTTCGACCAGATCTACGACGAGCATTTCTACTTCTTCACCGCCGGGTCCGTACAGCGGATGGCGCGGCGGTCCGGGTTCGAGCTCGTCGACGTCGAGCGGCTGCCCGTGCACGGGGGTGAGGTCCGCTACACGCTCGCGCGCAGGGGCGCGAGGCGGCCCGGCCCGGCGGTGGCCGAACTGCTGGCGGCCGAGGCCTCGGCCGGGATCACCGATCCGGCGACCCTCCGAAGGTTCACCGCCCGCGTCGAGCACATCCGGGACGCCCTCGTGGAACTGCTCACCGGCCTGCGGGACGAGGGGGCCACGGTCGCCGGGTACGGCGCGACCGCCAAGAGCGCCACCGTGCTGAACTACTGCGGCATCGGGCCCGAGCTGGTCCCGTTCGTCTGCGACACCACGCCCGCCAAGCAGGGCAGGCTCACACCCGGGTCGCGCATCCCGGTGCGGAGCCCCGAGGCGTTCTCCGGCCCGTACCCCGACTACGCCCTGCTGTTCGCCTGGAACCACGCGGAAGAGATCATGGCCAAGGAGCGGGCGTTCAGGGAGTCGGGCGGCAGATGGATCCTCTACGTCCCCGAGGTGCACGTTGTCTGACCGGGGCCGCCCGCTCGTCGTGGTCCTCGGAGCCTCGGGCTTCGTGGGCTCCGCTCTGGTCGCGAAGCTCGTCGCGCGCCGCGTGAGGCTGCGCCTCGTGGCACGCCGGCCCTCACCGGTCCCCTGCGACGCGCCGCGGGACGTCGACGTGCGCCGGGCCGACCTCGCCGTGCCCGGCCAGGTGGCGGAGGCCGTCGCGGGCGCCGACGTCGTGATCAACCTGCTCCTGCACGGCGACTGGCGTACGGCCACGAACGGGGGAGCGGTGGAGAAGGTGAACTGCGGCGTCGTGGGCGACATCGTCCAGGCCCTGCGGGCTGAGCGCAGGCCCGGCCCGCCCCCCGTCGTCCTGTTCGCCGGATCGACGTCGCAGGTCGGCCGCCGGGTCCAGGCCCGGATCGACGGAACCGAGCCCGACGACCCCGAGACCCCCTACGACCGGCAGAAGCTGGCCGCGGAGCGCGTCCTTGCGGCGGCCACGGCGCAGGGGGTGGTGCGCGGCGTCACGCTGCGCCTGCCCACGGTGTTCGGCGCGGCTCCGGCCGCCGACCGCGGCGTGGTCGCGGTGATGGCACGCCGCGCCCTGGCGGGCGAGCCGCTCACCATGTGGGGCGACGGCGGCGTTGAGCGCGACCTGCTCTACGTCGGCGACGCCGCCGAGGCGTTCCTCGCGGCGCTCGGCCGGGCGCACGCGCTCGCCGGCCGGCACTGGCTGGTCGGTACGGGCCGGGGCACGAGCGTCCGCCACCTCTTCACCGCCATCGCGGAGATCGCGTCCGCGTACACCGGGGCCGAGCCCGTGCCCGTCATCTCCACTCCACCGCCGGATGGGGCGACTCTCATGGATCCGAAAAGCGTCGTGGCCGACCCTGCCGCCTTCCACAGGCGTACCGGCTGGACGGCGCGCGTGCCGCTCGACGAGGCACTGCGCCGCACGGTCTCCCGCCTGGCGGGGCAGCGCGTATGAAACCGCGAGAGCTGGCGGTGACCGGCGCCTTCGAGTTCGTCCCCGAGACCTATCCCGACGATCGCGGCTTCTTCGTGTCCCCCTACCAGGAGGCGGCCTTCGCCGAGGCGGTCGGGCACCCGCTGTTTCCGGTGGCGCAGGCCAGCCAGAGCACGTCCAGGCGGGGAGTGGTCCGTGGCGTCCACTACACCCTCGCCCCGCCGGGGACGGCGAAGTACGTGTACTGCACCAGGGGCAGGGCACTGGACCTCGTGGTCGACCTCAGGGTGGGGTCGCCGACCTTCGGCCGCTGGGACCAGCTTGAGCTGGCAGGCGACACCTGCCGTTCGGTGTACCTGCCGCCGGGGGTCGGGCACGCCTTCGCCGCGCTGGAGGACGACACGGTGGTGTGCTACCTGCTCTCGCAGGAGTACCAGAGCAGGAACGAGCTGGCCGTGTCGGTCTTCGACGCGGAGATCGGGCTGATCCTTCCGTCCGGAGCCGAGCCGATCCTCTCCGAGCGCGACCTGCTGGCCCCCACGCTGTCCGGGGCCGCCGAGCGCGGCCTGCTTCCCCGGTACGAGGCCTGCCTGGCCGTCGAGAAGGGCTTCCCGAGGTCCTGACTACAGCGTCCTCAGCACCTCGCGCAGCGCGGAGATGACCTTCTCCTGGAGCCCCACCGGCAGGGAGGGGTACATCGGCAGGGAGAAGATCTGGCCGGCCAGCTCCTCGGTCACGGGCAGACTGCCAGGCGCGTGGCCGAGATGCGCGAAACCAGACATGGTGTGGATCGGCCAGGGATAGCTGACGTTGAGATGGATGTCATGGGCGCGCAGCGCCGCGATGATGTCGTCGCGCCGGGGATGCCGCACGACGTACAGGTAGTAGACGTGCTCGTTGCCCTCGGCGACGGAGGGAAGGACGAGCTCGGTGTCGCCGAGGCCCTCGGCGTAGCGCGCCGCCACGGCCCGCCTGCCGGCGATGTACCGGTCGAGCCGGCGGAGCTTGCGGCGCAGGATCTCGGCCTGGACCTCGTCCAGCCGGGAGTTGTGCCCGGGCGTCTCCACCACGTAGTACGTCTGTTCCATGCCGTAGTAGCGGTGCCTGCGCAGGTTGGCGTCCACGGCGTCGTCGGAGGTGATCGTCGCTCCGCCGTCCCCGTAGGCGCCGAGCACCTTGGTCGGGTAGAACGAGAACCCGGCCGCCGCGCCCATCGACCCCGCCACGCGCCCGTGATGGCGGGCGCCGTGCGCCTGCGCGCAGTCCTCAAGGATCACCAGGTCGTGCCGGGCCGCGAGCCGTTCGAGCGGCGCCATGTCCACGCACTGCCCGTACAGGTGGACGGGCAGCAGGCACCGGGTCCTCGGGGTGATCGCGGCCTCGACCTGGGCGACGTCCATGAGGTAGGTGTCCGGGCGCACGTCGGTGAAGACCGGTGTGGCGCCCACCCCGTCGACGGCGACCACCGTCGGCGCCGCGGTGTTGGACACGGTGATCACCTCGTCGCCCCTGCCGACGCCCAGGGCCTGCAGGCCGAGCTTGATGGCGTTGGTGCCGTTGTCGACGCCCGCGCAGTGACGCACCCCGTGGTAGGCCGCGAACTCCCGCTCGAAGGAGCGGACGCTCTCGCCGAGGACGAGCTGCCCGGAACGGAACACGGTCTCCACGGCGTCGGCGATGTCCTCGCGCTCGGCGTCGTATTCCGCCAGGTAGTCCCAGACACGGGTGGGCATCGGCGTCCTCCTCGGATTCGGGCCCAGCGTAATCACGCCCCTCCGAATAGGGGAACCCCTATGAGGAGGGGTGGTTGAGGGGGGGTGACAGGGGGGATTAGGGGGTGCCGTGATTCGGGGAACCCTTATTAGGTTGCGAGTAGCGCATACCCGCGTAATCTGCCGGAGAGATTTCCACATGACGCGACACTATCTTTTCATGTGTCATCCCGATCATGGTCATGTAATACCGAATCTGGCCGTGGTCGCCGAATTGGTTCGCAGAGGAAACCGGGTCACCTACCTGACCGCGCAGAGCATGGCGGCCATCGTGGAAAAGACCGGTGCCACCGTCCTGTGTTATGACTCGAAATACCGCAAGGCGAACTTCCTGGATCTCGCCGACGACCCGCTTTATCTGCTGTCACTGTTGCTGGACGAGAGCCAGGCGATGCTGGAAGCCCTCGACGAGCAGATGCGCGACCGGCCCGACATGATCGTGTACGACACCTCCATCCTCTACGCCGGGCGTGTCCTCGCCAGGAAATGGGGGCGCCCGGCGGCGCAGCTCATCCCCTTCTTCGCGTCGAACGCCCACTTCTCCTATCTCAACGCCGTCTACAACCCCGGTGGCGAGGGGCCCACGCTGACCCGGTGGGTGGACGACATGCTCGCCAGGATCGGCGCGATGGCCCGCTCCCACGGGGTCGACGTCCCGGCCGCGGAACTGTGGTGGGAGGTCCAGGACTTCAGCCTGGTGACCATTCCCCGGGCGTTCCAGTTCGCCGGGGACACCTTCGACGAGCGGTTCTCCTTCGTCGGCCCCTGCCTCGGAGAACGGAGCTTCCTCGGAGGGTGGGAACCCCCGGGCGACGGGCTCCCGGTCGCCCTGGTCTCCTTCGGGGCGGTATTCAACGAGCACCCCGGGTTCTTCCGCACCTGCGTCGCGGCCTTCGGCGACATCCCCTTGCACGTGGTCATGACCGTGGCGGAGGGCATGGATCCCGCCGATCTCGGCCCGCTGCCCTCCAACATCGAGGTACACCGCTGGGTGCCGCACCTGAGCGTGCTGCGTCACGCGTCCGTGGCGGTCACGCACGGCGGCATGGGCACGGTGATGGAGGCCCTGCACTCGGGCTGCCCGATGGTCGTCGTCCCGACCTCCGGCCTCGACTGGCCGGCCGCGAGGCGCATAGAGGAACTGGGTCTCGGCCGGGTCCTGCCTCCCGCCGACGTCACCGCGGAGCGGCTGCGCGACGCCGTGCTCGGCGTCGCGGCCGACCAGGACGTACGGCGCGCCACGAGCGCGATGCGACAGGATGTCCGGGCGGCGGGTGGCGCCGTCCGCGCCGCGGAGGAGATCGAGCAGTACCTGACGCGGACCGGCTGATGGGCGGGGCGCTCGAATTCCGCGTCCTTGGACCGCTCAGGGTGTTCAAGGACGGTGCTGAGCTGCAGATCTGCGCGAACCGGGAGCTGGCGATCCTGGCGAGCCTGGTCCTGAACGCCAACCGGGTCGTCAGCGTGGACCGGCTGATCGAGACGGTGTGGGCCGGCTCCGCGCCGCGGAGCGCCTGGAGGCAGATCGCCATCTGCGTGTCGCGGCTGCGCCGCACGCTGGGCGCCGGCGCCATCGAGACGTCCAGCCCCGGTTACCTGCTGCGGGCGGGCGCCGACACCATCGACTGGCTCCAGTTCAGGGCGCTGGTGGCGCGGGCACGCGTCGAGGAGGCGGGCAGGGACAAGGAGGACACCGTACACCTGCTGCGCCAGGCTCTCGCGCTGTGGCGGGGAAACCCCTTCGAGGACCTCCGGGGCCTGCGCTACGACGTGGCGCGCATGGAGGAGTCACGCCTGGAGGCCATGGAGGCGTGCCTGGAGCTGGAGATCGAGCTCGGGCACCACCACGAGGTGATCCCGGAGCTGCTGGCGCTGGTGGCGGAGTGCCCGTTCCGCGAGCGGGTGCGGGCCCAGCTGATGCTCGCGCAGTACCGGGCGGGACGCCGGGCCGAGGCGTTGCGCGCCTACCAGGAGACGCGCAGGTACCTGCTGGAGCAGATCGGCCTCGAACCGGGCCCGGCGCTGCGGCGGCTCCACGACCAGATCCTCAGGGACGAGTCCGCGCTCATGCGGCCCCCCGCCCACAGGCCCGCCGCCGCAGGCCCGGTCGTCCCCTGCCAGCTTCCTCCGCAGGTCCTGCCGTTCGTGGGCAGGGACGAGGAGACGATCGCGCTGGACCTGGCGATGCGGCCGGATCCCGGGGTGGCGGTGCCCGGCACGATGGTCGTGAGCGGCCCGGCCGGCGTCGGGAAGACCGCGCTGGTACTGCGGTGGGCGCACAACCGCATCGACTGGTTCCCCGACGGCCAGCTCTTCGCCGACATGGGCGGCGACGGCGAGGGCCCGGCACAGGACCCGGACGCGGTCGTCGACCGGTTCCTGCGGGCGCTCGGCGTGCCGGCCCACGAGATCCCCCTGGACCGGGCCGAGAAGCTGGCCCTCTACCGAAGCTGGACGGCGCGCAGGCGGCTGCTCGTGGTGCTGGACAACGCCAGGGACAGCGAGCAGGTGCGGCCCCTGCTGCCCGGCGGCGCGCACTGCCGGGTGGTCGTCACCAGCGCCGACCCCCTCGACGAGCTCGTGGCCAGGCAGGGGGCGCACCGCGAGTTCGTCCGCCCCCTGGCGGCCGAGGTGGCGAGGGAACTGGCGGACCTGCTCGTCGGCACGTCGTACGCCCCGTTCCGGGCGCAGTCGGTGACGGACCTCGTCGCCACCTCCTCGGGGAACCCCCTGTCCCTGCGTCTCGGCGCCGCCCGGATGTGCTCACGGGCGGGGCCCCGTCACGACCTGGCCAGGATCGCGGCCAGCGCCCCCGCGAGCGCCTCCTGCGACGCCTCCCCGCCGGGCGACCGCCAGCCGACGTGACCGTCCGGGCGGATCAGCACGGCGCCGGTCGCTCCCACGCCGTACTCCTCCGCCCAGGTGGGCGAGGTGAGCGGGGTGGAGCCGTCGGGGGAGATCTCCACGGCGGTGAGCGCGACGCCGTACCGGTGCGCCGCCTCCTTGGCGGGCTGGAGCCACCCGCCGCCCGCCGGGGTCATGAGGGTGAAGGACGCTCCGAGCAGGTCGAGCGTCGAAACCCGGCCCGAGTGCCCCGACAGCCACACGTGCGGAGCGCGGTGACCTGGG
The DNA here is from genome assembly GCF_043197795.1 of Sphaerisporangium sp. NPDC049003. Lineage (NCBI taxonomy): Bacteria > Bacillati > Actinomycetota > Actinomycetes > Streptosporangiales > Streptosporangiaceae > Sphaerisporangium > Sphaerisporangium sp. NPDC049003. The sequence goes on from NZ_JBICTU010000019.1 coordinate 63,059, forward strand.
CGGGCCACCGGGACGTAGGTCCGGTACGGATCGTCCGGCGCGGGCTCCGGCGTGCCGTCGGGGACCACGGCGTCCGAGGAGTAGTGGAAGCCGAGGATCAGCCCCTCGGAGCTGCGGCGGCCGGCCTGCTGCTCGATGGACTCCCGCATGGACAGCTTCCCCTGCATCATGCGGAACGTGATGAGGGCGTTGACCAGGCTCTCCTCGACCGTCCGGGCGGCGATCGGACGGCGCTCGGCCTCGTAGGTGGCGAGCAGCTCCTCCCCGGCGGTCCCGCGCAGGACGGCGGCCAGCTTCCAGGCGAGGTTGTGCGCGTCCTGGATGCCGCAGTTCATGCCGAACCCGCCCTGCGGGGTCGCCACGTGCGCGGCGTCGCCGGCCAGGAAGACCGGGCCCTCGCGGAACCCGGTCGCGACCACGGCCTGCTGGAGCCACGGCATGACGCCCAGGATGCGGACGGGCAGGTCGGGGATGCCGACCGCCGACCGGACGGCCGCCAGGCACACCTCCTCGGTGAAGTCGTCCGCGCTCCCGCCCTCGGCCGGGTCGTACCCGGTCTGGAGCATCCACCGGCGCCGGTTGTCCACCGCCTCGACCGCGCAGGGCGGGTCGCTGCGCAGGAAGGACAGCGCGGCCCTGCGGTCGGCGGGCAGGCCGCCGAGATCGGCGTCGAACATGACGCTGACCATGTGGCCCATCGGGGGAGGTCCCTCGACCCCGATGCCCAGCCCGTCCCTGATGGTGCTGCGGCTGCCGTCCGCGGCCACGAGATACCGCGCGCGTACGAGCGTGCGGGAACCCTCCGACTCGACGACCGCCTCCACGCCGCTCGGGGTGGTGCGCGTCTCGGTCATGGCGGTCGCGAACCGGACGTGTGCCACCGGCCGCTCCTCGGCGTGCCTGCGGAGGATCACCTCAAGCAGGTCCTGGGAGCACAGGCAGGTGTAGGTCGGGCTCTGCGGGGCGTCCTCCTGGATGGCCGCGGCGGCCCGGAGGAAGTCGCCGGCCGCCAGGGACGTGCCGACGCCCACCGCCAGGACGCCCTCGCGGGGCATCCCGGTGCGCTCCACCTCCTCCTGGATTCCCCAGGCGCGAAAGAGCTCCATGGTCCTGGTGGAAATGAGGCGCGCCTTGGGGAAAATCGACGTTCCCGGATGCTTCTCGACGAGGAGTGAGGATATTCCGTGCCGAGAGAGCTCAATGGACGCGGACAGGCCTACCGGGCCGCCGCCGACGATCAGAACTTCGACATCGAGCGTATCCATGACGTCAGGTTCGTATATGCCGTTATCTCCGTCAATGCAGGGATAACTCCATGATGTAGGCGTGATATCTCGCCCTAGTAGCTTTCGAGCAGATCCCCAATTGTTTGATTTGTCGGCAAACCCCTGGAGGCGATGATGCTCTTTGCCAAAGGCTCCGTGGCCCTGGTGACGGGCGGGTCGCGCGGCATCGGCCGGGCCGTCGCGATCGACCTGGCCAGGGAGGGCGCTCACGTCATAGTCAACTACGGCCGCTCCGAGCAGGACGCCAAGGACGTGGTGGCCCAGATCGAGAGCGAGGGCGGCGGCGCCACGGCCGTACAGGCGGACGTCACCGACGAGGACGCCGTGCGGCGGATGTTCCGCGGGGTGCGCTCCGACCACGGCCGGCTGGACGTGCTGGTGACCAACGCCGGCATCACCCTCGACCGCTACCTCATCGCCATGAACCTGGACCAGTTCCGCGAGCCGATGGACATCAACGTCACCGGCACGTTCCTGAGCTGCCGGGAGGGCCTGCGGCTCATGCAGCACCAGCGCAGCGGGTCGATCGTGACGATCTCGTCGAGCAGCGGGCTCGACGGAGGTTTCCCCGGCCAGACGAACTACGTGGCGTCGAAGGGCGCGATCATCGCCTTCACCCGGGCGCTGTCGAACGAGGCCGCCCCCCACGGGGTGCGCGCCAACGTCGTGGCCCCGGGCTTCGTCTCCACCGACATGACACGCAAGGTGCCCACCGAGATCAGGAAGCAGTACGAGTCCCGCATCCGGCTGGGCCGCATCGGGCGGCCCGAGGAGATCGCGTCCATCGTGAGCTTCCTCGCCTCGGACAAGGCGTCGTACATATCCGGCGCGGTGGTGGTCGCCCACGGCGGTGGCCTTGCCTGAGCACCTCCCGGCCACCGGACCGTGCCGGCCCGCGAGCCCGACCAGCACCACCAGCCTGCCCCGATGCCCAAGGAGGATGGATGACCATCGATGAGCTCCGTGCGAAGGCCGCCGAGCGTCAGCAGACCTGCGCCCAGATCAAGAAGATGATCGTGTCCCGGCTCGACCTGGAGATCCAGCCTGAGTGGATCACCGACGACCAGCCGCTCTTCGGGCGCGGCCTCGAACTGGACAGCCTCGATGTCCTGGAGCTCTACGTCGCCATCGAGGCGGAGTTCGGCGTGGCGCTCTACGACAGCGAGATGGCCGTCTTCGGCTCGGTGTCCCGGCTCGCGGACGAGGTCAATCCCGCGCTTCGGGCATCGGCATGACGCTCGACGTGGCGGCCGAGGTCGTGGCCGGCCCCTCGACCGGCCCCTCGACCGCCACGGCGGCCACGGGCACCGCGGCGGGCACGGCGGCGCCCGTCATCTCGGGGCTGACGAACGACCAGATCCGCGAGGTGCTCCCGCACCGCTGGCCGATGCTCCTGCTCGACCGCGTGGGCAAGGTGGAGCCGGGAGTGAAGGGCACGGCGACCAAGAACGTCGCTGGGACCGAGCTGTGGTTCCAGGGCCACTTCCCGAGCGAGGCCGTGCTGCCCGGCGTGGTCATCGTCGAGGCGATGGCCCAGCTCGCCGGGGTGGTCTTCGCCCTCGCGGGCGCGAGCAGGATCAGCTATCTGGCCGGGGTCAGGTCGATGCGGTTCCGCCGGCCGGTGGTCCCGGGCGACCAGCTCGTCCTGTCCGCCGAGCGCACCGGAGGCGGCGGAGGCTTCGCCGAGTACCGGGTGTCGGCGCGGGTGGACGGCCACGTCGCCGCCGAAGGAAACCTCACGATCGCCGACCCCGCCGGCAACGTCTCCGTACGAAAGGTGTAACCATGGCTACCGTCCTCGCGAACCTGCATCCGGAGGACACCGTTTACGGTCAGGTGGGCGACTCCTCCGTCCCGCTGCGCTACTCCGCGGTCTCCGACGAGTACAAGGTGCTGAGGGAGCGCGCCGCCGTGCTCGACCTGAGCGGCCACAGCCTCATCGAGGTCACCGGTGACGGCGCCGTCGACTTCGCTCAGCGGGTGATCGCCCGCGACGTCGAGTACCTCACCTCCGAGCGCTGCATGATGAGCCTCGTCCTCGACGAGTCTGGGCAGGTCGTCGACCAGGTGCTGGCCTTCGGCCGGGAGAACGGCATGCTGCTGGAGAGCTCCTGCGGCGCCGGCACGCGCCTGCTCGCGCACCTGAGGGAGCACAACGACGAGGGCGTCGAGATCACCGACCGCTCCGGGGAGCTGACGGTCCTCGGCCTTGAGGGGCCGTACGCCTGGGGCGTGGTCGGCCGGCTGATCGACGGCGAGCTGGCCTCGCTGCCGTTCGAGTCCGTCGTGGACACGACGTGGGGCGACACCGAGATCATCTTCGCGCGGACCGGGTTCACCGGCGAGTACGGCTACCAGATGATCGTCCCCCGGGACGCCGCCCCCGAGCTGTGGAGGCAGGCCGTCGAGCACGCCGGGGCGGCGGGGCAGGAGGCCCTGGAGCTGGCGATGCTGGAGGTCCGCCAGCCGATACCGCGCCACGAGGCCACCGAAGGGACCTCGGTGATCGAGATCGGCGCCAACTGGCTCGTCGACGTCACCAAGGACGAGTTCATCGGCAAGGACGCGGTGCTCAAGGCGCTGGAGTCCGGCCAGGGACGCCGCACCGTCGGCTTCAGCGGCGGCGCGTCCATCCCCCAGCCGGGGACCAGGGTGCTGGCCGGCGGGCAGGACGTCGGCGAGGTGGTACACGCGGTGCACAGCGTCGGCCTCGGCACGACGCTCGGCCTCGCGCGGGTCGACGCCGACCTCGCCGCCGCGGGACTGGAGTTCACCGTGGACGACGCGGAGGTCACCACGCTGACCAGCCCCTACATCGTGCCCAAGAGCTGGAGCATCCCGATCATCTGATCCGCGTCGATCGTCTGATGAGGAGACAAGCATGGCGCTGCGGCCCGTCGTCGTCACCGGCCTGGGAGTCATCTGTGCCATCGGCCGCGATCCCGCGGACTTCTGGCAGCGGCTCACCTCGGGCCAGGGTGGCCTCACCCCGGTCGAGGACGAGACCTTCGCGGTGTTCGAGGCACGGCACGCGGGCCAGGTTCCCGACGAGTGGATCACCGGGCAGTTGCCGGACTCCGACGCCGGCCTGGACCGCACCGCCCAGCTTGCCCTCGTCGCGGCACGCCAGGCGGTCGAGCAGGCGGGGCTGACGTACGACGACCTCGATCCCGACCGGTTCGGGATCATTCTCGGCAAGTGCCAGGCGACTCCCGACGCGGCCGGGCGCTACCAGCCCATGCACCGCACCGAGGACGTGGTCGCCGGGCGGCTGGGCATGCGTGGGCCACGCATCCTGGTGTCGACCGCGTGCGCGGCCGGCGGCAACGCCGTCGGCCTCGCCAAGGACAAGATCCTCACCGGCGAGGCCGACGTGGTCCTCGCGGGCGGGGTGGATCCTCTGCTCTTCGGAACCTACGCGGGGTTCGCCGGGCTGAAGGCCCTCAGCACCGGCCCCTGCCGCCCGTACAGCCACTCCGACGGGCTCAACCTCGGCGAGGGCGCGGCGTTCCTGCTGCTGGAGCCGCTCGACCGGGCGCTCGCGCGAGGGGCCACGCCCCTGGCCGAGGTCGCGGGGTACGGCCTGTCCGCGGACGCCTACCACGCGACCGCGCCGGACCCCACCGGGCGGGGCGGGGCGAGCGCCATGCGGCGCGCGCTCGCCGACGCCGGGCTGACCCCGGACGACGTCCACTACGTCAGCGGCCACGGCACCGGGACCCCGGCCAACGACTCGATGGAAGCCAAGGTCATGCGAGTGGTCTTCGGCGAGCGGGCGGGCCGGGTGCCCACCAGCAGCATCAAGTCGTTCGTCGGGCACACCCTGGGCGCCGCGGGCGCGGTGGAGGCGGTCGCGAGCGTGCTGGCGCTGCGGCACGGCACCGCGCCGCCCACCATCGGCTTCGCCGAGGACGCCGTGCCCGGTGACCTGGACTTCGTGCCCAACGTGGCCAGGCGGATGCCCATCGACACCGTCGTGTCCAACAACTACGCGTTCGGCGGCAACAACGTCGCGCTCGTGCTCACGACGCCGAGGGGCGAGCGTGACCACGACGAGCTGCCCCGCCGTGAGGCCGTGATCACCGGCCTCGGGCCCGTCAGCGGTCTCGGCGTCGGCGTCGCCGAGGTGACCGAGGCGGTCGTCGCGGGCCGCCAGGCCCTCGGGCTGTCTCCCTCCTTGGACGGCAGGACGTTCGCGCCGCGCTCGCTGTGGCGGCACATGAACCACCTGTCCCGGATGGCGATCGCCGCGTCCCGGCTCGCCTGGGAGGACGCGGAGCTCAAGCTGCCCAGGAAGGACCTGGACAACGTCGGGCTGGTGTTCGCGACCGGCGCCGGGTCGGCCGAGAGCACCGGCGGCTTCGACGAGAGCATCGCCGCCGACCCCAACAAGCCGGCCGTGCTGAGCTTCTCCAACGTCGTGCTCAACGCCACCGGCGGCGCGGTCTGCCAGACCCTCGGGCTGCGCGGGCCGACCACCACGATCTGCAACGGCGGCGCGTCGGCCTCGATCGCCCTGGACTGCGCCCTCGAAATGATCAGAGCGGGCAAGGCGGACGTGGTGCTCGTGGTCGCGGCCGACGAGACGGTCGCGGCCGTCCCCGAGGACGCCACGGTCTCCCCGTACGACAGCGGGCACTCCGGCACGGTGCCCGGGTCGGCGTCCGTCGCCTTCGTGGTGGAGGCGGCGGAGCACTGCGCGGCGCGCGGCGGGCGGGCCTACGCACGCGTCCTCGGCACCAGCCACGCGGGCGCCGGAGGGGACGACGGGCGCGAGCCCATCGCGCGCGGTCTCACCCGCATCCCGGGGGCCCGCCCCGGCCTGGTGGTCGGCGCGGGCACCGGCGGGTCGTACGACGCGGAGGAGGCCGCCGCGGTGCTGGAGGCCGCGCCCGGAGCCGTCCTGACCACCTCGTCCGGGCACACCGGCGACTGCCAGGCCGCGACCGGGGCGATGAACATCGCCCTGGCGGCGCTGGCGATCCGCGACGGGATCGCGCCCGCCCTCACCGGGCTGGCGTCCCCGCACGTGGGCGACCTCGACTCCTACGTCACCAAGCCGAACCTGCCCGATCCCGTCGGCCAGGCCCTGGTGCTCACCGCGGCGCCCGGCTCCGTACACGGCGCCGTCCTGCTGGGGGCCCCATGACCGGACCGAGCGAGGCCGCCGGCGCGGCGGGCCTCATGACCGGCACGCCCTTCGACGTGACGGAGACCGACCGGCTGCTGACCACCACCCGGTCCGTGCGGCGCAGGCTCGACCTCGACCGGCCGGTGCCCCGCGAGGTCGTGGAGGAGGCGCTGGAGGTCGCCGTCCAGGCCCCGACCGCCAACAACCACCAGAACTGGCGCTGGCTGGTGGTCGGCGATCCCGGCGTCAAGGAGAAGATCGCCGAGCTGATCCTGACGTCCTGGCAGTTCCACAGGAACGACATGTGGACCAACGCCGGCAGACGCAGGAACAACAGCCAGGCGCGCAGGAACTACGAGTCCGCCGAGGCGCTCGTCGACACGATCGCGCGGGTGCCCGTCCTGGTCATCCCGTGCGTCCTCGGCCGGCCGCCGGACGTCGCGGCCATCAACGCCGCGTGGGACGACCGGATGTCGGGCAAGGCCGCCGACGACCCCGGGCACCTGGTGCAGCACGGCTGGATGCGGGCGAGCATCTTCTACGGCTCGATCTTCCCGGCCGTCTGGTCGTTCCAGCTCGCGCTGCGCAGCCGGGGTCTCGGCAGCACGATCACCTGCATGCACGTCCCCCACGAGCGGCAGGTGGGCGAGCTGCTCGGGATCCCGACCGGGGTCACGCAGGTCTGCATGATCCCGGTCGCTTACACGGTGGGCACGGAGTTCCGCCCGGCCGATCGATACAGCGCCAAGGAACGCACGTACTGGGAGAGGTGGGAGGCATGACCGTCGACTACGCCGACGTCGTCATCGTCGGAGGTGGCATCTCGGGCGCGTCGGCGGCCTGCAGGCTGGCCGCCGGCGGGCTGTCGGTCGTGCTGCTGGAGAAGCAGGAGACCTACAAGGACCTGGTGCGCGGGGAGTGGCTCGCCCCCTGGGGCATCCGCGAGGCCCAGCGGCTCGGGGTCTACGACTGCTTCTCGGCCGGTGGCGGCTGGGAGATCCGCGAGTGGATGACCTGGGACGAGGCCGTCTCCGGCGAGGAGGTGGAGGCGGTCGACATGACCCGCTTCATCCCCGGCATCGGAGGGCCGCTGTCGTTCCCGCACCACGCCGTCTGCGAGCTGATGGCCGCGCAGGCGGTGGACAGCGGGGCCCGGCTGGTGATGGACGCGGCCCGCATCGGCGTCACCGCCGGCGCCGAACCGGTCGTGACCTACCAGACCCCCGAGGGCGAGCACGAGATCCGGGCCAGGATGGTGCTCGGCGCCACCGGGCGCGGCTGCACCGTCGGCCGTCAGATCGGCATCACGATGCGCAACTCCATGCACCACTGGGGCGGCGGCATGATGGTCGAGGGCATGGACGGCTGGCCCGCCGACGTGCAGGCCATGGGCACCTCGGGCGACGTCATGTTCATGGTCTTCCCCCAGGGGTACGGCCGGGCGCGCCTCTACCTCAACTTCCCCACGGTGAACAAGCACCGGTATCGCGGGCCCGGCGGCGTGGAGCGCTTCCTCGCCGCCTTCGAGCTCGAATGCCTGCCCGACCGGGGCAAGGCGGTGACCGAGGCCATCCCCGCGGGGCCGCTCTCGGTGTGGCCGTCGGTGTCCAGCGTTCCCGAAGGGCCCCCGCTGAGGGAGGGCGTGGTGCTGATCGGCGACGAGGCCGGCAACGCCGACACGGTGCTCGGCACCGGGCTGTCGTGCGCCATGCGGGACTCAAGGACCGTCTGCGACATCCTCCTCGGCGGCGACGACTGGTCGCCGGAGGCGTTCACCCCCTATCTGGAGGAGCGGGCGTTCCGCCTGGAGCGCCTGGACTTCGGCGCGTCCATCATCAGCAGGCTGCACGTGGAGTTCGGCGAGGCCGCCGTCGAGCGACGGCGCCGGGTGCGCCGGCTCATGGCGAAGAACTTCGCCGCGCAGGTGACCGGGCTGCTCAACATGGTCGCCCCCGAGGACGTACCCGAGTTTGGCTTCAGCGAGTTCTTCGCTGAGCGGCTGTTCAGGGAGACGGCATGAATGAGAAGAAGACGGCGCGGGTCAACGACGTCGACATCGCCTACGTCGACGAGGGCGAGGGCGACCCGGTCGTCCTGCTCCACGGCTTTCCCGACTCCTCGTATCTGTGGAGGAACCAGATCCCGGCGCTGGTCGAGGGCGGCTTCCGGGTCATCGCGCCGGACCTGCGGGGCTTCGGCGACTCCAGCAAACCGCAGGAGATCGAGGCCTACGGGATGCAGACCATACTCAACGACGTCGTCGCGCTGACCCTCAAGCTCGGCATCCGCAAACCGCACATCGTCGGTCACGACTGGGGGGCGGCCATCGCGTGGATGTACGCCTTCCTGATGCCCCGCAGGGTCGACCACCTGGCCGTGCTGTCGGTCGGGCACCCCGGCGTCTTCGCCAACCCGTCGATCGAGCAGCGGGCCGCCTCCTGGTACATGCTCTTCTACCAGTTCCCCGGCGTCAGCGAGGAACTGCTGCGCCGCAACGGGTGGCGGCTGTTCAAGGAGATCATGGGCAGGGACGGCGACTACGACCGCTACCTGCGCGACCTGGCCAGGCCGGGCGCCCTGACCGCGGGGCTGAACTGGTACCGGGCCAACCGGTCGCCCGAGGCCGAGCTGCGGCCCGCGCGGCCGTTCCCGCCGGTGCTGTCTCCGACGCTCGGCATCTGGTCCGCAGGGGACAAGGCCCTGCTCGAAGAGGGCATGTCGGCGTCCGGCAAGTACGTCAAGGGACCGTGGCGCTACGAGCGCATCGAGGACGCAGGCCACTGGATCCCGCTCGACGCACCCGACCAGGTGAACAAGCTGCTCCTCGGCTTCCTCGGCACCGAGCGGGCCGCCACCGAGGAAAGGCGCCCTCGGCGACGGCTGTAGGCGGAAAGGGAAGGCGTTCATGCTTGGCTATCTGTTCCCCGGACAGGGCACGGTCCGCGTCGGGATGGGCGCGTGGCTGCGCCGCAGGCCGGCGGCCCGCGACCGGCTCGACGAGGTGGACGGGCTGCTGTCGCGGCCGATCTCCCCGGTGTGCGCGCGGGGGCCGCTGGAGCGGCTGGTGGCCACCGAGCACGCGCAGGTCGCCGTGACCGCGTGCAATCTGGCCGCGCTCGCCGTGCTGGCGGAGGAGGGGTTCGAGCCGGGCGTGGTCGCCGGGCACAGCGTCGGCGAGCTGAGCGCCCTGCACGCGGCGGGCGTGCTCGGTCTGGCCGACACCGTCCGCCTGGTGGAGCTCCGGTCGCGGCTGATGGCCGGGGTCGGCGTCATCGGGGGGATGCACGCGGTGATGGGCCTGCCGGTCCCGGAGGTGGAGGAGCTGGCGGCCGAGGCGGGCACCGACGAGGAGCCGCTGGTGGTGGGGCTGGAGAACGCGCCCGGCCACGTGGTGGTCTCCGGCGCCCTTCCCGCACTCGCACGGCTGGCGGCCAACGCCTCAGAGGCGCGCAAGATCGTGCCGCTCCAGGTGGGCAACGCCTTCCACTCGCCGCTGATGGCGGCGGCCGTACCCGGCTGGGCCGAGGCGGTGCGCGCCGCGCCGATGAGCCCGCCGCGCGTCCCCGTGGTGCCCAACGTCACCGGTGAGCCCACCACCGACCTGGACGTGATCAGGGAGGCCCTGATCGCCCAGCTCACCGGGCGGGTGCTGTGGACAGCCACCGTGACCGCCGTGGACGAGATCGCCCCCGGCGTCGAGGTGGGCGACAGCAAGGTGCTCGCGGGACTCTCCCGGCGTGCCGGCGCGCGCTGCCTGAGCATGGCGGATCCGGCCACGCTCCGGCGCCTGGCGAGGGAGCGTGCCGCATGAACCGGTGGGGCAGCGCGATGGTCGGCTTCGCCGGGCTCACCCGGCCGCAGGAGCTGGTCGGCGACATGCGGCTGGAGGAGGTCTACACCGCGGCCGAGCGCATCCGGTCGGGTTCAGGCGGTTCGCTACAGCACTGGGCCGGCCGTCTGGCCGGCAAGTACGCGGTCCTGCGGCTGCTCGGCCTTCCGCCGACGGCCGAGCACCTCGGCCAGGCCGAGGTGCTGCCCCGGCCCACCGCCAACTGCGCGAGGACCGCCGCGTGCCACGCCGGGCACCCGCCCGCCGTACGGCTCGGCGGGGCGCTGATGGCGGCGGCGGACCCCGGCAGCCAGATCAGGCTCTCGCTCAGCCACACCTCCGGCCGGGTGCTCGCTGTGGCGGTCACCTCGGGGCGGTTGCCCGAAGACGAGATCGGCGGGGAGTGACATGGACGTGAGGAAGATCGCGCAGGAGCACCTCGCGGCCTGGCAGGCCGGTGACGCCGCCGCCGTGGCCGCGTCGGCCGCCTCCTACAGCGACCCGGACTCCGGCGGAGCGCTGAGCGGGGACGCGCTGGCCGCGCACGCGGCCGAGGTGCTGGCCCGCTTCAAGCAGCTCCGCTTCCTGGTCGACCGCGTGACCGGAGACGACGAGGCGGCCACCCTGTCGTGGACGCTCCAGGCCGACCACCGCGCGCCCTACCTCGGCATGCCGGCGGTCGGGGGTTCCGTCAGCGTCACCGGCACCGACCTGGTGACCCTCGGCGAGGACGGCGCGCACGTACGGCGGTGCTTCGACCGGCTGGCGGTCGCCGAGGCGCTCGGCTATTCGGCGCGGTTCGTTCCGGAGGCCGACGAGGTGCGGGAGTTCGGCACCAGCGCGCGGGCCAGGGCGGGCCGTACGGAGCGGCCCGGGGCCCTGACGCTGACCTGGCTGGAGATCCGCGACGACGCGGAGGCCGCCGACGTGGACCTGCTCAGCGTCGAGATCGTGAAGTCCCTGAGCGCGTCCAAGGGCTTCCTCGGCGTCGCGACCTTCGACATCGGGGACCGCAAGTTCACCCTGAGCGCGTTCGACCGGCCGGAGTCCGTCCGCGCGGTGCACGCGCGGCCGCACCAGCGGGCGATGCGCCGTTTCTTCAAGAGCGGGCTCTGCACCCGGGCGTTCACCAGCGTCTGGCTTCCCTCCGCCGTCCGCGACTACGCCCGCTGCCCCGAGTGCGAGGGCGTCGTGAAGGTCGGCGAGGGCGCGGCCTGTGGCTGCGGGTGGGTTCCCGAAGACGTCTCCCTACTGTGACTGGAGCAGCCATGTCCGATTTCACCACCGAGCACAGGCTCGGCGACGGCACCCGGCCGGCCGTGGTGTTCATGTCCGCGCTGTTCGCCGGTGGCTGGATCTGGGACCACCCCTTCCGGCATCTGGAGAAGGCGGGCTGGGGCGTCCTGCGCACGAACGAGGCGATCTGCGCGCTCGACCGTACGGTGGCCGGGTCCATCGAGCGCCTCGGCGACGCGCTGCTGGAGTCCTGCGACGCCGCCGGAGTGGGCGACGTCATCGTCTGCGCGAACTCGCTCGGCGGCCTGGTGGCGATCGACCTGGCCGGCCGCCATCCGGAGCGGGTGCGGGGGATCGTCGTGAGCGGCGCCCCCGGCCTCACCCCCGACCCCGACGTCGGCCTGAGCTTCGACCGGAGGGGGAGCGTACGGCCCGTCGGCGAGGAGTTCGGCGACCGCATGCTGGCCGCCCTGTTCCACAGCAAGGAGCGCTTCTTCACCGACGCGCAGATGGAGGAGGTCGGGACCATGCTCCTCCAGCCCTCCGCCATGGTCAGCATGGCCCGGAGCCTCAAGGCCACCCGCAAATACCAGGTCAGGCCGGCGCTCGACAAGGTGCGGATCCCGTCGATGTACATCTGGGGCCGGCACGACCGGATGACCCCGGTCGACCCGTGGCTGACGGTCCTCGCCGAGTACCCCGAGAACGAGGTGCTGGTCGTCGAGGACAGCGGGCACATCCCCATGATCGAGCGTGCCGAGGAGTACACGGCGCACCTGGAGCCCTTCCTCACCCGCTGCGCCGGGGTCTCGGCATGACCTCGCCGGTGCTCATCGGCGTGGACATCGTGGAGGCCGACCGGCTCGCCAGGGCGGCCGAACGGGGCGGGGCGGTGTTCAGCCGCCACATCACCACCCCCGCCGAGCGGGAGCTCGGCACCGGCGAGGCGGCGTTCCCCGTGAAGGAGAGCTTCATCAAGGCGGTGGGTGGCCGCCCGCCGGGGTTCAGCTGGCACGACTTCGAGGCCAGGCCCGAACGGCCCTCCGGGTGGCCGGGCCGGTTGCTCGACGAGGCGGCCGAGGAGCTGACCGCGTCGACCGGCCTCACGCTGACCGGCGGCGCGACCTACGACGTGCGTGGCGCCTGCCGCGATGCCGCCCTCGTACGGCTGGCGTCACAGGAAGGCCCTGCGGTGGGCGCGGCGGGGGGCACCGTGGCGCCCGCGACGGCGGACACGGCTGCGGACACGGCTGCGGACACGGCTGCGGACGCGGTGGCGGACGCGGTGGCGGACGCGGTGGTGGAAACGACGGCGGACACGGTGGTGGAAACGGTGGCGGGCGCGGCCCGGTGGGGGTACGGCGCCGGACTGCTCGTCTCATTGGCGATCGTCTTCGTCGACAGGAAGGAGGACCGGTGATGTCCCTTGTGAGGTCGGTCCAGCCCGGCGAGTCCATCCAGCGGGCGCTCGACGAGGCCGGGCCCGGGGCGCGGATCCAGCTCGCCGAGGGCACGTACGCGCAGAGCGTGTGGATCAGGCACAGCGGTGTGACGCTGAGCGGCATGGGCCAGGGACGTACCCTGCTGGTCCCCGGCGACTCCCCGCCCCCGGACGTCCCCCGTCTCCACGACGCGTCCGAGGACGTCGTCAGCGGCGTCAGCGTGTACGGCGAGGGCGTCCGCGACGTCACGATCGACGGGCTTTCTGTGAGCGGGTTCTCCGGCGCGGGCGTCTACGCCCACTCGGTCGCGGGGCTGGCGGTGAAGGACATCGAGGCCAGGGACAACGCGGTCTGGGGCATCTACGTCCGCGAGTCCTCCGGCTGCGAGGTGGTGGGGTGCCGGGCGTCGGGCAGCCAGTACGGCGGCATCGCCCTGAGCTTCTGCCCGGAGGCGAAGGGGCGGATCGCCGGCAACGAGACCTTCGCCAACGCCTTCGGCATCTTCGTCGACAACTCCTCCACCGCCCGGGTGGTGCGCAACGTCAGCCACGGCAATGCGATCGGCATGATGCTGCTGAACCAGACCTATGAGGGCGAACCCGAAGGCGGCGTCCGCGACTGCCTGGTCTCCGGCAACGAGCTGCGCGGCAACGGGCTGGCCAGCGGCGCCGAACCCGACGGGCTGGGCGCGGCGGGCCCGCCGATCTCCGGGGTGGGCCTCGCGCTGATCGGCACGCACCGCGTCGTCGTGGTGGACAACCTGATCCACGACAACCACCCGAGCGGCGATTCCGTCATGGGCGGCGCGCTGGTCCTCGGCTCGTCCAAGGACTGGGGCGGCGACGACGCCGTGGACAACCACATCCTGTGGAACCAGGTCACCGGCAACAGCCCGCTCGACTTCCAGATCGACGCCGACCTGACACGGCAGACCTTCGCCGGCAACCAGGCGGACAAGGGCGTCCCCGAGGACGTGGAGGGGTGGGGACGATGACCGCTCCCGTGTCCGGCCCCTTATCCGGCCCCGTGCCCGGCACCGTGCCCGCCATGTCCTGCGCCGGTCTGAGCAAGAAGTACGGCGACATCGTGGCCGTCCAGGACGTCGGCTTCTCCGTCGCCCCCGGCGAGGCCTACGGGCTCCTCGGCCCCAACGGCGCGGGCAAGACCACGACCATCTCCATGCTGGTGGGGCTGCTGCGGCCGGACGCGGGCACCGTGCTGGTGGGCGGCACCGACCTCGCCGCCGACCCGATGAAGGCGAAGTCGAAGATCGGCTACGTGCCGCAGGAGATCGCCCTCTACCCCGAGCTGACCGGCCGGGAGAACCTGCGCTTCTTCGGGAGGATCTTCGGCCTGCCGCGCCGCGCGCTGGCCAGGCGCATCGACGAGGTGCTCGAACTGGTCGGGTTGTCCGACAGGGCGGACGGCAAGCTGGACACCTACTCGGGCGGCATGAAGCGGCGGATCAACATCGGCGCCGCGCTCCTGCACGAACCCGAGGTGCTGATCCTTGACGAGCCGACCGTCGGCGTCGACCCGCAGAGCCGCAAGGCCATCCTCGACGGGGTCGAACGGCTCGTCGCCGACGGCATGGCCCTGCTGTACACCTCGCACTACATGGAGGAGGTGGAGCGGGTCTGCGACCGGGTCGCGATCATCGACCACGGCAGGATCGTGGCCGACGGCACCCGCCACGAGCTCGTCTCCATGGTCGGCAGCGCGGACAAGATCGAGCTGATGCTCGACGGGGACGTGGACGTCGCGTTCGCGAAGCTGCGGACGGTGGAGGGCGTCATCGAGGCGGTCAGGACCGGCACCGGCTCGGTGCGGCTGATCGCCGACGGCGGCCGGTACCTGCTGCCCGCGATCATCAGCGCCGTCGACGGCATCGCCACCGTGACCGCCGTAGAGGTCATCGAACCCGACCTGGAGGCCACCTTCATGCACCTCACCGGCAGCACCCTGCGGGACTGACCATGCTGAGATCGCTTCTTACGGTAAGCGCCCTGGAGCTGCGCACCCGGCTGCGCGACGGGACGGCCCTGGTGATCGCGCTGATCGTCCCCGTGGCCCTGGCGACCCTGTTCGGCCTGGCCCTCGGCGGGGACGACCCGCCGTTGCGGGCCACCGTGGGCTTCGTCGACTCAGACGGCGGGGAGTTCCCCGCGAGCGTGCGCAAGGAGGTGATGTCCACCAAGGAGCTCCAGGGCACGCTGACGCTCCGCGACCTGCCCAGTGAGCAGGAGGCGCGCGAGTCGCTCGACGCCGGGGACATCGGCTCGGCCATCGTGTTCCCGAAGGGGTTCAGCGCCAGCGTCGGGGCCGGTGACGGCGGCAAGGTGAACGTGCTCAGCTCCGCCGAGGCCCCGCTGGCCGGCGTGTTGGCCAACGCCATCGTCGACCACATCTCCGCGCTGGTGGACGCCCGTACCCTCGCGGTGCGCGCGTCGCTCCAGGCGGGGGTGCCCGCGGACCAGGTCAAGGAGTTCGTGGAGCGCAACGGCGCGGCGGGACCCGCGCTGACGCTCACCAACGACCCCATGGCCGGAGGCAAGGTCGACCTGTCGGTGTACTACGGCTCCGGCATGGCGGCGCTGTTCGCCTTCTTCGTGGTGGGCGCCTCGTTCAGGAGCCTGCTCACAGAGAGGAAGCAGGGCACCCTCAACCGGATGCTGGCCGCGCCGATCAGGCCGTGGGTCCCGATCGTGGGCAAGGCGGCCGTCGGGTTCGCGCTGGCGGTGGTCAGCGTCTGCGTCACCTGGGGCTCTTCGGTGCTCATCTTCGGCTCGACCTGGGGCGACCCGCCGGCGGTCTTCACGCTGCTCGTCGCGCACGTCCTGGCGGCCACGGCGATCACCATGCTGGTGGCCAGCAGGGCCAGGACCGACGCCCAGGCCGACGGGGTGATCATGGTCGTCTCGTTCGTGGCGGCGTTCTTCGGCGGCAGCCTCGTGCCGATGTACAACCTCCCCGACGTGCTTCAGAAGATCGCCCTGCTCACCCCCAACGGCTGGACCTCGACGGCGCTGACCGGGCTCGCGGGCTCCGGCGGCGGCCTGGCCACGGTGGCGGTCCCCATCGCCGTCCTCTGCCTGATCGCGCTGGTGGCGAGCGTCCTGGCCGCGCTCGGGTTCAGGAAGGGGCTGCTCGTATGACGCCGCGTATCGCGGACCGGCTCAGGCCGCGTCCGGTCCTGGCGCTGGTGGCCGCCAACCTGCGCCGTCACTCCCGTGACAAGGTCGGCCTGTTCTTCATGGTGGTCATGCCCTTCCTGAGCATCGTCTTCGTCGGCATGGCGCTCGGCGGGGGCACGGCGGGAGCCTCCAAGCTGCCCGTCGGGGTGGTCGCCAAGGGCACGGACCCGGTCACCGGCGCCGTCCTCGCCGAGCTGCGCGAGCACCCCGACCTCGCGATCACGCGCGTGGACACCAAGGAAGACCTGCGGTCGGGCGTCCGGGAGGGCTCCCTGGCCGCGGGCCTGGTGATCCCAGAAGGATCGACGAAGTTCGAGCTGGTCATGACCCAGGCGAACGGCAGCGGCATGGCGGCGCGCAGTGCCGTCGACGTCGCGATCGGGAAGGTGGCCGCCGTGCTGGAGGCCACCCGGGCGGCGAGGACCGCCGGCGCGTCCCCGCGGCAGGCCGAGGAGTACGTCCGCAAGGCGCAGGCCGAGTCGGGCCGCGTCGCGGTGGTGTCCTCCGACACCGCCGCCCACCCTCGGGGCTTCGCCTACACGGCCCCGGCCAACCTGCTGCTCTTCACCTTCATCAACTCCATGGCCGTCGCCGCCGCGCTCGCCGAGAGCCTCAGGCTGGGGATGATCCAGCGTTCCCTGACCGCGCCCGTCCGGAGGCGGTCGGTGCTCTTCGGGGAGGCGCTGAGCAGGTTCATCGTGGCCGTCGCCCAGGCGGTCCTGATCATGGTGGTGAGCACCGCGGTGTTCGGCGTCTCGTGGGGGGACCCCCTCGGAGTCGCCGTCGTCGTCGGGGTGTTCGCGCTCGTGGCCACCGGCGCGGCGATCCTGGTCGGCAGCCTGGTGAAGTCCTCGCAGCAGGCCCCGGCGATCGGCCCGCCCCTCGGCATCGTGCTCGGCATGCTGGGCGGCTGCCTGTGGCCCCAGGAGGCCGCGGGGGAGACCCTCAACACGATCGGCCACTTCTTCCCGCACGCGTGGGGCATGGACGCGCTTCTCACCCTGTCGAAACCGGGCACGGGCATCGGCGCGGTCCTCCTTCCGGTCGCCGTCCTGGCGGGCATGGCGGCCCTCCTGCTCGGCCTCTCGCTGGTCCTGTTCGGCCGCCGTACCCGGACGCTCACCTGATCCGCCATCCGTATGTCGCTCAACGGCCGTTCCAGGAAGGGCGGGTCTCGATGAAGGGGAAACTCCTCGCGGTCGGCCATCGCCCCGCGCAGGGGATACATCGACGCCGAGGCGTGCCACCGGCTCGGCGTCCAACTCTAGAAGTCCGCGTACGGGCGGTACGTACGTCCGTGGCGGAGCAGTTCCGGGCCGCGGGGGCCGGTGCCCGGTGAGCGAGACCAGGACAGGTGACACGACAATGAGGGGGAGTTCATGAAGACGATGGCCAGATTAATCGGCGGAGCGGCACCGGCCGGCGGCGACCAGGTCAGGGACGTGTACCGCTACGCCGCGAGAAAGGGCTCGATCGAGGCCCTGGAGGTGGCGGCGGCGGATCTCGGCATCGGGATCCACGAGATGCAGGAGGCGGTGGACCACCTGGTCGCCAGCCGCCTGCTGAGGACGGAGGAGAGCGCCACGGGCACGCGGTTCGTCCCGGTCGATCCGGAGGTCGCGACCGCGTCGCTGGTCTCCTCCGTCGAGCGGGAGATGTACCAGCGCCGCGAGCTGATCGACCAGATCCGCGAGCGCATCGACGTCTTCCGGCAGGACGGCGCCGGTTCCGGCGGGCAGAGCTCGGGCTCCACCTCCATCGAGTACCTCGCGGGGACCATGGAGGTCAGGGGCTTCCTGAAGATGGCGGGCGACGCCTGCCGCGACGAGGTGCTCATCCTGCAGTCGAGCAAGAGCGACGCCGAGGAGCTCTCGCTGGCCTACCTGCCGCTGCTCGGGCGGGGGATCACCGTGCGCATCATCTGCCAGCACCGGGACCGCGCGGACCTCTCCACCCGGATGAAGATCAAGAAGCTGACGGACGCGGGCGCCGCGGTGTGCACCACCAGCCACATACCGAGGTCCGCGGTCGTCTTCGACCGGTCGCTGGTCGTCCTGTTCGGCCTGTCCGACGGGGAGACCAACGTCGCGCGGGTTCACAACCACGGGGTCGCCCAGTTCTTCCTGGACCTGTTCGACCACCTGTGGGACGGGGCGACACCGCTTGAGGGAGTCGAGTCCGGCTACGCCAACGTGGCGGACGACCTTCTGCAGTCCATCGCCGGGCTGATGGCCAAGGGGTACACCGACGAGATCGTGGCCCGCAAGCTCGGCATGTCGGTGCGCAGCTGCCGGCGTCACATCGCCACGCTGATGCGCGACCTCGACGCGACGAGCCGGTTCCAGGCGGGGGTCCAGGCGGCCCGCAGGTTCTCGGCGAACATCACGTGACGGCGCCCGCGTTCGCCCGGCCCGCCCTGTCCGCCCGGCGGCATCGGACGTCGTCGCGCGCGCCGCGCCGTCCCCCGATGCCTCCGGCGGCGGAGGTCACCCCGCGCCCTGCATCGCGACGACCACATCGGCCAGGCCCTCGGCCCGCTCGCAGACGAGCTCGATGCCGCGCACCAGCTCCTCCTCGGCCATGCCGGGGTCCAGGCAGATCCGGATGGAGCTGTTCGCGTCCTCCGCGCCGACCCCGATCGCCGTGAGCACGGGCGAGGGCTCCTGGGACGCCGAGTTGCACGCCGACCCGGTGGACAGCGCCACGGAGTGGAGGCTCGCCACGAGGCTCTCGCCGCGCACCCCGGGCAGGACGAGGTTCAGGATGTGGGGCACCCCCGCGTGGGGGCACCCGTTCAACCGAACGCCCGGAAGGCGGGCGGTGAGCAGTTCCAGCGCCGTGGCGCGCAGCCGCGTGACGCGTTCCCAGTCGGTGCCGAGCCGGCGCAGCGCCAGCTCGCACGCCTTGCCCAGGCCCACCACGAGGTGGGTGGGTATCGTCCCGCTGCGCAGCTCGTACTGGCCACCGCCGTAGGTGGTCGGGTGCAGGCGGCGGCGGACCTCCGGCCGCACGTACAGGGCGCCGATGCCCTTGGGCCCGTGGATCTTGTGGGCCGAGATCGCGAGGGTGTCCATCCCCGCGCCGGCCACGCTGATGGGGATCCGGCCGGCGGCCTGGGCTCCGTCGACGTGCAGCAGGCACCCGGCGGCGTGGCTGAGCGCGGCCAGCTCCGAGACGGGCTGGATCGTGCCGATCTCGCTGTTGACCCAGGCGACGGTGGCCACCCGGGAGTGGGCGTCGAGGCGTCCGGCGAAGTCGGGGAGGTCGACCAGCCCGTCCGGGCGCACCTTCATCGTGCGGATGCCGATCCCCCGGTTGCCCAGCGCCCGGCCGATCGCCAGAGACGACTTGTGGTCGGTCGGGCAGAAGAGGGCGTTGACCGGCGAGCGGTCGTCGTGCGCGAACATCCCCAGCAGCGCGATGTTGTTGCTCTCGGTCGCTCCGGAGGTGAAGACGACGCTCTCGGGGGAGGCGCCGAGGAGCGCCGCCACCGACTCGGTGGCGGCGTCCACGGCCCGGCGCGCCCGCTTGCCGAGGACGTGCGGCGACGACGGGTTCCCGAAGTCGTCCCTCAGGTAGGGCAGCATCGCGTCGAACACTTCGTCGTCCACGCGTGTCGTGGCACAGTTGTCCAGGTAGATGACCTTCATTGTCCCGTCCGTCACCGTCGGTGTTTCGCCCGCGCCGCCGCGCGTCAGCTGCGGAAGGTGCTGACCGTCACGAGCTTCGAGTAGATCTCGTCGGTGGACATCTCGCCGCTTCCGCCGGGGTCGGCGATGACCACGAGCATGCCCGTCAGGCGGTAGAGGTTCAGCGCGATGTCGACACCCGTCTGGACGGGCGCGAGGCACTCGCCCGGCGCGAAGATGACGATGGCCCGGTAGCCGGCGCGGTACACCTCCGAGATCATCTCGGTGATCTCTCCCGCGCATCCGGTGATGCCGCAGCTGATGAGCGTGCGGTAGTTGCCCTCCGCGTCGAGGAAGGCCACCTCGGTGTCCTTCCTGTCGGTGTCCTCCTTGCCGGTCTCAAGGACGCGCTTCTCCAGCAGCCCCTGCTTGACGAACTTGTCGGCGGCCTTCTGGAAGCGGTACTTCAGCCACGTCTCGGGGAACGACAGCGCGTGCTTGCGGCTCGACAGGACGCGGTCCGGCGAGAGCCCGGAGTTGCGCAGGACCTTCTCGTACTCGGCGGGCAACCGGGTGAACCCCTCGAAGAACTCGGCCCGCAGCTCGCTCGCCGGACGGCCCGCCGTCGGCACGTACTGCCAGTCGTTGATCAACAGGAGCAGGCGTACGTCGTCGCACACCTCCGAGTAGGACTTGAGCAGGTCGACCGACATCGTCCAGCTGTATCCCGGGAAGATCCCGACGCGGCCGGCGATCCTGCGCCGCATGGTGTCGGACTTCTGCTCCTCGATGACCCCGGGCACGAGCCGGCCGGAGGCGTCGTCCTCGAAGAGCATGAAGTGGCCACCCATGATGACCAGCCTGTCGAGGTCGAAGCCCGACAGCTCGCGGTCGAGCGCCTGGCGGAGCTCCTGCTCCGACGCGACGAACTGGTGGGTCCTGCTGACCCCGTTGGAGGGACGGTCTTCTAGAGCGTCATTCATCTAAACCACTCCGTCTTGCTCAAGTTCTGGGTACGGGCAGGTGGTCCGGGTCCTCACCGCGCGATCTCCTCGGCGAGGGCGGGGGCCACCCGGTGCGCCTGTTCGGGCACGCGCGTGACACGGCCGCTTCGATAGCGGGCCGGGGCGGGTCCGGAGGGCGGACGCTCGGTGCCGGGGCCCGGTGCGGTCCCGGCGAGGTGTGGCAGGAAAGGTCCGGCGCCCGGGACCGGGGTCAGCCGGCCGGCCAGCGCGCGGAGCGGCCGGGCACTGGCCAGTTCGTGGACGCGGATCCCTTGCCAGCCGTGGTCCGCGAGGACGGCCAGCACCCGGGGGATCCGCAGCGCCCTTCCCCCGGCGTCCGTGTAGCTGGCCGACAGGTCGGCGTCGCCGAGCCCGTTCACCTGCCCCACGACGGCCGCCAGGGTCTGCTCCGCCTCACCCATCGGGGAGGTGGGCTCGGCGCTCCGCCCATCCCCTTCGGCCTCCGTCCGGACGCCTTCGGGGGTCTGGTGGACGATCTGGAACCGGTCAGGACAGCGCACCGGGTGGTGGTCGTAGACGTGGCCGAGGAAGTGCGTGCGAAGCCGCGCCGGTGTGACGGGCTCGCCGGCGACGACGTGCGCGACCAGGCCGCCCGTCCCGTCGGTGGACACCCGCGCGGCGCGAACCGCGGGATGGAGCGCGAGCACGGCCTCCACGAGGTCGAGGTCGACCAGGTCGTCCCCGGCTCCCGCCATCCGCCCCCCGGCCGGCGGGGGCGGCGTGAAGCCGGCCAGCCGCGCGACGTCGCTGATCCGCAGGTCCGCCGAAGGGTCGTCGTGCGCCTGGATCACGGCCTCGTAGCCCCGCAGGAACCGCTCCATGGAGTCGGCGTCCATCACCGTGGAGACGGCGTTGAGGGTGACGACGACGGCGTCCCGCCACTCGTCGACGCGGAAGTAGGTGTCCCCGCCGTGGTGCGCCCAGCCCGTCGGCGCCGGGCTCCAGGTGAACCTGGTGCGCCTGGCCTTCGAGTCCCTGGACTGCTGCTTGATGAAGTTCAGCTCCGACCCGATGCGCACGGCCTGCCCTCGCCGCGTGCTCTCGCGCGACACCAGCTCGGCGACCTCGTCGTAAGGAGCGTACGAGTGGGCCTGCGCCCGCTCGAAGCGGTCCGTGACGCGCCGCAGCAACTGCGAGAAGGTGGGGTCGTCGTTACAGTCGACCCGCACCAGCATGGGGGAGAACATGCAGGTCATCACGTCGGAGTAGGGGCTGGACTCGCGGTTGCCGCTGAACGAGAGATGGCCCACCGTGCCGCTTTCTGTGTAGGCGGCCATCAGCATGGTGTACGCGGTCACGTGGACCAGCGATGGCCACACCTGGTGCCTGGCCCCGATGCGGCGGCTGGCGTCCAGCATCGACGGTGAGGTCAGCGTCGCGCCGCGCGCCACCGGTTCGGCGTCGTGGACACGCCGCGCGCCGAACGTGTCGGCGGGCAGCCTCGCGAGCTCCTCCCTCCAGAACGCCTTGGCGGTCTCCGCCACGGCGGCGGCCTCGCGCGAGGACTCGTACCGGGTGAGGTCCATCGGCTGGTGACGCACCGGCTCCAGGGAGGCGGGCCGCCGGGAGCCGAAGCCGGCGCACTGGACCTTGAGCTCGCGCTTGATCTTCCGGACGGTCCACATGTCGACCGCCAGGTGGTTGAGCACCAGGACGAGCTGTTTCGGAACGCCCGCCGTGGTGATGACGCACACACGGATGGGCCATTCCGTGGAAAGGTCGAATTCGGTGGTGGTGAGCTTTTCCACGACCTCGCCGGGAGCGGCCGTTCCGTCCTTTTCCGTGGTCGCGTGAATGAGCGGGAAGGCGGCCGGAGAATGCACGTGCTGGTACGGGTCGCCGCCGTCGAGGTGATATGTGGTGCGCAGTGCCTCGTGCCGGCGCGTCAGGTAGTTGACCGCCGCCCGGCAGTTCGCCACGGTGACGTCGTGGGCTATCTCCAGGTGCAGGACGATGTGCGTCTCGTGGCGCTCCCGCGGCGGAAGCTGGTGATACCTCAGCCACATGTAACGCTGGCCCCAGCAGAGATCGGCCTTCTTGGCAGCGGACAACTCAGCCTCCAACAGTCGGTCGCGACGCCCACTCCGCACGATGCGCCGTTCGCCGGCGGTGCGACTTGCCAGTCGTCGGATCGACAGCGCTTCTCAGGATAGTTGAATGCGATTGAGAATTGGCTTTTCCGAAGGGCGTTACAACGAGGGCGCGGTGTCATCTTCAGGAACGTGACAACCTGCCACCGGACCGGTTTCGTTCGAATGGGCACCGGGCTTGACCGTGGCCGCGCGCGGGGCCAGGCTGTATGGGGGCGACATTTCTCCATGTCGTCTGAGCGCTCGGCCCTCGCTGTGAGGTGGCACGATGACCATGGTGGAATTAGAAATACCTCGCGAGTTTCAAAATATCCTGCGGCCGCATTTGCCTTATGCCGGATCGGATGACTTCTCCGCGTGCGACGACCTCGCCGGACTCGGGCTCGATTCGATGGGCGTCGTCCAGTTGCTGGTGGCCCTGGAGGACGGCTACGACATCGAGCTTCCCGACGACATCCTCGACGAGGAGACGTTCGCGACCGTCGGCTCGCTGTGGCGGGCGCTCTCCGCGCTCGTGGCCGCGCAATGACGACCGGGCGTCACCGCCGGTCACGAGTGTGAGGATCGCGGATGCTGACTCGGGTCGATGATCTGCTGGGGTGCGGGGACCCCGGGCGCCCGGCGCTGACCTTCAAGGACGAGACCCTTACCTACGGTGAGCTGGCCCGTCGCGTCCGCCTGGCCGCCTCCGGCCTGCGGCGCCTCGGGCTCCGGCGCGGCGAGCGGGTCGTCGTGTACCTGGAGAAGCGCGTCGAGACGGTCGTGGCGATGCTCGCCGTGTCCTCGGCGGGCGGGGTCTTCGTACCGGTCAACCCGCTGTTCCGGCCGAGGCAGGTCGCGTACGTCGTCGCCGACTGCGACGCCCGCGTGCTGATCACCACGGGGGAGCGCCACCGCACGCTGCGGACCCGGATCGAGGCGGGCGGGTCACCGCCGCACCTGGTGCTGATCGGCGACGCGGCCGACGCCGGCCCCGGGGTGACCACCTGGGCACGGCTGTGCGCGGAGGAGGAGCCGGTTCACGGCGGCGACGGGGTGATCGACGCCGACGTGGCGGCCATCCTCTACACCTCGGGCAGCACCGGCTCGCCGAAGGGCGTCGTCCTGTCGCACCGCAACCTGGTCGCCGGCGCGCGGAGCGTCGCGTCCTACCTCGGGCACACGAGCGACGACGTGGTGCTCGCCGTGCTCCCGCTGAGCTTCGACGCCGGGTTCAGCCAGCTCACGACGTCGTTCGTCGCCGGCGCGCACGCCGTCCTGATGAACTACCTGACGCCAGGTGAGGTCGTACGCCTGTGCGCCCGGCACGGCGTCACCGGCCTGACGTGTGTACCGCCCCTGTGGCTCCAGCTCGCGACCAGGAAGTGGCCGCGGGAGGCCACCGCGCGCCTGCGGTACTTCGCCAACACCGGCGGGAGCATGCCCGCCGCGACTCTGGCCTGGCTGCGGGAGACCTTTCCCGAGGCGAAGCCGTACCTGATGTACGGGCTGACCGAGGCGTTCCGCTCCACCTACCTCGACCCCGCCGAGGTCGACGCCCGGCCCGGTTCGATCGGGAAGGCGATCCCCAACGCGGAGGTCCTGGTCGTACGGCCGGACGGCTCGGTGTGCGACCCCGGCGAGGAGGGCGAGATCGTGCATCGCGGCGCGCTCGTGTCGCTCGGCTACTGGAACGACCCCGAGCGCACCGCCGAGCGGTTCCGGCCGTACCCGCCGGGGGGCGGCCCCTCGCTCACCGAGATCGCGGTGTGGTCCGGCGACGTGGCCTACCGCGACGAGGAGGGCTTCCTGTACTTCGTCGGGCGCACCGACGACATGATCAAGACGTCGGGATACCGGCTGAGCCCCACAGAGGTCGAGGAGGCGGCGTACGCCACCGGCCTGGTGTCGGAGGCGGTGGCCTTCGGCGCCCCGGACGAGGAGCTGGGGCAGCACGTGGTGCTCGCGGTCACCGGCCCGACGGGCGAGGCATGCGACACCGGCACGCTGATGAAGGCGCTGGAACGCGACCTGCCGAGGTACATGATCCCCCGGCGCGTGGTGGTGTGCTCCCAGATCCCGAGGTCGGGCAACGGCAAGTTCGACCGCGGCGAGCTGCGCCGGATGGTGCGGTGATGTCCGCGCTCCCGGCCGGTTGGTCGGGAAGGCACCACGGCACGCTCACCGTGGGCGGCGTCCCCGTCGAGCGGCTCGCCGCCCGGGTGGGCGGCACGCCGTTCTTCGCCTACGACCGCGAGCTGGTCTCGCAGCGGGTGGCGGCCGTGCGTGCGGCGCTGCCCAGGGAGGTCGACCTGAGCTACGCGGTGAAGGCCAACCCGATGCCCGCCCTGCTCCAGCACCTGAGCGGCCTGGTCGACGGCTTCGACGTGGCCTCGGCGCTGGAGATGCGGCACGCGCTCGACACCCCGGTGCCCGCCGGGCGGATCAGCTTCGCCGGGCCGGGCAAGACGGTCGAGGAGCTGTCGCAGGCGGTCGCCGCCGGGGTCACCATCGAGCTGGAGTCCGAGCTGGAGATCGCGCGGGTCCGGTCGATAAGCGCGGCCACCGGCATCCCGGCGCGGGTCGCGCTGCGGGTCAATCCCGACTTCACGGTCCGGGGCTCCGGGATGCGGCTCGGGGGTGGGCCGCAGCAGTTCGGCGTCGACTCCGAGCGGGTGCCCGAGGTGCTCGCGAGCCTGGCCGGTGACGAATTCGACTTCCAGGGCTTCCACGTGTTCGCCGGTTCCCAGAACCTGCACGCCGACAGCATCTGCGAGGCGCAGCTCAGGACCGCCGAGCTCGTCCTCGGGTTCGCCGACGCGGCGCCGGGGCCGGTGCGGTACGTCAACCTCGGCGGCGGCTTCGGCATCCCGTACTCGAACAGGGACAGGCCGCTCGCCCTCGAACCGATCGGGCACAACCTCGCGAGGGTGGTCGACGGGATGATCCGCCCCCGGCTGCGCGAGGCGAGGATCGTCGTCGAGCTCGGGCGCTACCTGGTGGGCGAGGCCGGCGTCTACGTCACCCGCGTCGTCGACCGCAAGGTGTCGCGCGGCAAGACCTTCGTCGTCGTGGACGGCGGGCTGCACCATCAGCTCGCGGCGTCCGGCAACTTCGGCCAGGTGATCCGGCGCAACTATCCGATCGCGGTGGGGAACCGCATGGCCGACCCGGACGGCGAGACCGTGACCGTGGTCGGCTGCCTGTGTACCCCGCTCGACCTGCTAGGCGACGACGTGACCCTGCCGAGGACCGAGGTCGGGGACCTGATCGTCCTGTTCCAGGCCGGCGCGTACGGCCTGACCGCGAGCCCCACCGCCTTCCTCAGCCACCCCGCCCCGCCCGAGGTCCTCGTCTGACCGCCTGGGTCATGCGAGGTTCCTCAAAGTCATGCCTCTACCTGTTTTCATGGTTATGCGTCGGAGACGCTCCGCCTCAGATCGGGGAGTTGGAACAGGCCCGAGGCGTGCTCGGTCAGCAGATGCGCGACCGGTTCAGGCTTGAGAGCGATGCGTGCAAGATGAAGGGGAGCCAGAGGCGTTTCCTCGATGATGTACTCGCCGCGTGACGGGTCGGCGAACTCCGGCCCGCTGCGCTTGGACGGATCCCAGGCGCCGATGCGGGCGAGGAAGAAGTACTGCCGCTCGCCGTTCTCCTCAAGGACGTGGATGAGGGAGGAGATGGTGGCCTGGCCGGCCAGTTCCTCGTGGATCTCCCGCAGCAGTGCCGTTTCCAGGCTGGTGTCACCGGATTCGACGCCGCCGCCGGGCAGCACCCAGTACGGCTCTCTCCCGGGCCGGATGCGTTTGATCGTCAGCAACTGTCCTCTGGGCGTGATGAGGATGGCTCGTACACGTTCCTTCATGGGAAGTTCCTCTCGGCCGGTGCAGGAGTCGCGGCGAAGTCTTCCAGACGGGTGCGCGGGTCGAGCGCCTGGACGAGTTTGGCGAGGCAGATGGCCGCGTCCTTGCGGTACATCGCGGTAAGCGGGAGCGCACCGAGGATGCGCAGCGCGAGCCACGGTCTGAGCGCCGCCATCGCGTCCTGGCCGGGAACGCCGATGATGACGCCGAGGTCAGCCTCCAGCCGCCGCAGAAGGGCGGTGATCGCGGCACGCCGACCAGCGCCCGCCCTGATGTGCCCCGCGACGTCCAAATGGCCGTCCTCGGTGCGCAGGTAGGTCACGGCGGGCACCAGCGGCGATACGGCGGTGTGCACGGTGCGTGCGTAGGTGAGCGGCTTGTAGAGGGGGACCAGCCAGCCGCCCATGGCGAGCAGATACCACAGCAGATTCGCGGCCTCCCCGGCGAGGCTGTTGCGGCCAGCGTGCTCGTAGTCGAGCCAGCACAGCGGGTCGGCGATGTTCGGCTCGGTCGGGTCTCCTTGGGTGACCGCAGTGGCGCATACCGCGCCGGGTGCCAGATCTACACGAAGCTGTACCAGCAGGGCGGGGATGTCGAGCTTGGTCGTGCAGGCGCCGGTGTCCACGACCAGCGGCGTCATGGGTCCGTACCAGGCGTCCAGCCGACCGCCTGGTGCCAGGCGGGCTGAGTACAGAGCAGGCTGGCAGTCCCCGATGGGGGCGAGGCTGCCGGTGGCGGCGGCGGCGTCCAGCCAGCTGTCGCAGACGGCGTCGACCAGCGGCCGCACCTTGGGCGCCTCACGGTGGTCCTGGTCGGCCTTGTTGATCAGGTCGGCGAGCAGATACTCGCATCGGCGGCCGGCGAACACGTCCTCATAGATCAGGGTGTGCTCGCCGCACGGGTGCGTGATGTCGCCCAGCAGCGGAGCCACCGGAAGGTGACCGCTGATGGACTGCCATCCCTGTGCCTCGCAGCGGGCACGATCGGTTGGCATGCGCTTGCGGAAGGTGCCGTCGGAGTGATGGTGGAACCCGCCGGCGGGATCGTCGATGCCGACAGTCATGGGGTGGGCTCCAGGGTATGCAGCCACCACGTCATGACCTGTTCGGCCAGGGCGATGGTGGCCGTGGGGTCGAGGCGCGGATCGAGAGGGCCGGCTGGCAGGTGGGCAAGCTTGGTGAAGGCATCGAGCGCGTCGGCGTCGCCATGGTGGGTCCGCCCCTCGCAGCGAAGCACGATCTTCGCCAGGAGAGCGGCGACCTTGTACACCGCTCGCACATCGACCGAGTCGCGTAGCAGGAGGCGGCGCAGGTCCATCGCGGCCGTGGCGCCGTCGCGCCGGGTGCGGGCGATGACCGTGTCAGGGTCGGGCTGCGGTAGATGGAACCCGGGTGCTGCCCACAGCACCGGGAGCGCGCCGCTGGCGATCGAAGCGATCGTGTAGAGCAGGCGGGACGTGAGGGCGCCAGCCTGGCACTCAGCCGGCGTGACGACGGTAAGGCCCAGCTTGACACCGTCGAGCCGGGTACGGGCGTCCCGTAGCGCCGTCCCGATCGAGGGCAGCGCGGGCGGGGCGGCGACGATGAGCACGTCGAGGTCACTCCATCCCTGCAGGTACTTGCCGCGGGCGCCGGAACCGGTGACAGCGATCAGAGTGGCCGCGTCGCCCGGAACGGTCACCGCGCGCAGCATGAACTCGAGGAAGTCGGTGAGATGGTCAGGGAGGCCGAGCTCCGCGGCGGGCACCACGCGCGGCCGGTGGGCCTGCCAGAGCCGGCAGCGCACCAGCCGGTCCAACGCGTGGACGAGCTCTGTGTGCGAGCGGCCGTTGTCGACCACGACGTCGGCGATGTCGCGGACGCGGTGGGCCCCGCGGGCCCGCTTGGTCTTGTCCCGCTCGATGACGTCGTCGGGGCCTTGGGTGCCGCGCTGGCAGCGCACCTCGGTGGACGCGTCGAGGTAGACCAGAGTGAGCGCCTCGCCGAGGAGCTTGCCAAGCTCACGGGTCAGGTCGAAGCTGTGCAGGCTTTCGATGCTGAACTGGTGCTGGTAATGGTGCGCGGTGGCGTATCGGTCCAGCTCCAACACGAGCAGTTCGGCCTGTTCGGCGGCCGGTAGGGCGTACACGTCGGTGATCCGGTGACGGGCTGCGGCGCACTCCAGTAGGTAGCCGATCTTCAGGCGGTTGAAGCCGTGTTCGTGCTGCAAGTGGTCGCCTGCGCTTGACTTGCCGCATTCCGACAGGCCGCCGAGTGCCACCGTCCACCGGTCGTTGATCGCAGGCGGGGAGACAGCGACGGATTGTTGGCGCAGCTTAGTGCATAGGTCGGCGTGTACGGCCATGATCGAGAGGTCGCCCGCCACGATCGTCGTGTCGTGCGACACCGGGTGAAGGTGCTCGTTCAGAGCGTGCTGGTAGCGGCTGTACATGGCGGTGACGGTCTGCTCTCGCGAGAGTGCTACGTGTGCTCCGCGGCGGGGGTCGGTGGCGTGCAGGAGCAGTAGTTCGCGTTCGACTCGCTGCGCGCGTGCGATGTCGGAGGCGTAGGGCCCCAGAAGCTGGCCGGCCCGCTCCATGGCCACGGCGTGGTCCGCCTGTTCTCGAACGGCCACGGTGGCCACCACCGAGGCTTCCAGCATGGTCATGCCTCGGTCCAGTAACGCGAGCGTGCCGGGCGGGCAGGCCTGTGCGGCGGACGAGCGAGCCAGGTAGGAACAGGCCAGCACGTCTACGACCTCGCGCAACGGCGCCATTTGGAACCACCATGCGGCCAGTCCTTGACGTTTGGCGTGCCGCCACCGGGGGTCGTAGTCGTCCAGGGGGCCGAGGTTGTGCGCGAGGTAACGCCGTTCCAGGAGTCTGGCCTGGGTGGACTTTCCGACGTTGTCGGGGCCGCTCACAGCCACGGCGACCGCAGGGGCCATCCGCATGATCTACCTCCAGAACACACTAGGTCTGCCCGCCACGGGTATCGGGCAACGGGGTCTATGGGATCTGCTCGGGCCGCATGTCGGTGAGCGTGACCACCAGCAGGGTGGCGAGTACGAAGGGATGCCGGGCGGGTTCGTCGTACCTGACGAACATGTTGTGGCCGGTGCGGCGAGCGACCTTGTTCGCGTCAGGCTCGAAGACCTCGGCCAGTACGCCCGCGGGTTCGGCGGACGCGGCGGTGTACACCTCCCAGGACTTTTGCGGCTGTGGGCAGGTGGCGAGCGACTCGGGGATGCACGCGGGGCAGGTGGGCGGGGCGTTGGTGAGCCCGCGGCCCTCGCTGGTCGCCCGGAATCCGGTCTTGGTGATCACCCACCAGATCCGCCCGGTCTCCAGATCCCTTCCCGATGTCCCGCATACCTGGCACAGCAACGCCTCCATGCACAGCCACTGCCTGCGGACGTTCAGCATCCGCCACATCGGCTCGCCGCCCCGGTCCACCCCGATGCGTGCGCGTAGCATCCCGTCAACCCAGTCAGATGGCCGGGGGTCGACATAGGTGAGGCGCCGGGTGTGACCCTGCTCGGTGAACACCAGTGGGTGCGCGACAGCCTCCTCCGACCATGCGATCACGTACGGGACGCGCAGCACCGGCCGAGGGCCGCCGCGCTGCGGCGGCCCTCCGGGGTCAGCCTCGCAAGCGGGACGGCCGCCGGGCCCGTTCATGGGGCCACGCCGCTCGGTAGCGGGCCGTCCTGCAAGACGATCAGGCCGGTCGTCTTGTCGCGGTAGGCGTGCATCAGGACGGGCCCGTACCGGTAGCAGGGGTAGGGGTAGGCGAATATGTCCAGCCAGGCCTGGCGGACCGTCCCTTCGCCCTTGTTCGGCATGGTGTGCAGTGCGGTCAGCAGTGCCCGGCGCGCGCGCCCGGGGATAGTGGTCACGCCGCACACGGTGCGCCCGTTCAGGTCGTCAGCGGACCACGTCCACAGCTCCTGCGGCTGATGGTCGTCATCGCGTCGAGGTCTGGTCGTCACGCCGCCTCCTGCCGGTGCTTCAGGTTCTGGGGCAGCCTGATGTCGGGCGTCCGGCGACGGCCGGGCGGGGTGCTCGCGCACGCGGGCGGTTGCGGCCTGACGGCCGGGCGGACCCTCTCCGGGGGGCGCGACGCGGGCGGTGCCGGGAACGAACCGCTCAGCGCGAGGTGGCGGCGCGCGTCGAGTCGGGCGCGCATCTGGGCGTTGGTGGGGTGCTCCCACTGGTGGTGGCGGTGCGGCAGGCTGCCGGCGTCGTGCGCGTAGGGAGGGTGACCGCACCAGCGGCACCCCAACGGCCTCGGGGGGGCGTGGTGCCGTACACGGATGGTTCTAGGCTTGGACACGGGTCAGGAGAGCCTTCCTGATCAAGGACCCGTCCGGTCGTCGCTAGCGCCGGACGGGTCCGCTTGTGGCGAGGTTCGAAGCGGAATACCGCTCGTCAGGTAAGACGGTAGAGATGGCTATCCAAGCGGTCAAGCACTTTGCTAGCAAAGTGGTCTGGCTATGATCTGGTCTACCGGTTCAGCTGATACCTTGAGGCCGTGGCAAGCGAAATCACCGACGAACGGTCCATCCAAACCCGGATCGCCGACGACCTGCGTGCTCGCATCGAGGTCGGCGAGTATGCCGCTGGCGACCAACTGCCCACATACGAGCAGCTCACCAGGCGATACCTGTGTAGCAGCGGCGTTGCCCGCAAAGCCATCGACTTGCTGCGACAGCAGGGACTCGTTATCTCCAAACAGGGCAAAGGCGTCTTCGTGCGCGAACGCGTCCAGCCCAAACGCCACGGCATTGACCGGTACGCTCGCAGCAAGTGGAAGCACGGCGGCACCGCCATCCACGACGCCGAGGCAGGCAGCCAGGGCTTGTCGGTCCAACAGCTCTACCGCGAACTTGGCGAGGTCCCCGCCCCGCCCGCCATCGCCACGGCCTTCGGGATCGACGAGGGCGGGCCCGTGTGGGTGCGCAAGCGCACCACGGTTGTGGACGGGCGGCCGCACCAGCTGGCCGATTCCTACTACCCGCTCGACCTCGCCCTGGGCACCCGGCTCACCGAGGAGAAGTCCGGCCCCGGCGGCGGCTT
Source organism: Sphaerisporangium sp. NPDC049003 (assembly GCF_043197795.1). Taxonomy (NCBI): domain Bacteria; kingdom Bacillati; phylum Actinomycetota; class Actinomycetes; order Streptosporangiales; family Streptosporangiaceae; genus Sphaerisporangium; species Sphaerisporangium sp. NPDC049003. The sequence continues at coordinate 94,819 of NZ_JBICTU010000019.1, forward strand.
CGCGCGCCTCGACGAAGCAGGCGACCCGCTTGCCGAAATCAGCGAGGAGTGGAGCGCACGCATGCCCACCAGCCCGGAAAGCGTGTCTCTGCAACTGCCCGGCGGGACACCGGTCATGGATCTGACCCGCATCGTCTACGACACCAAAGGCCGCGCCGTCGAGGTCATGCTCGCCGTCATCGCCGCCGACACCGTCCGCATGTTCTACCGCTTTCCGATCCCCGACTGACCCGATCACGGAAGGGGGCATCGATGCCCGAGACCGCCATCCCAGACATCGCCCTCAACGACGGAACCACGATCCCGCAGCTCGGCTTTGGCGTGTTCCGGGTGCCCGATCACGAGGCCACCCCCGCAGTGGCGGCGGCCCTCGATGCCGGGTACCGGGCCATCGATACCGCGGCCTACTACCGCAACGAACCCGGCACCGGCGCGGCGATCGCCGCGTCCGGAATCCCACGCGAGCAGCTTCACATCACCACCAAGGTCTGGCATACCGACCTGGGCTACGACGCCACCCTCGCCGCACTGGACAAGAGCCTCACCAGCCTCAAGCTCGACTACCTCGACCTGTATCTGATCCACTGGCCGGTGCCGTCCCGCGGTCTGTTCGTCGAGACCTGGCGGGCGCTGGAGAGAATCAAAAGCGACGGTCTGGCCCGCTCCATCGGCGTCTCCAACTTCACCCCCGCCACGTTGGAGCGAATCGTCGCGGAAACGGACACGGTGCCAGCCGTCAACCAGGTTGAGCTGCATCCACGACTGCCTCAAGCCCGAGTTCGCGAGTTCGACGCACGTCACGGCATTGCCACCCAGGCATGGAGCCCCCTTGGGCACGGCCACCTCGTCTCTGATCCGACCGTCGCCGCCGTCGCCGAACGCCACGAGAAGACCACGGCACAGATCCTGCTGCGCTGGAACATCGAACTGGGCAACATCGTGATCTCGAAATCCGTCACACCGGAACGCATCCGCTCGAACATGGACGTCTTCGACTTCCAGCTGACCAACGACGACCACCGCGACCTGGCCACACTCGACACGGGAACCCGCACCGGCCCGGACCCCGACGCCTACGGAGCCTGACCCGCAAAGCCATCCGCTTCGAACGCGATCACTTCGCCGCCGCCCGGACGTCGACATGTATCCGGCCGAGAATGGCTGCCACGACGACAACGCTCGGCCCCGCTGCCAGCCTCGAGCCGGTCACCCCGCCTCCCGAGCCACGCCAATGGGAGATGGCCGTAGCGGATGCGGCCACCCGGTTCTCCCTCCCAGAGGTCGACCACAAGGCCCTCAACGGACTCAAATTCAGCACGGCGCTCCCGCCTCGTCTCGCCGAGGCAACGCTTGCGGCCCGGCTTGCCGACCTGGAAGGCGCCGCGGCGGTCCTCCGGGAACCGGCACGCTGGACGGTTCTCCGATAGCCCGACCGGAGCTTTCCAAGCCCCTGAGCCGCCTGCGCCTACTCCTCGGCCTGGTTCGGCGGTGTGGGGAGCTCCTGCGGGAACAGCGACGGTGCGAGGTCCTCGCTGCGGACGTCCCAGAGGTCCTTCAGGGTGCTTTCGGGGTTGGTCGCCGCCAGTTGCGCGCCGAAGGCGAGGGCGCGCAAGATGCCGATCATGCCGTCGGGCGGGACGACGGTGGGGTCGGCCAGCAGCAGGACGCTGGTACGGCCGCCCTGCACCGACACGCGCACGCGGAAGGCCTGCCCGTACTGCTGCGCGAGCGGAGTCCAGAGCAGCTCCGCCGGGGCCGGGTCGGCCGGGTCCGAGGGGTGGCGGTCGAGCTGGACGTAGTTGATCCAGCACCGGAACAGGTGGTTGACCCAGCAGTCGTGGGACGGGCTCTTGCCGTCCCGCGCCGCGACCTCGGCGGCGATGGCGGCCACGCGGTCGAAGTCGTAGCAGGAGTACCGGTAGGACCGGGCGCCCGCCCAGTGCACGCGCTTGATGTGCTCGGCCAGCGAGGACCCGTGGTCGACGGTGACGACGACCGGGATCAGCTGGTTCATCGTGCTGACGATGTCCTGGTGTTCCGGGGCGAACCGGTTCGAGGCCATGAGGCTCAGCGTGACCCGGCCGGTGCCCGTGTACCGCGCGAGTCCCGCGGCGATCAGGGCCGTCACCACAGACGGGGCGGTGACGCCGAGACGCCTGGCGGCCTCGGAGGCGAGCCCGCCGAGCCGGCGCGAGTGCAGCGTCGCCTCCAAGCGGTTGCGCTTCACGCCCGCGGGCAGCGTCGGGAGCTCGTCCATCAGGCCGTCGGCGAGGACGCGCCGCCAGTATCGCTCGGAGCTCTCCTGCCGCTCGCGCCACACCCCGTTGGTCCGCTGCTGCCGCGCGAGCTCGCGGGGCGACGGCCCCATGCGCGCGGTGGCGCGCGGGTCGGCGACCAGGGCCCGGAACTGGTCCTGGAGGTGGTGGATCGACCACACGTCGAGGATCAGGTGGGAGAAGGAGAGGGCGAGGAAGACCGGGGCGCCGTCGGTGGTGACGAGCACGCCCCGCCAGCCCAGGGCGCCGGTCATCGGGAACCCGATGGCGGACAGCTCGTCCTTGGCCTGTTCGGGAACGTCGCGGCTGGCCACCACGCGGTCGACGCGCTCGATGGGCAACGTGACGGTGGGGTGGATCCGCTGCACCGGCTGCCCGTCCGCCACGTGGTAGGTGGTCCGCAGCGGTTCGTGCCTGTCGACCAGCAGCCGCAACGCCGCCGTCACCCGGTCGAGCGGGAGCCCTCTCAGGTCCCATGCCGTCGGGAGGTTGGCATCGCGCAGCCAGTCCTGTGGATACCTCGCTATCTCTCGCCAGCTGAAGAGCTGGCCGTGACTGAGGGGGGCGTCGACGGACATATCGTCTCCTCCGGAGCACTCGTCGGGGCACCTGCCGTGTCTCGCCGCCCCATCCACAGCACCACCGCTGCGGCGGCGGCCGCTATTTCCAGAAGCGTCACAAAGGTGACAAGGGTCGCCGCGTCGGGGCTCGTCAGGGGCTGTCCCCGGAGCGCCTGCCAGGCGGCCACGGCGACGACGCCCGTGTACGTGCCGGCTGCCACGCGGATAAGCCGTACTCGGACCCGCTCGGGGCGCACCCACGCCGTGCGGAGCGCCAATGCTACGAGCGCCACTGCGAGCAGCGGCAGCGCCTGGAGCGCGTGGATCCCGAGGAAGTACGCCACCCTCAGGTCGCCCCCGGACGTGCTCCAGCCGACGATCGGCAGGCCCGGCCCCCCGTCGGGCACGCCCACACTGTGGGCGCCGGCGACGCCGTCCGCCGGGCCCGCACGCAGGGAGTCCAGCGCCGGGGTGGAGGTCGTCATGGAGAAGCCGAGCGCCATGCCGGCCAGCGACAGCACCAGGCCGAGCCGGATCGCCGAGGCCATCGCGGGATCCTCGAACCGCCGCGTGACCATCAGGACGGCGACGGCCAGGTCGGTCACCCCCAGGGTCACCACCATCGCGGGCATGCCGCTCCACACGAGCGCGACGAACCCGGCCACGCCCGACCCGGCGACCGCGGCGAGCAATGGCCCGTGCGCTCGTATTCCGGATCGCGGGGGAGGATGGAGAACGCTCATTCGAGGGCCCTCTCCTGAAGAGGCAGCTCTGCCGTCCATTACGGATCGCGCCGGCCGCGGTACGAATATCCGGTGTTCATCCGAGGTCGAGGAATTGGGACGCGAAGGCCGTTCCTTTGGGTGGGCGCACCGGTGCCGCGTAGTGGGAATGGCCGTGAGCGGCCACCGCGACCGTAAGCGCGCGATCCCTTCGCAAGGCCCAGCATCTTCACCGCGAACGCCCACGTCAAGTGCGAATACCACACGCGAGCGATGGCAGCTTGCTACTGGCAACAATGTGCCAACATGCGCCCGTGGCCCCGGCTGGAGAGCTGCCATTAAGGTCGCAGTAACTATTCAATAGTCGCAAATCCCCACTGCTGTCCATCATTCCTGCGCGGTGTCTTTATAGAAACCGGCGGTGTCATGTTGGTGATGCCCGAGGCTTGAGGTGGCACGTTGATGGTTGGTGAGTCGATTCATCTGACCGGCACGACGGCCGACGAGTCCGGCCGGTCGGACCCCCGTCCTGATCTCCCGGCCGCGGAGCCGGTCGCCGTCGTCGGCATGTCCTGCCGGCTGCCCGGAGCGGACGACCCCGAGGGGTTCTGGCGACTGCTGCGCGACGGCGTGGACGCGGTGACCACGGTGCCGGAAGGCCGGTGGCCGCACACCACAGCCATCGAGTACCCCCGGGGCGGCTTCGTCCCGGACGTGGACCGTTTCGACGCCGCGTTCTTCGGGATCTCGCCGAACGAGGCCGCGGCCATGGACCCCCAGCAGCGGCTGACGCTGGAGCTGTCGTGGGAGGCGCTGGAGAACGCGCGGATCGTTCCGGGCGCCCTGCGCGGCACGGCCGCCGGCGTCTTCCTCGGGGCGATCTCCAACGACTACGCCGCGCTGCAGGACCGGCTGGGCGAGGGAGGGCTGGGCCGGCACACCTACACCGGCGCCAACCGCGCCATGATCGCCAACCGGGTCTCCTACTTCCTCGGGCTGAACGGCCCGAGCCTGACCCTCGACACCGGCCAGTCGTCGTCGCTGGTGGCCGTGCAGATGGCCTGCGAGAGCCTGCGCCGCGGCGAGACCCGGCTCGCGCTCGCCGGTGGCGTGAACCTCAACCTCCTGGCGGAGACCACCGCCGCGATCGGCAGCTTCGGGGCGCTGTCGCCGGACGGCCGCTGCTACGTCTTCGACAGCCGCGCCAACGGCTACGTACGCGGCGAGGGCGGCGCGCTGGTCGTGCTCAAGCCGCTCTCGGCGGCGGTGGCCGACGGGGACCAGGTGCACTGCGTGATCCTCGGCGGCGCCGTCAACAACGACGGCGGCGGCGACGGGCTGACGGTGCCGAGCGGGCGTGCCCAGCGAGAGGTCATCACGCTGGCCCGCGCGCACGCCGGGGTCGTGCCCGCCGACGTCCAGTACGTGGAGCTGCACGGCACCGGCACCAAGGTCGGCGACCCCGTGGAGGCGTCCGCGCTCGGCGCCGCCGACGGCGACGGGCGACCGGACACCGCGCCGCTGCTGGTCGGCTCGGTCAAGACCAACATCGGCCACCTCGAAGGCGCCGCGGGCATCGCGGGGTTGCTGAAGGTGGCGCTGAGCCTGCGGCACCGCGAGCTGCCGCCGAGCCTGAACTTCGCGACCCCCAACCCCGAGATCCCCCTGGACGAGCTCCGCCTGCGGGTCGTGCGGTCCGCCCGCCCCTGGCCCTCGGACGAGCGGCCCCTGGTCGCGGGCGTCAGCTCCTTCGGAATGGGCGGCACCAACTGCCACCTGATCCTCAGCGAGGCACCCCCCGCCCACGACGGCGCGTCCCCCGGCGAATCCGTACGGACCGGCGGAGCCGCGCGGACCGGTGAACTCGCGCAGACCGGCGACGTGGCCGCGCGGACCGGTGAACCCGTCGTGCCGGTCGCGCTCGTGAGTGAGGACGTGCCGTGGGTGCTGTCCGCGCGGTCCGCCGTCGCGTTGCGGGCCCAGGCGCGGCGGCTGCACACCCGCGTCAGCGAGGACCCGTCGGTCGCGACCGCCGACGTGGCGCTGACCCTGGTCCGCGGCCGTACCGCGTTCGAGCACCGGGCGGTGGTCCTCGGAGCGGGCCGCGCCGCCCGGCTCGTCGGACTGGAAGCGCTCGCCGCCGGGCTCCCCGCCGAATCGGTGGTCACCGGTTCGGTGACCGCCGGCCGTAGCGCGTACGTCTTCCCCGGACAGGGGTCGCAGTGGCCGGCGATGGCACGCGACCTCCTCACCGGCTCGCCCGTGTTCGCCCAGCGGATCGCGGAGTGCGCGGAAGCGCTCGAACCGTTCACCGACTACTCGCTGCTCGACGTCTTGAGGGGAACGCACGACGCCCCCGGCCCCGACCGCGACGGCGGGTCCGCTCCCGGCGAAGGAGCGGTCACGCTCGACCGCGTCGACGTGGTCCAGCCGGCGCTGTGGGCGGTCATGGTCTCGCTCGCCGGGCTGTGGAAGGCCCACGGCGTCGAGCCCCACATGGTCGTCGGGCACTCCCAGGGGGAGATCGCGGCGGCGACCGTCGCGGGCGCGTTGTCCCTCACCGACGCCGCCAGGGTCGTCGCGCTGCGCAGCCGCGCCATCGCCGGCATCACCGGCCGGGGCGGCATGATGTCGGTCGCGGCCCCGCTCGACGTCGTGGAGCGGGCGATACTCCCGCTGGACCCGCACGTGGCAGTGGCCGCCTACAACGGGCCTCGTTCCGTGGTGGTCTCCGGGACGCTGGAGGCGCTCACCGAGCTCGGAGGCCGCCTGTCGGCCGCCGGGTACCGCACGAAGCTCCTCCCGGTCGACTACGCGTCGCACTCCGCCGAGGTCGAGGAGATCCGCGACGAGGTGCTCCGCGCGCTGGCGCCCATCCGCCCTGTGAGCACCGGCACACTGTTCGTCTCCACGCTGACCGGCGAGCCGATGGACACCGCCGGGCTCGACGCGGACTACTGGTACCGCAGCCTGCGCCGGCCGGTGCTGTTCGCCCAGGCCACCCGGCGGGCGCTCGACGAGCGCTGCGGCCTGTTCGTCGAATGCGGCCCGCACCCGGTGCTCACGGCCGGCATCGAGGAGACGATCGAGGAGGCCGAGAGGCACGCGGCGGTCGTCGGCACCCTGCGCCGGGGCGACGGTGGGCCGGACCGGTTCCTGCGGTCCCTGGCCGAGGCGTACACCCACGGAGCCGCCGTCACCTGGACCGGCCCCCGCGAGCCCGGCACCCGCGAGCCCGGCACCCGCGAGCCCGGCACCCGAGAGTCCGATCGGCACGAGTCCGGCTCCCGCGGGTCCGGCCCACGTGGGTCCGGGCTGGGCGGCGTGCGGGGCGCGCGGCTGGTCGACCTGCCCACCTACGCGTTCCAGCGGGAGCGGTACTGGCCCGCGATCGACGCCCGGCGCCCCGGCCGCCCGGCCGCCGAGGCCGGCCCCGCGCCGTCCGTGCCGGTGACGCCCGCCGTGCCGGTGACGCCCGCCGGCCCGTGGACCCCGGACGGGCTCTCGCGGCGCGCGGTGCGTGAGCTGGTGCTGACCACCGCCGCCGTGCTGCTCGGGCACCAGGACACCCGGGCCGTGGAGCCGTCCAGGACCTTCAAGGACCTCGGCTTCGAGTCGGCCACCTTGGAAGACCTCCGCACCCGGCTGCGGACCGCCACCGGGCTGCGGCTGCCGACCGGCCTGCTGTACGACCAGCCGACCCCCGACCGGCTCATCGACCACCTGTACGGGCTGCTCCACGACGGGCCGTCCGAAGCGGCGGCCGAGGAGCGCGCGGGGGAGGAGAGCGACCCGATCGTGGTGGTCGGCATGGGCTGCCGCTACCCCGGAGGCGTCGCCTCCCCGGACGAGCTGTGGCGGCTCGTCCGCACCGGCACCGACGCGGTCACGGAGTTCCCGTCCGATCGCGGCTGGGACCTCGACGCGCTGTTCGCGGGGGGCCCCGACCGGTCCGGCACCAGTGACACCAGGCTGGGCGGTTTCCTGCACGACGCGGACCAGTTCGACGCCGGGTTCTTCGGCATCAGCCCCCGCGAGGCGGCCGCCATGGACCCCCAGCAGCGGCTGCTGATGGAGATCTGCTGGGAGACCGTCGAGCGGGCCGGCCTCGACCCCGCCGAGCTGCGGGAGTCGGCCACCGGAGTGTTCGTCGGCGCCATGGCCTCCGACTACGGCCCCCGGCTCCACCAGTCCACGGGAACCGCCGACGGGCACCTGCTCACCGGCACCGCGCTCAGCGTCGCGTCCGGGCGGATCGCGTACGCCCTGGGCCTGCGGGGCCCCGCGATCACCGTGGACACCGCGTGCTCGTCCTCGCTGGTCGCGATCGTCCTCGCGGTGCAGGCGCTGCGGCGCGGGGAGTGCTCGCTGGCGCTGGCCGGCGGCGCGACGGTGATGTCCAGCCCTGGGATGTTCGTCGAGTTCAGCCGCCAGGGCGGTCTCGCTCCAGACGGCCGCTGCAAGGCGTTCTCCGCCGCCGCGGACGGCACGGGCTGGGGCGAGGGCGCGGGAATGCTCCTGCTGGAGCGCCGGTCCGACGCCCTTCGCCGTGGACACCCCGTACTCGCCGTGATCCGGGGCGGCGCGGTCAACCAAGACGGCGCGAGCAACGGCCTGACCGCCCCGAGCGGACAGGCCCAGCGGGAGGTGATCAGGCAGGCGCTCGCCGACGCCCGGCTCACCCCGGGCGACGTCGACGTGGTCGAGGCGCACGGCACCGGCACGCGGCTCGGAGACCCCATCGAGGCCGAGTCGATCATCGCCGCGTACGGGGAGAACCGGGACGCGGAGCGCCCGGTCTGGCTCGGATCGCTCAAGTCGAACATCGGCCACACCCAGGCGGCCGCCGGCGTCGGCGGCGTGATCAAGATGATCAAGGCGCTGGAGCACCGGACGCTGCCGTCCACGCTGCACGTGGAGGAGCCGACTCCGCACGTCGACTGGAGCGCCGGCTCGGTGCGGCTGCTCACCGAACCGGTGGAGCTGCCGGACGACCGGCCCCTGCGGGCCGCCGTCTCCGGCTTCGGCATCAGCGGGACGAACGCGCATGTGATCTTGGAGGGGGTCCCGGCTCCCGTCGTGCCGGATGCGACGGATGTGACGGATGCGACTGATGCGACGGATGCCACGGGTGGCCGGCTCGTGTGGGTGGTGTCGGCGAAGTCCGAGGCGTCGTTGCGCGCTCAGGCGGGCCGGTTGCGTTCGTACGCGGAGGGCGCCGAGCCGGGTGATCTGGTGGCGGCCGGGCGGGTGCTGGCGAGGCGGCCCGGGTTCGCCCATCGCGCGGTGGTGGTCGCGGAGGGCCGGGAGGAGCTGGTCGCGGGCCTGGCGGCGCTGGCGGACGGCGCGCCGCACGCGACCGTGGTGCGCGGGGTGGCGGGCTCGGACGTGCGCCCGGTGTTCGTGTTCCCCGGGCAGGGCTCGCAGTGGGCCGGGATGGCCGTCGACCTGCTCGACCACAGCGAGGTCTTCCGCACCCACCTGCGGCGGTGCGATCAGGCGCTGGAGCAGTACACGGGCTGGTCGGTCGAGAGGGTGCTGCGCGGCGGGCAGGCGGTACCGGCGCTGGAAGGCTCCGACGTCATCCAGCCGGTGCTGTTCGCGGTCATGGCGTCGCTCGCGGAGCTGTGGAAGTCGCTCGGGGTCGACCCCTCCGCCGTGATCGGGCACTCCCAGGGAGAGATCACCGCGGCGTGCGTCGCGGGGGCGCTGACGCTGGAGGACGCGGCGAAGGTCGTGGCCCTGCGCAGCCAGGCGCTGATGAAACTCGGGCACAGCGGCGGCATGCTGGCGGTGTCACTGCCGGCCGTACGGGCGCGGGAACTGCTGGAGCCGTGGTCGGACCGGCTCTGGGTGGCGGTCCACAGCGGCCCTGCCAGCACGGTGGTGGCCGGCGACCTCGACGCGCTGGAGGAGTTCGCCGCCGCCTGCGGCGACACCGTGCGGGCCCGCCGGGTGGCGATCGACTACGCGGCCCACACGCCGCACATCGAGGCGCTCCGCGAGGAGCTGCTGGCCACACTGGACGAGGTCGCGCCGCGCCCCACCGACGTCGCCTTCTGCTCCTCGCTGGCGGGCGCGTTCATCGACCCCGCCGAGCTGAACGCCGCGTACTGGTACACCAGCCTGCGCAACCCGGTGCGGTTCGAAGAGGGGATCCGGGCCTTCGCCGGGCACGGCACCCCGCTGTTCATCGAGGCCAGCCCGCACCCCGTGCTGACCGGGCACATCCAGGACACCCTGGAGACCGCCGGGACACCCGGAGGCGCCACCGGGACGCTTCGCCGGGGTGAGGGCGACTGGCGCCGGTTCCTGATGGCGGCGGGTCAGGCGTACGTGCTCGGCGCCGAGGTGAACTGGGCGAAGGCGTTCGGCTCCGGGCCGTACCGCCACGTCGAGCCGCCCACCTACCCCTTCGAGCACCGCCGGTACTGGATCGACGGCGCCGCCGCCACCGCGGACGTCGCCGCGAGCGGCATGGACGCCTCCCGGCACCCTCTGCTCGGCGCGGTCGTACCCCTGGCAGGGGACGACGGGTTCCTGCTCACCGGGCGGTTGTCGCGCGGCGCGATGCCGTGGCTCGCCGACCACGTGGTGGACGGCGAGGTGCTGCTGCCGGGCACCGCCTTCGTCGAGCTGGCCCTCGAAGCGGCCACCACGGCGGGCTGTGACGAGGTGGAGGACCTGACGCTCGAAGCCCCGCTGCTCCTGCCCGAGGCCGGGGCCGTCCAGGTGCAGCTCGCGGTCGGCGGCCCGGACGCCGACGGCAGGCGCGCCCTGACCGTGTACGCCCGCCACGCGGGCGACCCCGAGGCCACCTGGACCCGTCACGCGACCGGCACGCTCGCCACCGCGAGCACCGCCGCGCTCACCACTGCGGCCACCGAGCGCCTCGCCGGATGGCCCCCGGCGGACGGCCTCGCGGTCGACCTGGACGAGGTGTACGAGCGGCTCGCCGAGGGCGGTTACGAGTACGGTCCGGCGTTCCAGGGGCTCAAGGCCGCCTGGCGCGTGGACGGCGGCGCGTACGTCGAGGTGGCGCTGCCGGAGCACGTCCGCGCGGACGCGGGCCGGTTCACGTTCCATCCGGCGCTGCTGGACGCGGCGCTGCACCTGCTGGTGCTCGACTCGGAACAGGCGGCGAAGGACGAGCCCTCGCTGCTGCTGCCGTTCTCCTGGAGCGGGGTGCGCGTGTCCGCGCTCGGCGCCGAGGCGTCCCGGGTGCGGATCACCGACCTCGGTGACGACCGGGTGTCCCTGGTGATCCACGACGGCGCCGGGAACCGGGTGGCGGGCGTCGACGCGCTGACGCTGCGCCGCGTCCCGGGAGGCGGCGGAGCCTCGCGCACCGCGCCTGACGCGGCCTCCTACACCGTCGACTGGGTGGACCTCGCGGTGCCGGGGACCGGCCTCGCCGACCAGCGATGGGCCGTGGTCGGGTACGACGGCTTCGCCGACGAGATCACAGAGGAGCTGGGCAGGGCCGGAGCCGGCGCTCCGCGCTACTACGACCTCGCCTCGCTCGCCGAGATGACCGCGGGCGAGGTCCCGAGCGTCGTCCTTGTCCCCTACCTGCCGGAAGCCGATGCCGACGACGTGCCGTACTCGGTGCGCGACGGCATGTACCAGGCCCTCGACCTCGTGCAGGCCTGGGTGGGGGACGAGCGCTTCTCCGGGTGCCGCCTGGTGTTCCTGACCCGTGGCGTCTTCGACCCGGCGGGCGGCATGGTCCCTGCCGTGGTCGCCGGGCCGGTGTGGGGGCTGGTGCGCTCGGCGCAGGCCGAGCATCCGGGGCGGTTCGTCCTGCTGGACGCCGACGCCGGCTTCTCCGGGTGGGAGCTGGTCGCCTCGGCGATCGCCGCGGGCGAGTCGCAGCTGGTCGCGCGCGACGGGAAGCTCATGGTCCCCCGCCTGGCGCGCCGGGTGGTCGAGACGACGCCCGCCGGACCCTCGGACGTGGGATCGGGGACCGTGCTGGTGACCGGCGGCACGGGCGGGCTCGGAAGCCTGGTCGCCCAGCGGCTGGTGGAACGGCACGGCGCCAGGAACCTGCTGCTGGTGTCGCGGCGCGGGCCCGACGCGCCGGGAGCCGGTGAGCTGGTGTCCCGGCTGGAGGGGCTCGGGGCGCGGGTCACGGTGGCGGCGTGCGACGTGTCCGACCGCGACGCGCTCGCGGCACTGCTGGACTCGATCCCCTCACAGGGCCCGCTGACCGGTGTGGTGCACACGGCGGGCGTCCTGGACGACGCCACCGTGGAGGGGCTGTCGGCGCAGCGGCTCGACTCGGTGTTCGCCCCGAAGGTGGACGCGGCCTGGTACCTGCACGAGCTGACCCGCGAACTCCCGCTCTCGTGGTTCGTGGTGTTCTCCTCGGTGGCGGGCGTGGTCGGGAACCCGGGCCAGGGCAACTACGCCGCCGCCAACGTGTTCCTGGACGTCCTCGCGGCGCACCGTCGCGGGCTCGGCCTGCCCGCGGTGTCGGTGGCGTGGGGCCTGTGGGACACGGTCGGCACCGGGATGTCGGGGCAGATGTCGGACGCGGACACCGCCCGCCTCACCCGCTCGGGCATCGCGCCGCTGACCGTCGAGCAGGGCCTTGAGCTGTTCGACTCGGCGCTCGCCTCGCCCGGACCGCTGGTCGTCGCCGCCAAATGGGACAACACCGCCCTGCGCGCCCGCGCCGAGAGGGGCGAGCTGCCGTCGGTGCTGCGCGGCATGGTACGCGCGCTGCGACGCGCCGCCACCGCCACGGCGGCCGGCGCGGCATCGACGGCGGCCGGATCGGCCGGCCTTGTCGAGCGCCTCGCCGCGATGGCCGAGGCGGAGGCGCGCGGGCACCTGGCCGATCTGGTGCGGTCGCACGTGGCGGCCGTCCTCGCGCACGGCAGCGTCGAGAACGTCGGGGTGGACCGGGCGTTCAACGAGCTGGGGTTCGACTCGCTGACCGGGGTGGAGCTGCGCAACCGGCTCAACGGCGACACCGGACTGCGGTTGCCCGCGACGCTGGTCTTCGACCATCCGAACGTCACCGCCCTGACCGACTACCTCTTCCGCACGCTGGCACCCGCGGCCCCCTCACCGGAGGACACGCTGCGCGGGGCCGTGGAACGCGTCGAGTCGATGCTCTCGGGCGCCAGCGAGGACGCGGAGGCCATTCGCGGCAAGCTCGTCGCCATCGCGCAGAGCGCCGTCACCAGGTTCGGCGCCGGTCTGATCACCAGGTTCGCCTCCGGTACGAGCGGCGCGAGCGCCGCCGAGGACGTGGTGGAGAAGATCGATTCCGCTTCCGATGAGGAGATCTTCGCTCTCATCGACGACCGAACCATGACGTCTCCCCTGAGATCCTCCCTGGAAAGGCCCGATCATGGCCAATGAGGAAAAGCTACGCGACTACCTCAAGCGTGTGACCGTCGAACTCGCGGAGACCCGCCAGCGCCTGACCGGCGTCGAGGATCGGCGGCATGAGCCGATCGCCATCGTGGGGATGGCGTGTCGTTATCCGGGTGGTGTGGCCAGTCCTGAGGATCTGTGGGATCTGGTGGTCTCGGGTGGGGATGCGATCGGGGATTTTCCGGTCGATCGGGGCTGGGATGTGGAGGGGTTGTACGACCCTGATCCTGAGGCGTTGGGGAAGTCGTACACGCGGCATGGCGGGTTTCTGTATGACGCGGGGGATTTCGACGCGGGGTTCTTCGGGATGAGCCCGCGTGGCGCGCTGGCCACCGACCCGCAGCACCGGTTGATGCTGGAGGCGTCCTGGGAGGCGTTCGAACGGGCCGGCATCGACCCGGCGAGCCTGCGCGGCAGCCGCACCGGCGTCTACGTCGGCAACATGTACAACGACTACTCGTTGCGGTTCACCGGCGGCGCCGTCCCCGAGGCGGTCGAGGGCATCCTCATGGTCTCCAGCGCGGCCAGCGTGCTGCCGGGGCGGGTTTCGTACACCTTCGGCCTCGAAGGCCCGTCGATCGCGGTCGACACGGCGTGCTCGTCGTCGCTCGTGGCGATGCACCTGGCGGTGCAGGGGCTCAGGCGCGGGGAGTGCTCGCTGGCCCTGGCGGGCGGCGTGACCGTGATGTCCACCCCCGACTCGTTCGTGGAGTTCTCCCGGCAGCGTGCGCTGGCCCCCGACGGGCGGTGCAAGTCGTTCTCCTCGACGGCGGACGGCGCGGCGTGGGCCGAGGGCGTGGGGGTGCTGGCCCTGGAGCGGCTGTCGGACGCCCAGCGCAACGGGCGTCGGATCCTCGGGGTGATCCGGGGATCGGCGGTCAACCAGGACGGCGCGAGCAACGGGCTGACCGCCCCGAACGGCCCGGCTCAGGAGCGCGTGGTGGAGCAGGCGCTGGCCGACGCCCGCCTCGACACCCGCGACGTCGACGCCGTGGAGGCGCACGGCACGGGCACCCGGCTCGGCGACCCGATCGAGGCCCAGGCGCTCATGGCCACCTACGGACGCAACCGGCGCGCCGGCCGTCCCCTGTGGCTCGGCTCGGTGAAGTCGAACATCGGCCACACCCAGGCCGCCGCCGGCGTCGCCGGCGTGATCAAGATGGTGATGGCGATGCGGCACGGGGTGCTGCCGCGCACGCTGCACGTCGACGAGAGCGAACCGCACATCGACTGGTCGGCGGGCGGCGTCGGGCTGCTGACCGAGCCCCGCGAGTGGTCGCGCGACGGCCACCCGCGCCGGTCCGGGGTTTCGTCGTTCGGCATCGGCGGCACGAACGCCCACGTCATCCTGGAGGAGGCCCCAGAACGGCCGAGTACCCCCGCCGCCCCGCCCATCGTGACGGCGGGCCCCGGCGCGGCCCCGCTGGCCTGGGTGATCAGCGCACACAGCGCCGCGTCGCTGCGCGCGCAGGCCGCCCGGCTGCACGACTTCGTCACCGCCGACGAAACCCTGCGCCCGGCCGACGTGGCGCACTCCCTGGCCTCCGGCCGCTCGCTGTTCGAGCATCGTGCCGTCGTCCTCGGCCACGACCGCGACGCCCTGATCGCGGGCCTCGGCGACCACCTGCGCGACAAGCCGGTGGCCGAGGTGGTCAAGGGGATCGCCCAGGAGAAGCCGAGGCTGGCGTACCTGTTCACCGGCCAGGGCGGGCAGCGCCTCGGGATGGGGCGCGAGCTGTACGCCGTGTCGCGGGTGTTCGCCGAGGCGCTCGACGAGGTCTGCGCCGCGGTCGACGCCCACCTCGACCGCCCGTTGCGCGAGGTCATGTGGGCCGAGCCGGGCACGCCCGAGGCGGAGCGGCTGAACGAGACCTGTTACACCCAGCCGGCGCTGTTCGCCTACGAGGTGGCCGCCTTCCGGCTGCTGGAGTCCCTCGGCGTCACGCCCGACTTCGTGGCCGGGCATTCGGTCGGCGAGTTCGCCGCCGCGCACGTCGCGGGGATCTGGTCGCTGGCCGACGCCGCGCGGCTGATCACCGCCCGCGCCCGCCTGATGCAGGCGCTCGACGAGCCCGGCGCGATGGTCGCCATCGAGGCCGCCGAGGACGAGGTCGCCCCCACCCTGACCGGCCAGGAGCACCTGGTGGGGATCGCCGCGGTCAACGGCCCCACCGGCGTGGTCGTCTCCGGCGTGGAGGAGGTGTGCCTCGCGGTGGCCGACGAGTGGCGGGAGCTCGGCCGGCGCACCCGGCGGCTTCCGGTCAGCCACGCCTTCCACTCCCCGCTGATGGAGCCGATGCTCGCCGAGTTCGCCGCCGAGCTGGGGAGCGTGGACTTCGGCGAGGCGCGGATCCCGTTCGCCACCAACCTCGGCGGGGACGCCTCCTGGACGGAGCCGGAGTACTGGCTCGAACAGGTCCGCCGGCCCGTCATGTTCCACGCGATGATCGGGCGGCTGGAGTCCGACGGCGTGAGCGCCTACATCGAGGTCGGGCCGGACGCGGTCCTGTCCGGCATGGCCCACGACTGCGTCACCGCGCAGGACGCCTCGGTCATCTCCCTCAACCGGCGGCAGCGGCCCGAGCCTGACGCGCTGGTCGCCTGCCTCGCGCAGGCGTGCGTGGCGGGCGTGGCCGTCGACTGGCCCGCGCTGTCGGGCGGCACGGACGTCGACCTTCCGACGTACGCGTTCGACCGCGAGCGCTTCTGGCTCTACCCCCCGGTACGTGCGGCGGGCGTCTCGTCGGCCGGGCTGCGCGGGCTCGGGTACCCCCTGCTCGGGGCCGTGGTCGACGTCGCCGACGACGGTACGACGGTGTTCACCGGCCGCCTGTCGGTCACCGGCTCGCCGTGGCTGGCCGACCACGTGATGCTCGGCGCGACCGTGCTGCCGGGCGCGGCCTTCGTCGATCTCGTCCTTGAGGCCGGCGGCCAGCTCGGCTGCGACCTCGTCGAGGAGCTGATGTTCGAGGCGCCGCTGGTGCTGCCGGAGCAGGGCGCGCTGGCGTTGCAGGTCGTCGTCGAGCGGGCGGACGACGCCGGCACGCGGCCCGTACGGGTGTACTCCCGCCCGGCCGACGACCACGAGGCCGCGTGGACCCGCCACGTCTCCGGAGCCGTGGCCGTGGACGGCGGTGCGACAGGCACCTGCGACTGGGCGGGGGTGTGGCCGCCTGCGGGGGCGTCGGTGGTGGCGCTCGAAGGCGGGTACGAGCGGCTGGCCGATCTCGGCTACGAGTACGGTCCGGTGTTCCAGGGCGTGCGAGGAGTCTGGCGCCGGGACGGGGAGCTGTTCGCCGAGGTCTCGGTGGACGACGAGGTGGAGGTGGCGGGGTTCGGGCTGCATCCGGCGCTGCTGGACGCGATGTTCCACCCCTTGTTGATCGCCGACGGGGCCGGGGAGCTGCGGCTGCCGTTCGAGTTCCGCGGCGTGCGGCTGTCGGCCGCCGGTGCCCGCGTGCTCCGGGTCCGGCTGGAGTCCGCCGGCGACGACGGGTGCGCCATCGAGGCCGCCGACGTCTCCGGCCGGCCGGTCTTCTCGATGGACTCCCTGCGGGTCCGTCCCGTCCCGCTCGAATCGCTGGCCGGTACGGCCGGCGGCCAGGCGACGGCCGTACCGCACGGCGTCGACTGGGTGGAGGTCACGGCCACCCCGGACGACGGCGACTCCCGGTGGGTCTTCCTGGGTGAGCCGGTGGCGGGGCTCTCCGGGTTCGCGGATGTGGACGCGTTGGGGGTGGCGGTGGCGGCGGGGGAGCCGGTGCCCGACTTCGTGGTGGTCTCGTGCGAAGCAGGTTCTGTGGATGTGCCGGGGTCGGTGCGGGAGTCGTCGGGCCGGGTGCTGGGTCTGGTGCGGGGATGGGTGGCAGACGAGCGTTTCGCGGGTTCCCGCCTGGTGCTGGTCACGCGTGGTGCGGCGGGTCCGGATGCGGGCACCGAGGTGGCCGGGGTCGTCGCCGCGTCGGTGTGGGGGCTGGTGCGTTCAGCGCAGGCGGAGCACCCAGGACTGTTCGTGCTGCTGGACGCCGACGAGGGTTTCTCCGGGTGGGAGTTGGTGGCCGCGGCCGTCGCTTCGGGCGAGTCACAGCTGGTCGCGCGCGAGGGCACCGTACTGGCACCTCGCCTGGCGCGCAGGACGGCCGAGGCGTCGGCCGGTCCGTCCGGGGCGTCGGCCGGTCCGTCCGGGGCGTCGGCCGGGCCGTCCGAGGCCGGCTCCGGGACCGTGCTGGTCACCGGCGGCACCGGAGCCCTGGGCGCCCTGGTCGGGCGGCGGCTGGTGGAACGGCACGGCGTGCGGGACCTGCTGCTGGTCTCCCGCCGTGGACCGGACGCGCCGGGCGTGGGCGAGCTGGTGTCCGGGCTGGAGGGGCTCGGGGCGCGGGTCACGGTGGCGGCCTGCGACGTGTCCGACCGTGACGCGCTGGCGGGGCTGCTGGCGTCCATTCCGGTGGAGCGCCCGCTGACCGGGGTGGTCCACACGGCCGGGGTGCTGGACGACGCGACCGTGGAGGGGCTGTCGGCGGAGCGGCTGGACACGGTGTTCGCGCCCAAGGCGGACGCCGCCTGGCACCTGCACGAGCTGACGCGGGAGTCGCCGCTCGAATCGTTCGTGATGTTCTCCTCGCTGGCGGGCGTGCTGGGCAACCCGGGGCAGGCCAACTACGCCTCGGCCAACGTGTTCCTGGACGTCCTCGCGGCGCACCGGCGGGCCCTGGGTCTCCCCGGGGTGTCGGTGGCCTGGGGGCTATGGGACACAGACTCCGACATGACCGGCACCCTGACCTCGGCCGACGTCGCCCGTATGGCACGGTCGGGCATCGCGCCGCTCACCGTCGAGCAGGGCCTCGACCTGTTCGACGCGGCCATGACCAGCCCGGAACCGCTGGTCGTCGCCACCAGGTGGGACACGACCGGGTTGCGCGCCCGCGCGGAGGCGGGCGGGCTGCCCTCGATGCTCTGCGGCCTGGTCCGCGCCCCGCGCCGCGCGGCCACCAGCGCCGGTGGGAGGGCCGCGGGGTCGGCCGGGCTGGTCGAGCGCCTGGCCGGCATGAGCGAGGTCGACGCCCGGCGGCTGCTCACCGACACCGTCCGCACCCACGTGGCCGCCGTCCTGGCGCACGGCAGCGTCGAGAGCGTGGGCATGGACCGGGCCTTCAACGAGCTGGGCTTCGACTCGCTGACCGCCGTGGAGCTGCGTAACCGGCTGAACGGTGAGACCGGGCTGCGGTTGCCGGCGACGCTGGTGTTCGACCATCCGACGGTCACGGCCCTGACCGACTATCTGTTCAAGACGCTCGCCCCGGCCGCGCCGTCCCCGGAGGAGACGCTGCGCGCCGCCCTGGAACGGGTCGAGTCCATGCTGGCCGCCCTCAACGGGGAGGGGGAGGCCGTCCGGGGCAAGCTGATCGCCATCCTGCAGAGCGGCCTGACCAGGTTCGCCGCCGGTCTGAGCGATCCCGGCGGCGCGAACGGCGCCGACGGCGTCGTGGAGAAGATCGATTCCGCTTCCGATGAGGAGATCTTCGCGCTCATCGACAACGAACTCTGACCCATGACTCTCGTTACTGGAAAGGCTCGACCGATGGGGACCGAGGACAAACTCCGCGACTACCTCAAGCGTGCGACCGTCGAACTCACCGAGACCCGCCAACGGCTGGCCGAGGTCGAGGATCGGCGGCATGAGCCGATCGCCATCGTGGGGATGGCGTGTCGTTATCCGGGTGGTGTGGCCAGTCCTGAGGATCTGTGGGATCTGGTGGTCTCGGGTGGGGATGCGATCGGGGATTTTCCGGTCGATCGGGGCTGGGATGTGGAGGGGTTGTACGACCCTGATCCTGAGGCGTTGGGGAAGTCGTACACGCGGCATGGCGGGTTTCTGTATGACGCGGGGGATTTCGACGCGGGGTTCTTCGGGATGAGCCCGCGTGGCGCGCTGGCCACCGACCCGCAGCACCGGCTGGTGCTGGAGGCGTCCTGGGAGGCGTTCGAACGGGCCGGCATCGACCCGGCGAGCCTGCGCGGCAGCCGCACCGGCGTCTACATGGGAAACATGTACGACCACTACGCCAGCAGGTTCCTGGGCGTCTCCCCGGATTCCGTCCAAGGCTCCTTGTTCACGTTGAGCGCGTCGAGCGTGCTGTCGGGACGGGTTTCGTACACCTTCGGGCTGGAAGGCCCGTCGATCTCGGTCGACACCGCGTGCTCGTCCTCCCTGGTGGCCATCCACCTGGGCGTGCAGGCGCTGCGGCGCGGGGAGTGCTCGCTGGCGCTGGCCGGCGGCGTGACGGTCATGGCCGCCCCGGAGCCGTTCGTGGAGTTCTCGCGGCAGCGTGCGCTGGCCCCCGACGGGCGGTGCAAGTCGTTCTCCTCGACGGCGGACGGCGCGGCGTGGGCCGAGGGCGTGGGGGTGCTGGCCCTGGAGCGGCTGTCGGACGCCCGGCGCAACGGCCGCCGGATCCTGGCGGTCGTGCGCGGGTCGGCCGTCAACCAGGACGGCGCGAGCAACGGGCTGACCGCCCCGAACGGCCCGTCGCAGGAGCGCGTGGTGGCGCAGGCGCTGGCCGACGCCCGCCTGGACACCGGTGACGTGGACGCCGTGGAGGCGCACGGCACGGGCACCCGGCTCGGCGACCCCATCGAGGCCCAGGCCCTGCTCGCCACGTACGGGCGCAACCGGCCCGCCGGCCGTCCCCTGTGGCTCGGCTCGGTGAAGTCGAACATCGGCCACACCCAGGCCGCCGCCGGCGTCGCCGGCGTGATCAAGATGGTCAAGGCGCTGGAGCACCGGACGCTGCCGCCGACCCTGCACGTCGAGGAGCCCACGCCGCACGTCGACTGGTCGGCGGGTGGGGTCCGGTTGCTCACGGAGCCGGTGGAGCTGCCGGGGGACCGGCCGCTCCGGGTGGCGGTGTCCGGCTTCGGGGTCAGCGGGACGAACGCGCATGTGATCTTGGAGGGTGTCCCGGCTCCCGTCGTGCCGGATGCGACGGATGCGACTGATGCGACGGATGCGACTGATGCGACGGATGCCACGGGTGGCCGGCTCGTGTGGGTGGTGTCGGCGAAGTCCGAGGCGTCGTTGCGCGCTCAGGCGGGCCGGTTGCGTTCGTACGCGGAGGGCGCCGAGCCGGGTGATCTGGTGGCGGCCGGGCGGGTGCTCGCGAGGCGGCCGGAGTTCGCCCATCGCGCGGTGGTGGTGGCCGAGGACCGCGAGGAGCTGGTCGCCGCCCTGGCGGCGCTGGCGGACGGCCTGCCGCACCCGGCGGCGGTCAGCGGGCTGGCGGCCTCCGACGCGCGGCCGGTGTTCGTGTTCCCCGGGCAGGGCTCGCAGTGGGCCGGGATGGCCGTCGACCTGCTCGACCACAGCGAGGTCTTCCGTACTCATTTGCGGCGGTGCGATCAGGCCCTCGCGCGCTACACCGGCTGGTCGGCCGAGGGAGTGCTGCGCGGCCGGGAGGGCGCGCCGGGCCTGGAAGGCTCCGACGTCATCCAGCCGGTGCTGTTCGCGGTCATGGTGTCGCTGGCGGAGCTGTGGAAGTCCCTCGGGGTGAACCCGGCGGCGGTGGTGGGTCACTCGCAGGGAGAGATCACCGCCGCGTGCGTCGCGGGGGCGCTGACCCTGGAGGACGCCGCGATGGTCGTGGCCCTGCGCGGCCAGGCGCTGGTGAAGCTCGGCGGGACCGGCGGCATGCTGGCGGTGTCACTGCCGGCCGTACGGGCGTGGGAGCTGCTGGAGCCGTGGTCGGACCGGCTCTGGGTGGCGGTCCACAGCGGCCCTGCCAGCACGGTGGTGGCCGGCGACGTCGACGCGCTGGAGGAGTTCGCCGCCGCCTGCGGCGACACCGTGCGGACCCGCCGGATCGCGGTGGACTACGCCTCGCACACGCCGCACATCGAGGCGCTCCGCGAGGAGCTGATGGCGACGCTGGACAGGGTGACCCCGAAGCCCACCGAGGTCGCCTTCTGCTCCTCACTGGCCGGCGGGTTCATCGAGCCCGAGGAACTCACCACCGGCTACTGGTACGACAACCTGCGCAACCCGGTGCGGTTCGAGCAGGCCGTCGGGGCCTTCGCGACGTACGGCAGCCCGCTGTTCGTTGAGGTGAGCCCGCATCCGGTGCTGGGATCCGACGTCGAGGACATCTGCGAGGCCGCGGGGATCGCCGCCGGTGTCTGCGGGTCGCTCCGCCGTGGTTCCGGTGACTGGGGCCGCTTCCTCGCCGCCCTGGCACGGGCGTACGTCCTCGGGGCCGAGGTCGACTGGACGGCCGCGCTCGCGCCCGCCCCGTACCGGCACGTGGACCTGCCCACCTACGCCTTCGAGCGGCACAGGTACTGGCTCGACTCCGTCGATCGCGACGGCCGGGTGACCGGGGCCGGGATCGGTGGCTCGGGGCACCCGCTGCTCACCGCCGTCGTGCCGGTGGCCGACGACGGCTTCCTGCTCACCGGGCGGCTGTCCCTGGCGGACGCGCCCTGGCTCGCCGACCACTCCGTCAGCGGCGCCGTCCTGCTTCCCGGCGCGGCCCTCGCCGAGCTGGCCCTGGAGGGCGGGGCCATCGCGGGCTGCGAGTACCTTGAAGAGCTGGTCCTCGAAGCCCCGCTCTTCCTCCCGAAGACCGGCGCCGTGAGCATCCAGATCACCATCAGCCGGCCGGACGGCGGGGAGCGCCGCGATCTGGCCGTGTTCTCACGATCCGGTGACGCCGATGGCGCCTGGGTCCGCCACGCGTCGGCCGTGGTGGCCGTGGACGCGGTCGGTGTGGCCGGCGCGTGTGACTGGGCGGGGGTGTGGCCGCCTGCGGGGGCGTCGGTGGTGGCGCTCGACGGCGGGTACGAGCGGCTGGCTGATCTTGGTTATGAGTACGGTCCGGTGTTCCAGGGTGTGCGTGGGGTGTGGCGCCGGGGCGGGGAGCTGTTCGCCGAGGTCTCGGTGGACGACGAGGTGGAGGTGGCGGGGTTCGGGCTGCATCCGGCGCTGCTGGACGCGATGTTCCACCCCTTGTTGATCGCAGGCGGGGCCGACGGGTTGCGGTTGCCGTTCGAGTTCCGCGGCGTGCGGTTGCCGGCGGCGGGCGCCAGGGTGCTGCGGGTCCGCCTGACCGGGATCGAGGGCGGCGGGTGGGCCGTCGAGGCCGCCGATGACTCCGGCCGGCCGGTCTTCTCGATGGACTCCCTGCGGGCGCGGGCCGTCACGGCCCAGGCGCCGGCCTCCGCGAGCGCGGCCGGACCGGTGCTCCATGGCGTCGACTGGGTGGACCTCGCCGTCACGCCCGTCGCCGGTCCGCGGTGGGTCTTCCTGGGTGAGCCGGTGGCGGGGCTCTCCGGGTTCGCGGATGTGGACGCGTTGGGGGTGGCGGTGGCGGCGGGGGAGCCGGTGCCCGATTTCGTGGTGGTCTCGTGTGCGGCTGGTTCTGTGGATGTGCCGGGGTCGGTGCGGGAGTCGTCGGGCCGGGTGCTGGGTCTGGTGCGGGGGTGGGTGGCCGATGAGCGTTTCGCGGGTTCCCGTCTGGTGCTGGTCACGCGTGGTGCGGCGGGTCCGGATGCGGGCACCGAGGTCGCCGGGGTCGTCGCCGGGTCGGTGTGGGGGCTCGTGCGTTCAGCGCAGGCGGAGCATCCGGGGTCGTTCGTGCTGCTGGACGCCGACGAGGGCTTCTCCGGGTGGGGGCTGGTCGCGGCGGCCGTCGCTTCGGGCGAGTCACAGCTGGTCGCGCGGGACGGAGGAGTGTCGGTGCCCCGCCTGGCGCGACGGGAGGTCGCCGCGACCGTACCCGGTGAACCGGCTTCGGGGACGGTGCTGGTCACCGGGGGCACGGGCGGGCTGGGCAGCCTGGTCGCGCGGCGGCTGGTGGAACGGCACGGCGTGCGGGACCTGCTGCTGGTCTCCCGCCGGGGGCCGGACGCGCCGGGTGCCGCTGAGCTGGTCGCGGGGCTGGAGGGCCTCGGCGCGCGGGTCACGGTGGCGGCCTGCGACGTGTCCGACCGTGACGCGCTGGCGGGGGTGCTGGGCCCGGTTCTCCCGCGCGTGACCGGGGTGGTCCACACGGCCGGGGTGCTGGACGACGCGACCGTGGAGGGGCTGTCGGCGGAGCGGCTGGACACGGTGTTCGCGCCCAAGGCGGACGCCGCCTGGCACCTGCACGAGCTGACGCGAGATGCCCCGCTGGCGGCGTTCGTGGTGTTCTCCTCGCTGGCGGGGGTGCTGGGCAACCCGGGGCAGGCCAACTACGCCTCGGCTAACGTGTTCCTGGACGTCCTCGCGGCGCACCGGCGGGCCCTGGGTCTCCCCGGGGTGTCGGTGGCCTGGGGGCTATGGGACACAGACTCCGACATGACCGGCACCCTGACCTCGGCGGACACGGCACGCCTCGCCCGCGCGGGGGTCGCGCCGCTGACCGCCGAGCAGGGCCTCGACCTGTTCGACGCGGCCATGACCAGCCCGGAACCGCTGGTCGTCGCCAGCGGCTGGGACGCCACCGGGCTGCGCGCCCGCGCCGAGGCGGGCGGGCTGCCCTCCGTGCTCCGCGGCCTGGTCCGTACGCCGCGCCGGGCCGCCACCAGCGCGGGGGGCCGCACCGCGGGCTCGTCCGGGCTGGCGGAGCGCCTGGGCGCGATGGCCGAGGCGGAGGCGCGAGGGCACCTGGCCGAACTGGTGCGGTCGCACGTGGCCGCCGTCCTGGCGCACGGCAACGCCAAGAACATCGGCATGGACCGGGCCTTCAACGAGCTGGGCTTCGACTCGCTGACCGCCGTGGAGCTGCGTAACCGGCTGAACGGTGAGACCGGGCTGCGGTTGCCGGCGACGCTGGTGTTCGACCATCCGACGGTCACGGCCCTGACCGACTATCTGTTCAAGACGCTCGCCCCGGCCGCGCCGTCCCCGGAGGAGACGCTGCGCACCGCCCTGGAACGGGTCGAGTGCATGCTGACCGCCCTCAACGGCGAGGGGGAGGCCGTCCGGGGCAAGCTCGTCGCCATCCTGCAGAGCGGCCTGACCAGATTCGGTGCCGGTCCAACCGGTCCCAACGGCGCCGAAGGCGTGGTGGGGAAGATCGATTCCGCTTCCGATGAGGAGATCTTCGCGCTCATCGACAACGAACTCTGACCTATGACTCTCGTTACTGGAAAGGCTCGACCGATGGGGACCGAGGACAAACTCCGCGACTACCTCAAGCGCGTGACCGTCGAACTGACCCAGACGCGCCGCCGCCTCGCAGAGGCGGAGGACCGAGGCCACGAGCCCATCGCCATCATCGGCATGGCCTGCCGCTACCCGGGCGGCGGCGACACCGTGGAAGGCTTCTGGGACCTGCTGCGCGAGGGCAGGAACGCGGTCAGCGAGGTGCCGTCGTCACGGTGGAACATCGACGACTACTACGACCCCGACCCGCGCTCCCCCGGCGGTGTGTACACCCGGTACGGCACCTTCCTGCCCGACGTCACCGGCTGGGACGCGGAGTTCTTCGGCATCTCGCCGAGGGAGGCCCTGCGGATGGACCCGCAGCAGCGCCTGCTGATGGAGCTGGCCTGGGAGGGGCTGGAGAACGCCGGCACCTCGCCGTCGCGGCTGGCCGGAAGCCGTACGGGCGTGATGGTCGGCTTCATGGACAGCCTCCAGTACGGCCGACTCCAGCTAGAACGCCAGGGCGGGGACGCGCTCGCCGACCCGTACCTCGGCCAGGGGTCGGCGTACAGCGTCGCGGCCGGGCGCATCGCCTACCAGCTCAACCTGTGCGGCCCGACGCTCACGGTCGACACCGCGTGCTCCTCCTCGCTGATCGCGGTCCACCTGGCGGCCGAGGCCCTGCGGCGCGGCGAATGCGACCTCGCGATCGCGGCGGGCGCGTCCCTGACGCTCCACCCGACCAGCTTCATCCAGGCGTGCGCCGGGTCGATGCTGTGCGCGGACGGGAAGTGCAAGACCTTCGACGCGAGCGCCGACGGCTACGTCCTCGGCGAGGGCGGCGGCGTCGTGGTGCTGGAGCCGCTGTCCAAGGCGATCAGGAACGGCCGCAGGATCCGGGCGGTGCTGCGCGGCTCGGCGGTCAACCAGGACGGCCGCAGCAACGGGCTCACCGCGCCGAACCGCGGCGCGCAGGTCGACGTGATCAGCAGGGCGCTCGCCGCCGCCCGGGTGACCGCCGACGACATCGACTATGTGGAGGCCCACGGCTCCGGCACCCACCTGGGCGACGCGATCGAGCTGTCCGCGCTGCACGACGTCTTCGGCGGACGTCCGCCCGAGCGCCCGCTGCGGGTCGGCGCCGTCAAGACCAACATCGGTCACACCCAGGCGGCGGCGGGGGTCGCCGGACTGATCAAGACGGTCCTGATCCTGGAGAACAAGCTGATCCCGCCGAACCTGCACCTGTCGGAGCCGGCGGCGGCGATACCGGAGGACGGAAGCGTCCAGCCGGTCACCAGCATGACGCGGCTCCCTGGAGACGGCGCGCCCCGCCTGGCGGGCGTCAGCTCGTTCGGCTGGTCGGGGACGAACGCGCACCTCGTGCTGGAGTCCGCGCCCTCTCCCGAGGAGCCGGCCGCCGCTCCCGGCGGGCCGGGCCTCTCCTCGGCGCGGGTGCTGACGGTGTCCGCGTCGAGCGGCTCCGCGCTGCGCGAGCACGCGGAGCGCCTCGCGGCCCGGCTCACCGAGCGGCCCGAGCCGGCCCTGGCCGACGTCGCCCACACGCTGCGGGCCGGTCGCGCCGAGCACGACCACCGGCGCGCCCTGGTCTGCGCGGACCTCGCGGACGCCGTCCGGCTGCTCAGGCGTACGGCGCAGGACGGGGGCGTGTACCGGATGAAAGGGCACCCCCGCGTCGCGTTCCTGCTTCCCGGCGTCGGCGACCAGTACCTCGGACTCGGCAGGGAGCTGTACGACACCGAGCCGGTCTACGCCGGGGCGGTCGACCGGTGCATCGAGCTGGCCGGGGAGCGGGCCGGCGTGGACCTGCGGCCGGTGTTCTTCCCCGGCCTGGACGTCCCGGCACAGCGCCCCGCGCCCGGCGATCTCGCGGCGCTGCTGGGCCGCGACGGCGCGGGCCAGGACCAGGCAGACGACCCCCTGAGTCACGCCGTGATCGCGCACCCGCTCATGTTCACGGTGGAGTACGCCCTGGCGAAGCTCCTGGGGCACTGGGGCGTCGCGCCGGACATGCTGGTCGGTTACAGCCTGGGCGAGTACGTCGCCGCCTGCCTGGCCGGGGTCTTCTCCCTTGAGGACGCGCTGAACGTGGTGGTGGAGCGGGCCCACCTGATCAGCGCCGCCCCCGCGGGCAAGATGGTCGCGGTCGCCGCCGGTGAGGACCAGGTCCGCGCCGTGCTCGCGCGCGGCGGCACCGAGGTCGACATCGCGGCGCTCAACGGCCCGTCGATGACGGTGCTCAGCGGCGTCCCCTCGGAGATCGACGAGGTGACCGCCCTGCTGACCGGCGACGGCGTCGCCTGCCGCCCCCTGCGCTCCGCGCACGCCTTCCACTCGTCCCTGCTCCGGCCGGCGCGCGAGAAGCTGGCCGCGTTGCTCGAATCGGTGCCGCGGCACGCCCCGAAGACCACGATCGTGTCGAACCTCACCGGCGCGCCGCTGACCCCCGGGCAGGCGACGAGCGTCTCGTACTGGGCGGACCAGCTTGTCAGCCCGGTGCGCTTCGCCGACAGCGTGCGGCACTGCGTGGCCGGCGAAGTGGACGTGTTCGTCGAGCTGGGCGCCGGGCAGACGCTCGGCGGCCTCGTGCGGCAGAACATGACGAGCGGTCCCGGCGCGGCGGTGCTCGGCACCCTGCCCCCGCGCTGGACGACGGGTGAGCACAGGGACGCGCGCACCGAGCTGCTGGAGACGTGCGCGCGGCTGTGGGAGCTCGGCGTCGGGGTGAACTGGGAGCTCACCCGCTCCGGCGGAGCCCGGATCGTCAGCCTCCCGGCCTACCCCTTCCAGCGGACGCGGTTCTGGCCGGAGCCGCTGGACGCGGGCCAGGTCGCGACCTCGCCGAAGGGGTCGCGGCGGCCCGCCGACTTCTGCTTCGCCCCGGCCTGGCAGCAGGACGCCGCGCGCGGCGTGCCTCCCGTCGGCACCCCCCTGAGGCTCCCCGGTCCCCTGGTCGTGTTCACCGACCCCGGCGGCGTCGGCGAGACGCTGGCCGACCTGGCCGAAGCCGCAGGCACGCAGGTGGTGGAGGTGGTCGCCGGCACCGGGCTGCGACGCGAGGGCCGGCGCGTCGTCATCGACCCCGCGGTGCCCGGGCACTACGGCGAGGTCTTCGGCACGGTCGCGCAGGCGGGCGGGCCCGTACACGTCGTACACCTGTGGAGCCGGCTCACCACCGCTAGTACGCCGGGGTACGCGGACGACGAGGAACTGCGTGACGCGGTCCGGCACGGCTTCGACAGCCTGCTGCTCGCGGTGCAGGCGTTCGACGAGCTGCCCGCGCGGCAGGGCGTCCGGCTGCTGACGGTGAGCCAGGGCGCCTCGGAGATCCTCGGCGGCGACGCCGTCGCCCCCTACCAGGCGGTCGCCCACGGGTTCGGCCGGGCGGTGCGCCACGAGTACACCGGCCTGACCTGGAACGGCGTCGACCTCGACCCGGAGGAGCCCGGCGACGGGCTGAAAGAGCGGGCGGCCGGCCAGATCGCTTTCGAGCTGCTCCGCGAGCCGGAGCCGGGCGAGGCGCTCGCCACCCACGACACGCTGGTGGGCTGGCGTCGTGGCCGTCGCTGGCAGCGGAGCTGGACGGAGGTCCCCGAAGCCGCAGGGCAGGCCGCGATCCCCTGGCGTGCCGACGGCGTCTACCTGATCACCGGCGGCGCCCGGGGGCTCGGCATGGCCCTGGCCAAGCACCTGCTCCGCGAGGGAGTGCGGCGGTTCGCCCTCGTCGGCCGTACCCCGCTGCCGCGCGACGCGCGGCCCGAGCCCGGCAGCCGCGCGGAGAGCAGCCTGCGCGACGTCGCCGAGCTGGAGGCGGCGGGCGCCGAGGTGCTCCTGCTCACCGCCGACGCCGGCGTGCCTGACCAGCTGAGGGACGCGCTGCGCCGCTGCCGGGACCACTTCGGCGCGCTGCACGGCGTGATCCACGCGGCAGGGGTGCCCGCCGGGGGGATGGCGCAGCGCAGGACCCCGGCCGAGGCCGGCGCGGTGCTCGCCCCGAAGGTGCTGGCGATGGGACCGCTGGCCGAGCTGGTAGGCCCACGGACGCCCGCCGATCAGCGGCCCGAGGTGCTGGTCCTGTACTCCTCCGCGGTGACGGCCTTCGGCGGCATCGGCGAGGCCGACTACTGCGCGGCCAACACCGTGCTCGACGCGTACGGCGACGCGCTGTCGGCTGCGGCCCCCTCGACCCGGGTCGTGTCGATCGCCTGGGGCCCCTGGCGGCACGACGACTGGCAGGCCGAGTCGCTCAAGGGAGCCGGCGGCCTCGCCGAACGGGTGCGGGCCTACCGCGAGAAGTACGGCTTCGCCGACGACGCGGGCTGCGTCTTCCTCGACCGCGTCGTGGCCGGCGGGCACGGCAGCGTCCTCGCCGTGCGCCAGCCGTTGCGCGAGGTGCTGCGCGACTGGTCCGCCATGGTCGACATCGACGCGCTGCTCGGCGCGGCCTCGGCCGTGCCCAGGGGCGAGCGGTTCCCCCGGCCGCAACTGCGCACGGACTACGCGGCCCCGCGCACCGAGCCGGAGACCAAGATCGCCGAAGTGTGGGGGGCCTACCTGGGGATCGACCAGGTAGGCATCCACGACCCGTTCTTCGACCTCGGGGGCAACTCCCTGGTCGGCATGGCCATGGTGCTCGCCATCGAGAAGGAGCTCGGCGTGCCGATCGCGCCGGCCGTGCTCTTCGAACACCCGACCGTCGCGGAGTTCGCCGCGGCCCTGGAGGGTGCCGAGGGCGACGACGCCGCCGCGCGGCAAGCGCTCACCACCAGTTCGGCTCGGGGGCAGCGGCGGCGCCGTGCCCGTTCCGGCACGCGGAATGAGGACGGTAGACGTGACTGACGATATCGCCGGAGAGACCTCCGGCACCGACATCGCGATCGTCGGGATGTCGGGGAGGTTCCCCGGAGCATCCGGCGTCGGCGAGCTGTGGGCCAACATCAGGGCCGGGCTGTCGGGGATCACCCGGTTCACCGACGAGGAACTGCGGGCCGCCGGGGTTCCCGAGGAACTGCTCCAGGACCCGGCCTACGTGAAGGCCGGCGCGGTCATCGACGGCGTCGACCTCTTCGACGCGGGCTTCTTCGGGTTCAGCCCCAAGGAGGCCCAGATCCTCGACCCGCAGCAGCGGCTCTTCCTTGAGCACAGCTACGAGGCGCTGGAGGACGCCGGCTGCGACCCCACGCGATTCGACGGCGCCATCGGCGTCTTCGGCGGCGGCGCGTGGAGCTCCTACCTGCAGAACAACCTGGTGCCGAGCGGCATCAGCGCCGTCATGGGAGAGCTGGCCGTCGGGCTGGCCAACGACAAGGACTCGCTCACCACCCGGGTCGCGCACACCCTCGGCCTGTCCGGCCCCAGCTACGGGGTGCAGAGCTACTGCTCGACGTCGCTCGTCGCGGTGTGCGCCGCCGCCACCAGCCTGGCCGGGTTCGAGTGCGACCTCGCGCTGGCCGGCGGCGTGGCGGTCGGCGTGCCGCAGAGGGTCGGCTACCTGTACCAGCAGGGCGGGATCGCGCCGCCGGACGGCGAGTGCCGGGCGTTCGACGCGGGCGGCCTCGGCAGCCCGCTCGGCAGCGGCGTCGGCGTCGTGGCCCTGCGCCGGCTGGAGGACGCGCTCGCCGACGGGGACCAGATCTACGCCGTCATCCGCGGCTGGGCGGTGAACAACGACGCGGGGAAGAAGGTCGGCTTCACCGCGCCCGGCGTCCAGGGCCAGGCCGCCGTCATGGCCGAGGCGCTCGCGAGCGCGGACCTCACGCCCGCCGACATCGACTACGTCGAGGCGCACGGCACCGGCACCGCGCTCGGCGACGCCGCCGAGCTGGCCGCACTCCAGCAGGTGTTCCGCGACGAGTCGTGCCTGATCGGTTCCGTCAAGACCAACGTCGGCCACCTCGACCGGGCGGCGGGGGTCACCAGCCTCATCAAGGCGGCGCTCGCCCTGCGCCACGACGAGATCCCGCCCACCCGCAACCTCGCCGAGCCGAACCCCCAGTTGCACGCGGGGGAGGCCCGCCTGGAGGTGGTCACCGGGCTCCGCACCTGGCCACGGGAGCCCGGACGGACCCGCAGGGCCGGGGTCAGCGCGTTCGGCATCGGCGGCACCAACGCCCACGTGGTGCTGGAAGAGGCGCCGATCGTCCCCCGGCCGGAGGCGACGCCGCGTCCCGAGCTGCTGGTGTGGTCGGCGAGGACCGCCGCCGCCGCGGACGCCATGACCGGACGGCTCGCCGCCCACCTCGCGGACGAGTCCAGCCCGAACCGCCTGTCCGACGTGGCGTACACCCTGCAGACCGGGCGGCGGCTCTTCGGGCACCGCCGGATGCTGGTGGCCTCCACCGCGGGTGAGGCCGCGGCCGGGATGCGGGACGCCGGGGTGCTGTCGCGAGCGGAGAGCCGCACGGACCGCCAGGTCGGATTCCTGATCGCGGGCACCGGCGAGCAGTACCCGGGCATGGCCGCCGACCTGTACGGCACCGAGCCGGTGTTCCGGGCGGTGCTGGACGAGTGCCGCGCGGTGCTGCGCCGGCGGATGGGCGGGGTGGACCCGCTCGCCGAGATGCTGCGGCCGAGGCGGGCCGCGGGAGACGGCGGGCTCGGACGGCTGCTCGGCCGCGAGGCCGCACCGGCCCACGACACGATGCCCACCGAACTGCTCCACCCGGCCCTGTTCGCCGTCGAGTACGCGCTGGCGCGGCTCGTACGGTCGTGGGGCGTCGAGCCGTCGGTGGTGGCCGGGTACAGCCTCGGGGAGTACGTGGCGGCGTGCCTGGCCGGGGTGCTGTCGCCGGAGTCGGCGCTCGCGCTGGTCGCCCACCGCGCGAAGCTGATCGGCGCGCTGCCCGAGGGCGCGATGAGCGCCGTGCCGCTGGGCGCGGACGACCTGCGCGGCCGCCTCGAACGCGCGGGCGTCGCCGGGCTGGACGTGGCCGCCCTGAACGGCCCCGAGCTCACCGTGATCGCCGGGGAGCCGAAGGCCATGGAGGCGGCCAGGGCGTTCCTCGCGACCGAGGGCGTGCCGTGCCGGCCGCTGGCCACGGGCCACGCGTTCCACTCGCGCATGATGGAGCCGCTCCGGGACGAGCTGACCGACTGGATCGCCGCCAACATCACGCTCGAAGCGCCGCGCATCCCCTACATCTCCAACGTGACCGGTGCCCTGGCCACGGCCGGGCAGGTGACCGACCCCGGGTACTGGGCGGGGCACATGTGCGCCCCCGTGCGGTTCGACGCGGTGCTGAGCACGCTGCTGGAGCAGGGAGAGCTCGCGCTGCTGGAGATCGGCCCCGGCCAGTCGCTCGGCGCGATGGTGCGCGGCCACCGCGACTGCCCGCGCGACCGCTGGCCCCTCGTGGTCCCCGCGCTGCCCGCCGCGGCCGACCCCCGTCCGGCGGCGGGCGCGCTGGCCGAGGCGGTCGGACGGCTGTGGCTGGCCGGCGTCCCGGTCGACTGGGCGGGATTCCAGAAGGACCGCCCCGTCGCCAAGGTCGGGCTGCCGGCCTACCCGTTCCAGCGGGAGCGCTACTGGATCGACCCGCCCGCCGGGCACGCGGCGACGGCGGCCGGTCCCGCCGCCGATCCGGCCGGCGCGGCCGTGCCCGAGCGGGCCGCCGCCCACGTGCGGGTGATGGTCCCGCGCTGGGCCGAGGCCGCGCTGCCCGTCGAGGCGCAGGACCTCACCCGGTGCGTCCTGCTGGCCGACGGCACGGGAGTCGCCGACGCGCTGGCGCGGTCGCTGAGCTCCGCGGGCACCGAGGTGGTGACCGTGCGGGCGGGCGACGCCTTCGCCGAGGTGGCCGGAGGCTACGTCCTCGACTTCGGTTCCCCGGACGACCACACCGCACTGGTGAGCCGGCTCGCCGCCGGCGGGCCGGTTACCATCGTGGACCTGCGCATGCTGGACGGCGGCGGCACCCGCCGCGACCCCGCCGACGCCGTGCTCCCGTTCGCCCGGATGCTGGACGCGTGGGGCAGCGACGGGGCGGGCAGCGCCAGGATCATCCTGGTCACCCAGGGCGGGCAGGCGGTGGCCGACGGCGAGAGCCCCTCGCCAGGCCACGCCGCCGCCGCCACGCTGCCGCTGGTCGCCAACCAGGAGTACCTCAACCTCGACTGCCACGCCGTCGACCTCGACACCCAGGTGGACGCCGCCGGGGCCGCCGAGGCGCTGGCCGCCGAGCTCCGCAGGCCCGCCGCCGACGTGCTGGTGGCCTACCGGGACGGCCGCCGCCACGTACGCGGATACGTCCCGGCCGAACCGAAGCCGGAGAACGGGCCAGAGGGGCCGGGGATCAGGTCAGGCGGGACCTACCTGGTGACCGGCGGGCTCGGCGACGTCGGACTGCTCGTGGCCGGGCACCTGGTGCGGTCGGGCGCGTCCCGGGTCATCCTCACCAGCCGCGGCGGCGTGCCCGACACCGAGGGCGACCCCCGGTACGAGGGCGTGCGCCGGCTGCGCGCGCTCGGCGCCGAGGTGCTGACCCCGAAGGTCGACGTCACCGACGCGGACGCGATGCGCGCGATGCTCGCCGAGACGCTGCCCGGCGGCGTCCGGCTCGACGGCGTCGTCCACGCCGCCGCCGAGACGGGGCGCGACACCTTCCGCTCCCTGCACGAGCTCGACGCGGGCGCCGTCCGGCGGCACTTCGGCGCCAAGGTGGGCGGGGCCCTGGTGCTGGACGAGGTGGTCCACGAGCTCGGGCTGGAGCGGGTGCCCGACTTCTGCGTGCTGTTCTCCTCGACGTCGTCGTTGCTGGGCGGCATCACCTTCGGCAGCTACGCGGCGGCCAACGCCGCGCTGACCGCCATCGGCTACCGCCGCCACCTCAAGTACCAGGACGGCCGGTCGCCCACCCGGTGGGTGACCGTGAGCTGGGACACCTGGTCCTGCACCCTGGAGCGCATCGAGGGCGGGATCGGCGCCGCGATGGCCGCCCACTCCATGAGCACCGAGGAGGGCCTGGCCGCCCTGGACCAGGTCCTGGCCGGGCACGGGCCGAGCCTGGTGGTGGCGGCGGGCGGCCTGGACGACCGGCTGCCCCGCGCGACGGCCGCGCCCGAGTCCGCGCCCGGCGACGGCACCCGGTTCCCGCGCCCCGAGCTTCCCCAGCCGTACAGCCCGCCGCTGAGCGCGACCGAACGGGCCCTCGCCGAGCTGTGGGCGGACGTCCTCGGCATCGAGCCGGTCGGCACCAGGGACAACTTCTTCGACCTCGGCGGCAACTCCCTGGTCGCCCTGCAGATGCTCGCCCTGGTGAAGAAGCGCTTCGGCATCGCGGTCCCGACGGTCATGCTCTTCGAGGCGCCGACGGTGTACACGCTCGCGGGCATCCTCGACGAGAAGGGCGCCGCCGCCCCCCGGCCCGCCCCGGCCCGCGCCACGGCGACGGCGGTGGCGCGCGCCACCGCGACCGTACGGCCGCAGAACCCCGCAGCGGCGCGGGCGGACGACCGGCGCATCGCGATCGTCGGCATGGCCGGGCGCTTCCCCGGCGCGGACGACGTCGGCGCGTTCTGGCGCAACCTGCGGGAGGGCGTCGAGTCGATCAGCTTCTTCTCCGAGGAGGAGCTGCTGGCCTCCGGGGTCGAGCCGGACCTGATCAAGGACCCGTCGTACGTCCCTGCCCGGCCGGTGCTCGACGACATTAGCGGCTTCGACGCGGCGTTCTTCGGCATGAGCCCCCGCACGGCCGCGCTCACCGACCCCCAGCAGCGGGCGTTCCTCGAGGTGTGCTGGCAGGGGCTTGAGCAGGCCGGCTACGCGGCGCCGGAGCACCGGGGCAGGGTCGGCGTGTTCGGCGGCACCAACATCAGCACCTACCTGCTGCAGATGGGCGAGCGCCTCCTTTCCGAGGACGAGGGCGTCAGCCACTACGAGATCATCATGGGCAACGACAAGGACGCCCTCACCACGCAGGTCTCCTACCTGTTCGACCTGTACGGGCCGAGCGTGGCGGTGCAGACGTTCTGCTCGACCTCCCTGGTGGCGGCGCACCTCGCGGTGCAGAGCCTGCGCAACGGCGAGTGCGAGCTGGCGCTGGCCGGCGGGGTGTCGATTCGGGTCCCCGACCGGGTGGGGCACCGGTTCGGGCCGGGCGGCATGGAGTCGCCCGACGGCCACGTGCGCACCTTCGACGCGCAGGCGCGCGGCAGCATGTTCGGCGACGGAGCCGCCGTGGTCGTGCTCAAGCGGCTCTCCGACGCGCTGCGCGACGGCGACCACGTCTGGGCCGTGATCCGCGGCTCGGCGATGAACAACGACGGCGCGCTCAAGGTCGGCTACACCGCGCCCAGCGTCGTCGGCCAGGCCCGGGTGATCGCCGACGCCATGGCGGACGCCGGGGTCACCGCCGAGGACATCAGCTACATCGAGGCGCACGGTACCGCGACCGAGCTGGGCGACCCGATCGAGGTCGCGGCGCTGACCCGCGCGTTCGGCCCGACCAGGGACAAGCAGTACTGCCCGATCGGGTCGGTGAAGACCAACGTCGGGCACCTGGACCGCGCGGCGGGGGCGAGCGGGCTCATCAAGACCTCGTTCGCGCTGAGCGACAAGGTGATCCCGCCCAGCCTGCACTACACCAGCCCCAACCCCGAGATCGACTTCGAGGACAGCCCGTTCTACGTCAACGCCGAGCTGTCCCCCTGGCGCACCCGAGAGGGGCGTCCGAGGATCGCGGGGATCAACTCGCTCGGCATGGGCGGCACCAACGTCCACATGGTGGTCGAGGAGGCGCCCGCCCGGCCCGCCGCCGCGCGGGGGGACTCCGCGTCCTCCCGCCGGTACCAGGTGCTGCCGATCTCGGCGCGGAACGCCACCGCCGCCGGCCAGGCGTGCGAGCGCCTCGGGGAGCACCTGCGCGCCGAGCCCGGCACGC
Organism: Sphaerisporangium sp. NPDC049003; assembly: GCF_043197795.1. Lineage (NCBI taxonomy): Bacteria > Bacillati > Actinomycetota > Actinomycetes > Streptosporangiales > Streptosporangiaceae > Sphaerisporangium > Sphaerisporangium sp. NPDC049003. The sequence continues at coordinate 129,787 of NZ_JBICTU010000019.1, forward strand.
GGCTGGCCGACGTGGCGTACACCCTGCAGGTCGGGCGCAAGACGTTCGAGCACCGCCGGGCCGCGGTCGCCGCCTCCGTCGAGGAGGCCGTGGCCGCGCTGAGCGGGGAGTCGGCGGAGGGCGTGCTGAGCCGCGTCGACACCGTCCAGGGACGCCCGGTGGCGTTCCTGCTCGCCGGGGTCGGCGAGCAGTATCCCGGGATGGCGGGTGAGCTCTACCGGCGCGAGCCGGTGTTCCGAGCCGCCCTCGACGAGTGCCTTGAGCCGCTCCGCGAGGCGTTGCCGGACGTGGACCTGACCGACCTGCTCGCCGGCGAGCGCGGCGGGGGCCTCGGCCTCGCCGCCCTGCTGGGGCGTGGGGGCTCCGGCGGCGCCGACGGGCGGGTCTCCGCCCTGGAGCGCACCGAGGTCGTCCAGCCCGCGCTGTTCGCCCTGGAGTACGCGCTGGCGCGCACGCTGATGGCCTGGGGCGTGACCCCGAGGATCATGCTGGGCTACAGCCTCGGGGAGTACGTCGCGGCCTGCCTCGCCGGAGTGCTGTCGCTGCCGGACGCCCTGGCGCTGGTGGCGCACAGGGCGAGGCTGATCTCGAAGGTCCCGGCGGGCTCGATGGCCGCGGTGTCCCTGCCCGCGGGCGAGCTGCGCCGCCGGTTCCGGCTGGAGGAGCGCGGCCTGGACATCGCCGCCGTCAACGGCCCGCAGGTCGCGGTCGTCGCCGGCCCCGTGGAGCCGATGGAACGGCTCGTCGCCGACCTGCGGCGCGCCGAGATCGCGTGCCGGCCCCTGGAGACCACGCACGCGTTCCACTCCAGGATGCTCACGCACCTGAGCAGCGAGCTCACCGACTGGGTGAAGGCCAACGTGCGGCTCAACCCTCCGGAGCTGCCGTACATCTCCAACCTGACCGGTGAGCTCGCGCACGCCGACCTGGTGTGCGACCCCGCGTACTGGGCCCGCCACATGTGCGGGACGGTCCGGTTCGCGGCCGGGATCGACACCCTGCTCGCCGATCCCGAGCTGGCCGTGGTGGAGATCGGCCCCGGCCAGTCGCTCGGCGCCCTGATGCGGGGCGCGGGCTGCCCGCCGCAGCGGTGGCCGCTGATCCTCAACGCGCTGCCCGGCGGGAGCGACGGCCGCCCCGGCGACGCCGTGCTCGCCGGCTGCCTCGCCCGCCTGTGGCTGGTCGGCGCCGAGATCGACTGGACCGCCTACCACGGCCGCCACACCGATGCGGAACCCGGCGACCTCGCCGGGCTGCCGGGCCGGGTCCCGCTTCCCACCTACCCGTTCCAGCGGCACCGCTACTGGATCGACCCCCCGGCCCGCACCGGCCGCCGGAGCCGTACGGGCGCGCTCGCGCTGCCGGGGGAGGCCCCCGATCCCGCCGACCTGTTCGAGGCGATCACCAGCCTGCCCAAGCTCCCCGAGGAGCAGTGGCTGTACCTGCCGGTGTGGCGGCAGACCTCGGCGCCCGCGCCGAGTGAGCGGCAACCCGCCTCGTGGCTGGTCTACACCCGCGAAGGGGTGGCCGACGACGTGCTCGCCGAGCTGCGGCGGGAGGTCGCGGGGGCGTCCATCAGCCTGGTACGGCCCGGCCTGGCGTACGCCGCGACCGGCGACGGCTACACGCTCAGGCCGGGGAGCGTGAAGGACACGCTCGCGTTGCTGCGCGACCTGCGCGCCGCCGGTAGGCCGTTGGAGCGGGTGGTCCACCTGTGGACGCTCGGCGCGGCACCCGGCGACTCCACCGTCCAGTACGGCCTGCACACCCTGGTCGCCCTCGCCAGGGCGGCGGCCGAGTCCGGGACCGACGACTGGTCGCTGGACGTCGCCGTCTCCGGCACCCAGCAGGTGCTGCGCGACGACGTGTCCGACCCGGATGGCGCGACGCTGATGGGCCCGTGCCTGGTGATCCCCCTGGAACATCCGAAGGTGGCCACCCGGCTCGTCGACGTCGCGGCGGCCCCGGCCGGACCCGTGATCGCCGGCCTGGTCGCCGAGCTGCGCCGGCCGATGACCGACCGTACGGTCGCGCTGCGGCACGGCCGCCGCTGGGTGCCCGGCTACGAGACCATGGCGCCGTCCGCACCCGACACCGGCGTGCTGCGGGAAGGCGGCGTCTACCTGGTCACCGGCGGGCTCGGCGGCATCGCGCTCGGCATGGCCGAGCACCTCGCCCGTGACTGCCGGGCCAAGCTGGTGCTGCTCGCCCGTCGCGGGCTGCCGCCGCGCGAGGACTGGGCCGGCATCCTCGCAGGAGGACCCGGCGCGGAGGCGTACGACGAGGACACCCGGCGGCGGGTGGCCCGCGTCGGCGAGATCGTCGCGCTCGGCGCGGAGGTCGAGATCGTCACCGGCGACGTGAGCAGCACGCAGGACGTACGGCGCGCGGTCGAGGTGGCAAGGGAGCGCTTCGGCGCGCTGCACGGCGTGCTCCACGCCGCAGGAGTCCCGGCCATGGGACTGATGCAGTTCAAGCGCCCCGAAGAGCTGGACGCGGTGCTGGCCCCGAAGATCGCCGGCACGCTGGCCATCGCCGAGGCGCTGCGGATCGGCGAGCCGGACGAGATCGAGCTGGACTTCCTGGTGCTGTTCTCCTCGATCACCTCGGCGACCGGCGGCGGCCCCGGCCAGGTGGACTACTGCGCCGCGAACGCCTTCCTGGACAGCTGGGCGTACCGGCTCGCGGACTCCGGCCGCCGGGTGATCTCGGTCGACTGGGGCGAGTGGACCTGGAACGCCTGGGAGGCGGGCCTGGCCGGGTACGACGACGAACTGCAGAAGTTCTTCAGGGAGAACCGGGCCCGCGTCGGCATCGGGTTCGAGGACGGCTGGCGGTCCCTGCTGCGGGCGCTGGCCTCGCGGGAGCCGAGGGTGGTGGTGTCCACCCAGGACTTCCCGACGGTCGTCCTCGGCAGCTCGCGGTTCAACCTGGAGGCGGTGACCTCGCCCGCCATGAGCGGCGGCGGCGAGCGGCACCCCCGTCCCGAGCTGGTCACCTCCTACCAGGAGCCCTCGGGCGCCACGGAGGAGACGATCACGGCGATCTGGTGCGAGTCGCTCAGGCTCGACCGGGTCGGGGTGCTGGACAACTTCTTCGAGCTCGGCGGGAACTCGCTGCTCGGCGTCTCGATCGTGGCCGCCCTGCGCCGCGAATTCGAGCTGGACGAGCTCCCGCCGCACATCCTCTACGAGGCGCCGACCGTGGCCGCGCTCGGCGCGACCATCGAGGCCCTCACCTCGGGTGCGGCCCCGGCGTTCGAGAACGCAGACGGCGGCAGCCAGGTACGCGCGCAGCTCCGCCGGTCGGGCCTCGAAGCCTCGGCGGCCCGCAGGCGCGGCCGATAGCACCACCACCAGCAAGGGCGCCGGCATGCCGGCACGGCAGTGAACGACGAGAAACGGAGTGGTCATGACGGTTATCGGCGTAGTGGGCGCGGGTGTCATGGGCGTCGGGGTCGCCCAGAACCTGGCGCAGACCGGGCACGAGGTGATCCTGGTCGACAAGGACGAGACGATCCTCAAGGAGGCGCTGGCCACCATCAGGCACAACAGCCGCATGAGCCGGCTGATGGGCGGCCCCGCCCTCGACCCCGACGAGGTGCTGTCGAGGATCACCACCGCCGTCGGCGCCGAGGGGGCGGCCAAGGCCGACGTCGTCATCGAGAACGTGACGGAGAACTGGGACGTCAAGCGGGAGGTCTACGAGACGCTCGACGCGGTCTGCGGACCGGACACCGTCTTCGTCGTCAACACCTCCGCGATCCCGATCACCAAGGTCGGGGCCGTCACCGGGCGGCCGGAGAAGGTCATCGGCGTCCACTTCATGAACCCGGTGCCCGCCAAGCCGGCGGTCGAGCTGATCCCCGGCTTCCACACCTCGCAGGACACCATCCAGCGCACCAGGGACCTGCTGACCGCGATGGGCAAGAAGGCCATCGACGTCAAGGACTCGTGCGGATTCGTCTCCAACCGGGTGCTGATGCTCACCGTCAACGAGGCGGCCTTCCTCGTACACGAAGGCGTGGCCGACGCCGCGTCGGTGGACGAGGTGTTCCGCAGCTGCTTCGGGCACCCCATGGGCCCGCTGGAGACCGCCGACCTGATCGGCGTCGACACGATCCTCTACAGCGTGGAGGTGCTGTACGAGCACTACGCCGACAGCAAGTACCGGCCGTGCCCGCTGCTGAAGCAGATGACCGACGCCGGGCTGCACGGCCGCAAGACCGGCCGCGGCTTCTACACCTACGACGGCGCCAGCCGGCCCGTCGGCTCGACCCTCTGACCGCTCGTCCTTCTCGCACAGACAATCAAGGGAGTCATCAGATGTCAGACATCGCCAAGGCCCAGATCCTCGACTTCGTCCGCAGCCGCTACCCGCAGGCGGAGATCACCGAGTCCCAGGACATCTTCGCGCTCGGGTTCGTCAACTCGCTGTTCGCCATGGAGCTGGTGATGTTCGTCGAGAAGGCGTTCGGCGTCACCATCCCGAACGAGGAGCTCCGCATCGACAACTTCCGGACCGCGGACTCGATGTCCGACCTGGTGGCCCGGCTGTCGTCGGACCTCGCCGTCCAGGTGTGACGATGGCGACCCCGGCACAGATCGCGACGGACGCCGCGACGGACACGGTCCAGGTCGTGGACCGGCGTTCCGCACGCGCGTTCGTCGACACCCACATCGCTCCGTACGCCGACGCCTACGACCAGAAGGGGCGCGTACCCGAGGAGCTGCTGGACCGGATCGCGGAGGCGGGCCTGTGGGCCCCCTTCCTGCCGCCCGAGGCGGGCGGAGCCGGGATGGACATGGTGACCCTCGGAGAGGCCCACGAGGAGGTGGGACGCGGCTGCTCGTCGGTGCGCAGCCTGCTCACGGTTCACACGATGGTGTCGTGGGCCGTGCAGCGGTGGGGCACTCCGGCCCAGCGCGAGCGGTGGACGCCGGCGCTGTGCCGGGGGGACGTCCTCGGGGCGTTCTGCCTGTCGGAGCCCGGCGCGGGCAGCGACGCCTCGGGGATCACCTCCACCGCCGCCGAGTCCGGCGGCGGCTGGGTGCTCAACGGGGTCAAGAAGTGGATCACCGGCGGTCAGCGGGCGGACGTGTACCTGGTGTTCGCCAGGACCGCGTCCAGCATCGGGGCCTTCCTGGTCCCGAGGGACGCTCCGGGGGTGCAGGTCCGCCCGATCGACGACATGCTCGGAACCCGCGCGTCGATGCTCGCGGAGGTGTCGTTCCAGGACGTCAGGCTCGACGGGGACGCGCTGCTCGGCCCCAGCGGGTTCACGGCGGGCATGGTGCTGACCGGCACGCTCGACCTCGGGCGCTACAGCGTGGCCGCGGGTTCGGTGGGCATCATCCAGGCCTGCCTGGAGGCGTGCGCCACCTACACCGCGCGCCGCGAGGTCGGCGGGTCGGTCCTGCGCGACCGGCCCCTCATCCAGGCGAAGCTGTCCGACATGATCACCGACGCGCGGGCGGCCCGTCTGCTGTGCGCCGAGGCCGGACGGCTCAAGGACGCCGGAGAGGCGTCCACGCTCATGGCCACCTGGGTGGCCAAGTACTTCGCGTCCACCGCCGCCGCCAGGCACGCCTCGGAGGCGGTCCAGATCCACGGCGCCAACGGATGCGGTCCTGACTATCCCGTGGCGCGCTTCTACAGGGACGCGAAGGTGATGGAGATCATCGAGGGCAGCAACGAGATCCAGCGGATCACCATCGCTGGGCAGGTGGACAGGGAGCTGATGTGATGAGCGTGGCCCAGGAGAGCGTCGTCGTCCTCCCCGAGAAGCCGGTGCAGGGACGCGTCAAGTGCATCGTGTGGGACCTCGACAACACCCTGTGGGACGGGGTGCTGCTGGAGGACGGCGACGTCACCGTACGGCCGTCGGTCGTGGCCCACATCCGGCGGCTGGACGCCATGGGCGTCCTGCACTCCATCGCCAGCAAGAACGACCACGACGCGGCCGTCGGGAAGCTGAGGGAGCTCGGGCTTGAGGAGCTGTTCCTCTACCCGCAGATCAACTGGAACGCCAAGTCCGACTCGATCCGCCGGATCGCCAAGGCGCTCAACCTCGGGCTCGACGCGTTCGCGTTCGTCGACGACCAGGAGTTCGAGCTCGCCGAGGTCGCCCACGAGGTGCCGGAGGTGACCCGCGTCGACGTCGCCGGCCTGGACGAGGCGCTGGCCCAGCCGCTGTTCATCCCCCGCTTCGTCACCGACGAGTCCGCGCAGCGCCGCGTGATGTACCAGGGGCAGATCGCCAGGGACGAGCTGGAGGACGGGTTCGTCGGCACCAACGAGGAGTTCCTCGCGGGCCTTCAGATGGCGTTCACCATCGCGCCGGCCCGCCGCGAGGACCTTCAGCGGGCCGAGGAGCTGACGGTGCGGACCAACCAGCTCAACTCGACCGGGCGTACGTACTCCTATGAGGAACTGGACGAGCTGCGCGACTCCCCGGACCACCTGCTCCTGGTCGCCTCGCTCACCGACCGGTTCGGGAGCTACGGGAAGATCGGGCTCGCCCTGGTGGAGAAGGACGAGAAGGTCTGGCGGCTGTGCATGATGCTGATGTCGTGCCGCGTGATGTCCCGGGGGGTCGGCATGGTGATGCTCAACCACATCATGCGCCTCGCGGACGAGGCGGGCGTCGCCCTCCAGGCCGACTTCGTGGAGACCGGCAGGAACCGGATGATGCAGATCACCTACGCCTTCGCGGGGTTCCGCGAGGCGAGCAGGGACGGCGCCCACGTGGTGCTGGAGGCCGACCTCACAGGCGTGCAGCCCCCGCCGCCTTACGTCCAGCTTGAGATCCTTTGATGAGGCAGACATGACCGTCAATGACCTGACGAGCAGTGATGTGATGGCTCGGTGGCTGCCGTTCCGAGGCCAGACCGGGGCCGAGCCGACCGCGCTCGCGCTGTACTGCCTGCCGCACGCGGGCGGCGCGGCCTCGGCCTTCCGGGTGTGGCAGCGCAAGGTGCCGGGGGTGGCGGTGCTGCCGGTGCAGCCGCCCGGCAGGGACAACCGGCTCAGGGAGACGCCCTACGAGCGCATGGGGCCGCTGGTCGCCGACCTCGCCGACGTCGTGCTCGCCGACCTGGCGCTCGGCCCCGAGGGCCGCAGGTACGCCGTCTACGGGCACAGCCTCGGCGCGCTCGTGGGCTTCGAGCTTCTGCGGGAGATCCGCCGCCGCGGCGGGCCGGAGGCGGAGCACCTGTTCGTCTCCGGGTCGGTCGCCCCGCACCTGTCGTACGAGATCGGGCCGTTCGTCCGGGACATGACCCGGCCCGAGGTGGTGGACATGCTCCGCAAGCTCGGCGGGACGCCGGAGTGGCTCCTGGCCGACCCGGGGGTGCTCGACATGATCCTTCCGGCCGTGCAGGCCGACTTCACCATCAAGGAGACCTACGAGTACCAGGAGGGGCCGCCGCTGGACGTCCCGATCACGGCCATGCCGAGCGCCGAGGACCCAAGGGTCGACCGGCGCCTGGTCGACGGCTGGGAGGAGCACACCTCACGCCGGTTCGCCCTGCACCCCTTCCTGGGCGGCCACTTCGCGGTCTTCGAACAGGCGGCCCTCACCCACAAGTACATCACCGAGGCCCTGAGAAGATGACCACCACCGGGCCCCGGGTCCAGGGGCTAACCCTCGACCGAGACGCGGAGAAGCCGACCGCGACCGGGCCCTGGGTCTCTCGCATCCACCTCGACCGAGACGCGGAGAAGACGACCGGGCCCCGGATCTTCCGGGTTCACCTCGATCAGCCCGACGACTCGCGGTGGTGGCGGATGCTCTCCGACGCCGAGCGCGAGCGGGCGTCACAGCTCGCGAGCCCCACCGACAAGCACCGTTTCACGATCGCGCACGCCGCGCTCCGCGCCATCCTCGGCCGGCTGTGCGGCGTGCGCGCTTCACGTCTCACCATCCTCACCGAGGCCGGGGGACGGCCGTACCTGGCGCTGCCGGACGGCCGTCCCCCGCTCGACTTCAACCTGTCCCACTCGGGGGAGTGGGCCCTGGTGGCGGTGACGCCGGGGTCGCGGGTGGGCGTCGACATCGAGTTGATCCGCCCGGACCTCGACTGCCTGGAGATGGCCAAGCGCATGTACCAGCCCGCGGAGGTCGACCGCCTGCACCACACCGACCCGGCGGCCCGCCACACCGAGTACTTCGCCCTCTGGAGCGCCAAGGAGGCCTACGTCAAGGCCATCGGCATCGGCCTCGCCGGCCTCAGAGACGTCCTGGTGAACCGAGAAGCCGACGCACCCCACGGCACCGTGCTCTCGCGTACCCACCCCGGCGCGCTGTGGCCGGTCCGCTGGCTCGACGCAGCCCCCGGCTACTCCGCCGCCCTCGTCACCGGCCCGGACAGGCGGCAACCCCCGCGTTCCTGCGGCATATGACCTGACCGTGGCGACATTCGGCTGCCCCGACACGAGGCGTCCGTCGACCTGTGCTGGATTCTTATCCGGGCTCACACGTGAAAGGCATTCCATACCTCGATCTTGATGTGGGAATGTCCGCTTCGCGGAATATGTAACTTCCGACATGAATAAGGTAGATTCGCCGATCATGCTGCCAATCGCCGGCGGAGGGATGGGGTGGCTCCGCCGGTCATCGGTGCCTGGTCCCGCGTATGGCGGCCCTTGCCTATGACGGACTCGGTTCCGATGTCCTACGGGGATCGATCTAGGGGACGGTTCGATGAAGCCATACTTACGGCGCCTTCGCGGCGCGACTCTGCCCTTGTTACTCACGACGCTGGCCATCCTCGGGACGCTGATCACGCCGAACACGGCGCAGGCGGCGGCGTACGCCGGCGGTGGGAAGGTCGCATGGACGTACGTGTCGTTGACGCATCCCAAAAAGTCCTACTGGGACAGTTCGGAAGACGCGCCGGTGGGGACGGGCGTGAAGCCCGCCGGCATCTTCCGGTCTTTCTTCCGGATGGACACTTCCAAGGTCATCGGAAAGCACATTCTGCGGGCTATTTTCAGCGCCTATCAGAACAGCGGACCTTGCGAGCCTAATGTCGAGTTGTGGGTGACCGAGGAGATCACCCCCAAGACGACCTGGCTGAAGCAGCCGAAATGGCTCAAGAGACTCGACGCCGGTACTGCTTCCGACCCGTACGGTGGCTGTTTCTTCGGTTGGACGGTAACCGACCTCGTCACCGAGGCGGCTGCTCGCGGAGACCGGTACATCACCTTCGGCCTGCGTTCCGCCCACGAGACAGGGCCCCGCGAACTGCACGTGTTCGAGAGCGATGTGGCATCCGACCCATATTTCGGGAAGCTACCCAGTCCATGGCTGCACATCGACTACAACACCGCCCCCCATGTGCCCTCCGAGTTGCGGGCCTGGTCGGACACGTTCGGAGTCGGCTGCTCCAGCAGTGGAGTGCCCACCGGCGACGGTGGATACGTCAGAACGACGACTCCGGCGCTCAGCGCCAAGTTCACCGACGAGGACGAAACCTGGCAGCAGATTCGCGGACGGTTCCAATGGGCGGTGCCAGGAGGGGACACCCTCGGCGAATTCGTCACCGAGTTCACCTATGTCGGCTCCACGCAGCGCATCTGCGTCCCATCCGGGGCCCTCGCCGACGGAGGCACATACGTGTGGCGCGTGCGGGCCGAGGACCAATATCAGCCGGCTGGCTCGATTGAGTTCGGTAGCGAGGTAGGTGAATGGAGCCCGTGGCAGGCGTTCACGGTCGACGTCACGCCACCAGGGCAGCCGGTGGTGTCATCGACCGCCTACCCCGAGAAGGTGGTTGGGGCACGAGTAGGAACCCCCGGTGAGTTCCTGTTCGCGCCCAACGGCGCCTCCGACGTCGTCAGCTACCAGTACAGCATCACGCCCGCTGGTCCCGCGGGCACCGTGGCAGCCGGGAGCGACGGGACGGCCATCGTGACGTTCACCCCGACCCGCGATTTGCCGATGAAGCTGACGGTCAGCAGCACCGACCGTGCCGGAAACCGCAGCCCGACCAAGGTGTACGAGTTCAGAGCCGTCCGCAACCCCGCGCCCACCGTCTCCTCGACGGTGTATCCACAGAACCAGTACGGCGGCGGCGTCGGCATACCCGGCGAGTTCACCTTCGCGCTCAACGGCGCGCAGGATGTCGTCAGGTACAGCTATCGGCTCAACGGAAGCCTCGTAGAGGTGCCGGTCGGCGAGGACGGTACGGCGAAGGTGACCGTGACACCGGACACGGCCGACGAGAACGTCCTGTCCGTGTCCACTGTGGACAAGTTCGGCTATTCAAGCCTTTCCCGTACCTACATCTTCTTCGTCAATACCCCGCCCCCCACTTCGAGCCCGGTCCCGCAGCCCTAGCGGCCCACCACGCGCGGAACGATCAAGGCCCGGGTCGGGAAACGCTCCTGACCCGGCGCCCCGCCGGTGATCGGCCTCCCTGCGCCCCCGTGAGACGATTGCTCGGCTCGGCGGCCCTGTGCTACGGGTGGGATGGCCATCGACTGACCTCGTGATCTCACCGCGAGGGCTCCTCGGAAATGAGGCGCTTGCCCAGCCGTTGCGCCGGAGCCTCCACGAAACGCCACGTCAGCGCGCTGAGTCCGAACAGCAACCCAACTACGCCGACCAGAGCGACCAGCGGTACGGCCAGCGGTTCGAGCCAGAACCCTGACACGGACAGGGACTGGCTCGCGTTGAATCAATCGCCAAGGCTCGATCGCACGGCGCGGAGTTCCTTTCGGAGGTCCTCCCAGGGAAATGATGCGGCGCCCGGGGCTCCTGAGTCGGGTTGGGGGAGGTTGTCGAAATCGAGGAGGACGGTGACTCCCGACGCCCGGAGCAGCTTGATGCTGACCGGGAAGGCCGGATGGCGGGCGAGTGCGACGTTGGGCCACGGGAACGCGATGATCGGCAGGCCGAGGCCGAGGGCTTCGTTCAAGAGGCCGAGTGCGGGAGTGTCGCTGATTCCCTGCGCCCACTTGTCGCGTTCGCACGCTCCGACTGCGCCGCGATCTTGGCCTGCGTGCCTGCGCTGAGCTCTGCGGCCGAGAAGACGACGCCACGCGCGGAACCGTGCTTTCGCGTCCTGCCGGCCGCAGGTGGTCAGGTTCCCGCTGCCGGCACGATGCGGTCGAACAGATGACGCCTAGCCGGCGACGGTGACGCGGTTGACGGCCGGCGGGGCGATCGGCGAGTGCGCGCCCAGGTAGGCGACGAACGCGTCGATGTCCAGCGGCCCGCTCCACAGGTTGGTGCCTTCCTTGAAGACGCTGAAGCCGCCGCCGCCACCGACGATGAGGTTGTTGCCGGCGACCCTGATCTGCTGGGCGTCCGTGACCGGAGTCCCGTTGATCTTGATGTTCGACACATGCGATCCGACCGGCTGCGACCGGTTCACGGTGTAGGTCAGCGAGGCCGACGAATGCAGGATGCGCACGATCGAGCCGCCGCTCTGCCACTGCTGCTCCAGCAGGGCGTCGAGCTGGGCGCCGGTCAGCGTCACGACCTGCAGGAGGTTGTTGAACGGCTGCGTTGTGAAGGCCTCGCCGTACGTCACGACGCCGTCGCCCTCGGACCCCTTCTGGGCGTAGACCAGGTCGTCGCGGACGCCACCCGCGTTCATCAGCGCGATCTCGGCGTTGCCGCCCGCCTTGGTGGCCTCCAACTGGGCGTCGGCGATGAGGTTACCGAGCGCCGTCTCACCGGAGGGCCCGGACTTGCGGTCGACGTCAGCAGTGATCTTGCCGATGGGCTTGTCCGCGATCTGCGCGACGCGGGCCTTCCAGGTGTCCACCAGCTTCGTGATGTCGCGATCGGGGGCGACGTCGCGGGTGACCACGTGGTTGTCGGCGACGACCGAGGAGCGGACGACCTCGCCCGTCTTCTTGTCCACCTGGAAGTCGATCGAGGTCAGCACGCGGCCGAACGACGAGCCCTGGGTGTAGAAGCGGTCCTGGCCTGAGGGGTCCTTGGTCTTGCAGATGTAGGCCTCGTGGGAGTGGCCCATGACGACCAGGTCGACGTCCGAGCTGAGGCCCTGGGCGATGCGGGTGCCCGCGCCCGGGGTGACCGGGCAGGCGTCCGGGCTCTGGTTCGGGGCGATCGGGTCGCCCTCGTGGACCAGGGCCACGATGGCCTTGACGCCCGCGAGCCGCAGGAGCCTGGCCGCCCGGTTGCCCGCGGCGACCTCCTCGTCGAACTTCAGACCGGCGATGCCGGAGGCGGTCACGATCGTGGGCGTGGTCTGCGTGACCAGGCCGATGAAGCCGACCTTGACGCCGTTGACCTTCTTGATGGCCACGGGCGGGAGCACGTACCGGTCGCTGTTCTCCTTGAGAACGTTGGCGGCGAGGTACTCGTACTTGGCGCCCTTCCACTTCCCGGCCGGGGAACAGCCGTCGACGGGGTGGCAGCCGCCGTTCTGGATGCGCTTGAGCTCGGGGAGACCCTCGTCGAACTCGTGGTTGCCCACCGAGGAGACGTCAAGGCCGAGCTTGCCGAGCAGCTCGACGGTCGGCTCGTCGTGGTAGGCGGCGGAGATCAGCGGCGAGGCGCCGATCAGGTCACCGGCCGCCACGACGGCGGTGTTCTTGTTGACCAGCGACTTCAGGTGGGTGGCCAGGTAGGCGGCGCCACCGGCGGGCACGGAGGTCCCGCTCTCGTTGACGATCGCGCCACTCGAACCCGTCGGAGGCTCCAGGTTGCCGTGGAAGTCGTTGATGGAGACGAGCCGTACGGGCACCGTCACGGGAGGCTTAGGAGGTTTCGGGTGCGCGGACGCGGGCGCGGCGGCGATGGCGAGGCCGGTGGCCGCCACCATGCCGGCGACCGCGATCCGCATGAACGATCGTGAGGTCATAGCCCGCGACGTTAGGGACGTAAAAACATCACAAAACGAACTAGAGGTGACGAAACACCCCACGCCCGGATGTCGATTCCGCGAGATCAGGGTTTGACCATGACCATCCGGGGACCCCGCCATGCGGGGGCCATGGAGGGTCGTTACGGTCGGCTCCGGCCGGGGCGGGTGCGGGCGGGATCGTTTCGGCGGCGGTGGCGCCGAAACGATCCCGTGCTCCGACCGGGTTCAGGAGCGCTTCGAGACCGGGACCACGTACCGGCTGAAGACCAGGTCGCGTAGGACGTCGTCGCCGCCTTCGACGATGGAGACGTACCGGACGTCGCGCAGCAGCTTGCCGATGACCGACTCGTGGGTGTAGCCGAGGCCGCCGAACATCTCCGAGGCCGTGGAGGCGATCTGCCAGCCGGTCTGGCCGCAGAACATCTTGGTGGTGAGGGCGGACTTCAGGGTCCCGATGCGCAGGAACTCCTCGCCCGCGTCCGGCCGGACCGCGACGGCGTCGTACTCGCGCGCCGCGGCCATGCACTGGTTGACCATGACGTCGATCTGCATCTCGAACTGGCCGAGCCTGCCGGCGAACACCGCGTTGCCGGCCAGCGGCGAGCCCTTCACCGACTTGGACTTGCCGTACTCCATGCACACGTCCCGCACCCTGCGGGCGATGCCGAGACCGGTGGCGGCGATGAGGATCCGGCTGGCGTTCAGCCCGACCTCCAGCAGCCGCAGCCCGTTGCCCCGCAGGACGTTCCCCGCGGGGACGCGGCAGTCGGTGAACGAGACCTGGTAGGTCGCCGAGGACCGCAGCCCGATCACGTCCCACCGCTTGTCGACCCGCACCCCGGGCGTGTCCCGGGGGACCAGGACCGCGAGATACCCCGACGGGTCCTCCTGCGAGCGGGCGATCACGACGAGGAACCGCGCGAACCCGGCGTTGGTGGAGAAGGCCTTCTGCCCGTTGAGCACGATGGTGTCGCCGTCACGGGCCGCCATGGTGGTGATCCGGGCCAGCTCGCTGCCCGCCGCGTGCTCGCTGCCGAGCGTCGCGCACGACCCGTTCTCCGCCACCATGCGGCCGAGGTGGCGCTCCTTGAGCTCGTCGCTGCCGTACCAGGCGACCATGCTGGTCGTCAGGACCGGGATGAACAGCGTGAACGCCACCCCGGCGTCGCCGTAGGCCAGCTCGGAGACGATGCGCACGCTCTCCTGCAGGCCGAGCCCGAGCCCGCCCTGCTCCTTGGGCAGCCACCAGTTCGCCAGGCCGGTCTCGGCGAAGCGCTCGTACAGCGGCAGCGGCGCCTCGGCCAGCGAGTCGAGATAGGCGTCCTTGCCCAGCAGCTCGCGCCGGGCGAAGCCCTGCACCCTGCGGAGGTATTCGGGCTGCTTCACTCCTCGTCCACCCCCTCCCTGCTGTCGAGCAGCTCGGCGAGCTGGCGGACGGTCGGGCACTCCAGCAGGCCGGTGACCGGGACCGACGCGTTCAGCGCCTTGCGGATCCGGGTGGTCAGCTCGATCGCCAGCAGCGAATGGCCGCCCAGCTCGAAGAAGTTGTCGGTGGCGCCGATCGGCTCGATGCTCAGCACCCGCGACCAGATCTCCGACAGCGTGGCCTCGGTGCCCTCGCGCGGCTCCACGTAGGGGGTGCTCAGGTCCGGGCGGGGGTGGCGTTCCTGGTCGTCGTAGTCGTCGCTCGCCTCGTGGATGTCGCCGGTGACCCACTGGGCGATGCGGGCGTCCAGCGAACCGGTCGAGATGACCAGGTGGCCCACGCGGTCACCGGCGGAAAGGGTCCGCTCGAACACGTCGACGGCCTCCGGCGGCGCCATCGCGTAGTCGAGCACCGCCGAGCTGTGCCCTTCGAGACGATCGGGGTCGATGCTCCAGGTGTCCCAGTCGACGGTGATCCACCGGCCGGCGTCGGACGTGCGGGCCACGCGGATGTAGGCGTCCAGGGCCGCGTTGGCCGCCGCGTACGGGGCCAGCGTCATGCCGCCGAGGACGGCGGCGATGGAGGACAGGGTGATGCGCCGCTCGGGGGCCTGGCCCTTGAGTACCGCCTGCAGGACGTGGAAACCCTTGACCTTGGCGGCCATGTGCGCGTCGCACTGGTCGCGGTCCATGAGGTGGGCGAAGTTGAAGAACCCGCCCTCCTGAACTCCCGCGCCGTGGACCGCCACGTCGATCTCCCCGAAGCGCTCGACCGCCGCCTCGACGACCGCCCGCATCTGCGCCTCGTCGGACGCGTCGGCCGACATGGCGAGCACCGTGGCGCCCCGGGACTCCAGGTCCAGGATGTTGCGGATGTGCCGCGCGGTCCGCTCGCCGCGCTCCGGCACCGACGCGAGGTACCCCTCCCACTCCTCACGGGGCGGCAGCGGTGAGCGCGCGGTGAGCACCAGCCGGCAGCCGTACGTGCTCGCCAGGTGGCGCGAGAGCACGAGCCCGACGTCGCCGAGACCACCGGTGATCAGCACCGTGTCGCCGTCGCGGATCGGACGGTCCTCCGGGGTGAGGTCCTGGATGGGGAAGGGCTCGTACCGCCGCAGCCAGGTCTCGCCCGCGCGCACCGCGACCGGCCCCTCGTGCGGGCACACGACCGCGGCCAGGATCTGGGTGGCCAGCGACCGCAGCGCGCCAGGATTGCCCGCGGGCACCACGTCGGCGTCGATGTGACGGCAGCGCAGCCGGGGGTTCTCCTGGGCCAGGCTCGGCGCGAGCGCCGCGAGGGTCGAGTGCTCCGGGTGGCGCAGGTCCGAGCCGAGCACCCCCACCGCCTCGGAGGTCAGCAGGGCCAGCTCGGCGCGCGGCGCGGAGCCGGTGTTGTCGACGAGCTCCCGCGCCAGGGCCAGCGCGGAGTAGAAGCCCCGGTTCTGCTCGCCGTCGAAGTGGGCCACGGGGTCGTCCTCAGGGCCCGCCTCGGCGCCGGCCAGGCTGAACCCGTGGATGATCGCGCGAGGGCCGGCCGCCAGGGAGTAGAGCAGCTCGGCCATGTCGTCGGCCTTGTCGACCCGGATGGTGAAGTCGCCGGCGTCGTCCTGGTGGAACCGGTCGCCACCTCGCACGGCGGTCACCTCGGCGCCCGCGTCGGTGAGGCGCTCGACCAGCGCCTCGCCCCGCTCGTCGTCGGTGAAGACCAGCCAGGGCCCGGCCAGCCTGAGCCGCTCGTCGAGGCCGGAGACCGGAAGGGGCCGCTGCTGCCACGTCGGCAGGTACGTCCAGCGTGAGCGGTCGAACGTCTTGCCCTCGGACGGGGGCGCGGCCAGCTGACCGGGCTTGGGCTTGACCCAGAACCTGCGCCGCTGGAACGGGTAGGTGGGCAGCTCGACCCGGCGCCCGGCGCCCCGGTGCAGCGCCGCCCAGTCGATGGAGCTGCCGGCCTGCCACAGCCGGGCCACGGTGGCGAGCAGCCACTCGGCGGCGGAGGCGCCGCCCGGCGCGACGGTGACCTCCTCGACGCCGGTGGGGAGGCTGGAGCCGTCGCGGAGCATGTGCGCCCCGAGCCCGCTCAGGGCGTCGGAGAGCGCACTCAGCGCCTCGTCGCGGCCGGGGTCGGTGGTACGGGCCTCGCCGCCGGGACGCAGCACTTCGGTGACCGCCGCGTGGAGCTCGGGCCACCAGGAAGAGGGAACCTCGCCGGCCCCCTCGACCAGCAGGACCTTGGGGTTGCGCCGCTGGGTCTTGCCGTCGATCCAGCGTGCCGGGTCGGCGAGCGCGGCGAGCGCGTCGTCGCGGTCGCGGCACACGATGGCCCGCCGCCGCGCGAAACCGCCACGGGACACCTGGAGCGTGTAGGCCACGTCGGCGAGGTCCTCGTCGGGGTTGTCCGCGAGATACCCCCGAAGGCGCTCGGTGAGGTCCGACAGCGCCTGCTCGTCGGTCCCCGAGTACACCAGCAGGTGCGGGCCGGGCCTCGCGGGCCTGGCGGGCCTCGGCGGGGCCTGCTCCATGACGACGTGGGCGTTGGTGCCCCCGAGGCCGAAGGAGTTGACCCCGGCGCGCCGGGGGTGCGGACCCTCGGGCCAGGGGCGGTGCTCGGTGAGCACGGTGAAGCGTTCCTGCGCCGTCGCCAGCGCGGGGTTGGGGGTCTCGTAGCCGGGCGTGCCCGGGAGCAGCTCGTGCTTGAGGGTGAGCGCCGCGCGCATCAGCCCGGTGACCCCGGAGGCGCGGTCGAGGTGGCCGATGCTCGGCTTGAGCGAGCCGAGCACGCAGGGGGTCTCGCGAGGCTGCGCGAACGCCCGGTTCATCGCGGCCAGCTCGATCGAGTCGCCGAGCATGGTGCCGGTCGCGTGGCACTCGACGTAGCCGACGGTGTCGGGCTTGACCCCGGCGACGCCGAGGGCCTGCTCGATCACCTCGGCCTGGCCGTCGACGCCGGGCGCGGTGTACCCGGCCCGCATCCGGCCGTCGTTGTTGGCGGCGGATCCGAGGATCACCGCGTGGATGACGTCACCGTCGTTGATCGCGTCGGACATGCGCTTGAGCGCGACCGTGCCCACGCCGCTGCCCATGACCGTGCCGCTCGCCTCGGCGTCGAAGCTGCGGACCCGCCCGTCGGGCGACATGATGCCGCCCTGCTCGTACAGGTAGCCGGACGGCTGGGGGAGCGGGGTGAAGGCCCCGCCGGCGAGCGCGATGTCGCATTCGTACGTCAGCAGGCTCTGGCAGGCCAGGTGTACCGACACCAGCGACGTCGAGCAGAAGGTCTGCACCGTCACGGCCGGGCCACGCAGGCCCAGCTTGTACGACACCAGCGAGGCGAGCGAGTCGCGCTCGTTGCCGACGGCCATGAGCAGGGCCCCGCCCGGCTGCCCGGCGAGGTGCTGGATGTTCTGGACGATGTAATCGGGGAAGCCACACCCGGCGAACACCGCTACCTGCCCCGGCACGTCCGTCGGGCAGTATCCCGCGCTCTCCAGCGCCTCCCAGGAGCACTCCAGGAACAGCTTGTGCTGGGGGTCCATCGTCTCGGCCTCGCGGGGGTTGATCCCGAAGACCGTGGCGTCGAACTGGTCGAGCTTGTCCAAAGGGCCGCCGATGCGGACATAGCGCGGGTCGGCAAGCTGGCCGGGTTCGACGCCGGTCTCGCGCAGCTCCTCGTCGGTGATCTCACGCAGGCCCTTGACCCCGGCCAGCACGTTGCGCCACAGCTCGGCGACGCTGCCCGCTCCGGGAAAACGCCCGGACATTCCGATCAGTGCGACCGCCGAGTCGTAGTCGGTTTCCGTCATGACGTCCTTCCGGTCCGGAGCATGTTGCGTCGCTGTTCGATGCGGGACCGCTGCTGTTCGCGGGCCCCGGCGGCCTGTTCGTCGTCCTTCTCCTCGTCGGCGGCGGCGGCCTCGGCGAGCGAGGCGACCGTCGGCGCCTGGTACAGCAGGTGCGGCGGCAGATAGGAGAGTTCGAGCGCCTTGCGGACCTCGGCGATGATCTCCATGCCGAGCAGGGAGTTGCCGCCGAGCTCGAAGAAGTTGTCGTGTACGCCGACCTGTTCGAGGCCGAGCGCCTCGGCCCACACCCCGGCGATGGCCTCCTCGGCCGGTGACTGCGGCTCGACGTACGCCGTCGAGAGGTCGGGCCGTGGATGCCGGCCGAACGCGTCCCTGATCTTCTTGACCGTCGCCTGGTGGCTCTCGATCGACGAGCGGCGGCTCATCGCCACCAGGGGCGCGAAGTCCTGCGTGGATGCGATCGTGTGCGGCTCGCCGCTGGCCAGCACCCGCAGCAGTGTCTGGAACCCCTGGTCGAAGGTGATGCCGAAGGTCGACCGGTACCACTCGAAGTACTGCCGGGAGCCCTCGTCGTAGTTGTCGAGCCCCTCGGTCCAGCCGTTCCAGGTCCACTCGCCCCAGTCGATCGAGGCGACGGTGACCCCGGGGAGGGCGTCGCTGAGCGCGAACGCGTCGAGGTAGGCGTTGGCCGCGCAGTAGTCGACCTGGCCCGCGCCGCCTCCGGTCGCCGAGGTGGTCGAGGAGAAGAGCGCCACGAAGTCGACCGGCACCTCGCGCAGCGCGTCGGCGATGGCCAGCGTGCCCGCCACCTTGGGCGCGAGCACCCGTTCGATGTCGGCGGCGGTCTTGAACTGCATCAGCCCGACGGCGGGCACCGCCGCGCAGTGGACCACGCCGTTCAGCTCACCGAACCGCTCAAGCGCCGCGCCGACCGCGCGCCGCACGTCGGCGGGCTGGGAGACGTCGCCGGCCACCGTGACGACCTCGGTTCCGGCGGTCACCAGCCGCTGGAGGCCGTCGAGCCGCCTGCGCACCTCGTCGGCGGTGCTCGGGGACGCCAGGATCTGGCCCCACTGCTCGCGGGGTGGCACCGGCGTCCTGCCCATCAGGACCAGGTTGGCCTGGTAGTGCTCGGCGAGCCGTTCGGCCATGGCGAGGCCGATGCCGCCGAGTCCGCCGGTCACCAGGTACGTCCCGCCGCGCCTGATCTCGGCGGCGGGGGCGGCGTCCGCGATGCAGGACGCGTCGAGCACCTCGTACCCGGGGACCCAGCGACGGCCCTCGCGCAGCGCCACGACCTGGTCGGCGGGCTCGGCGCGAAGCTCGGCGAGCACCGCGCGGGGCAGGTTCTCGGCCGTCGCGGCGTCGAGGTCGATGAGCCGGGTACGGACGCGCGGGTACTCGACCGGGATCAGCCGGCACGGGCCGAGCAGGGTGCCGCGCTCCGCCCGGACCACGTCGCCCGGGAGCACCCGCTGGCTGCCGACGGTGACGATGTCGAGCGACCACGGAGAGAGCCCGACGTCACCCGCGGCGCGGGCGAACGCGACCAGGCTGTGCAGGCCGCGCTGGAGGCAGTCCTCCGTCGGGTCTCCCTCCGGCCGCGCCGCGTCGGCGGTCCACAGGTGGACGATGCGCTCGGGCCTCCGGTCCTGCTGGCCCAGCTCCCGCAGCACGGAGATGGCGTCCTCCTGCGAGCCCGGCCGCACGACCATGCCGCCCGGCTCGCTGGCGAACCGGTCGCCAGGACGGACCAGCACGACCTCGCGGCCGTCCGCCGAAAGGTGCTCGCGCAGCGACGCGGCGAGCGTGTCCGGCAGGCCGGTGTCGGTGTAGATCAGCCACCGGGCCGCCTCCTCGGCGCGGGCCGGGCGCGGTGTGGTCTGCTGCCATACCGGCACGTTGACCCACTGATCCTCGGGCAGCCGGGGAAGCGCCTTCGCGATGCTGGTCGGGTCGTTCTCGTCGAGCAGGGGCGCGCCGCTGCCGGCCGCCGTCTGGTCGATCTCCAGCCAGTACTCCTGGTGCTCGAACGGGTAGGTCGGCAGCGGGACGCGTCCGGGGGCCCAGCCGGTCTCCGGCGCGGCGCCGGTGGAGGTGAGGTCGTGCAGCGCCGCCCAGTCGACCGTCACCCCCGACAGCCACAGCTTGCCGACCGCCGTGGCGGCGGCGGCGTGGGCGTCCAGCTTGTCGTTCGCGGCGGGCAGGGTCGTGACGATCAGCGGCCACTGGTTCCGGTCGCAGTCGGGGTGACCACGGGTCAGCGCGCCGAGCGACTGGCCGGGACCGATCTCGGCGAGGGCCAGGTCGCCGCCTTCGAGCACGTGGGCGAGCGCGGCCCCGAACTCCACCGTCTCGCACATGTGCCGGGCCCAGTAGCCGGGGTCGGTGACGACCTCCTCGGTTGCGGGCTGTCCGGTGACGTTGCTGATGTACGGGATCGCCGGCGGATTGAGGGTGACGTTATCGGTGATCCAGGCGGTCAGCTCGGCGGCGACCGGCGCCAGCATCCGGGAGTGGTACGCGTGCGTGGTCGCGAGGCGCCTGCTTCCGATCTCCGCCTTCAGCAGCAGGGCGGAGGCCTCCTCCACCGCCTCGGTGGGACCCGCCAGCACCACCTGCGACCCGGTGCGTACGGCCACGTCCAGGTCGCGGGTGAACAGCTCGCCGAGCACCGCGCGCAGGCGCCGCTCGTCGGCGGCCACGGCGAGCATGGCGCCCTCGGGCTGCGAGGTGATGAGCTTGGCCCGGTAGGCGACCAGCCGGAGCGCGTCGGGCAGCGACAGCACCCCCGACAGGCAGGCGGCCACGTACTCGCCGAGGCTGTAGCCGACCATGATCTCGGGCTGGACGCCCCAGCGGGTGAACTGCCGCGCCAGCGCGTACTCGGCGACGAAGACGGCGGGCTGGATCAGGTGCGCGACGGAGGTGGGCCGGGGCGCGGTGTCCTCTGCCCGCCCGAGCAGCCGGGCGAGGTCGCCGGCGCCGCTCGCGTCCCGTTCCGCGGGCACGAACATGTCGGAGAGCTGCGCCGCCTCGGTGAGGCCGAGGATGGCCACGCACTCGTCGACGTCCTCGCGGAACGCGGGGTCGTCGGCGTAGAGCGCCGCCACCATGCCCGGGTACTGCTCGCCGACCCCGGCGATCAGGTATCCGACCTTGCGGCCGATCGTCGCGTCCGTACGGCACAGCGGCCCGGCGACGTCCGCGAGCAGTTCGGCGGCCCGCCCGGTGGAGTCGGCGATGACGACCTTGCGGTGCCCGAAGAGCTTGCGGCCGACCTGGAGCGTGTAGGCCACGTCGCCGAGGTCGAGCTCGGGCGCGGACGCGAGGCGCTCGGCGAGCCTGGCGCACGACAGCTCGGCGGCCGCCGCGGAGCGGGCGGACACCGGCAGGACCTGCCAGCGGCGCGGGCGCTCCCGGCGCGGGGCCGCCTCGGGGGCCTCGGTGACGATGGCATGGGCGTTCGTGCCGCCCATGCCGAGCGAGCTGATGCCGGCGATCCTGGGCCGGTCCGCGCTGCGCGGCCACGGGGTTGGCTCCGCGGTGACCCGGAAGGGGCTGTTGTCGAAGTCGATCTCCGGGTTCGGGGAGCGGTAGTGCAGGGTCCCGGGGATCAGCTCGTGGCGCAGCGACTGGATGACCTTGATGAGCCCGGTCACGCCGGACGCCCGGTCGAGGTGGCCGACGTTGGGCTTGATCGACCCGAGCACGCAGTACTGCTTCTTCTCGGTCGGGCCGAAGGCGCGGGTCAGGGCGGCGACCTCCATCGGGTCGCCGACCTCTGTCGCGGTGCCGTGGGCCTCCACGTAGGAGATCTCCGACGGGTCCACCCCGGCCTTCTCGATGGCCCTTCCGACGCAGCGGCGCTGGCCGTCGATGCTCGGAGCCAGGTAGCTGAACTTCATCGCGCCGTCGTTGTTGATGTGAGAGGCGCGGATGACGGCGAGCACGGTGTCCCGGTCGGCCACCGCGCGGTCGAGGCGCTTGAGCGCGACGACGGCGGCGCCGTCGCCGAACATGCTCCCCTTGCCGTCCGCGTCGAAGGTCCGCACATGGCCGTCGGGCGACTCCTGGCCGCCCTCCTCCCACAGGTAGCCGACCCTGTCGGGAATGCGGACAGACACGCCCCCGGCCAGGGCCATGTCACACTCGCCGCGGCGCAGGCTCTCGCTGGCCAGGTGTACGGCGACCAGGGAGGTCGAGCAGAAGGTCTGCACCGTGACGCTGGGACCCGACAGGTCGAGCCGGAAGGACACGTTCGTGGCGAGCGAGTCCTTGTCGTTCCCGATCATCAGCGCCGAGGGGTCGATGCCCATCTCGAACGCCCTGAGGCGGGTCAGCAGGTAGCCGCTGATGTTCATGCCCGCGAACACGCCGACGCTGCCGCGGTCGCCGGGTGAGGCGTAGCCGGCGGCCTCCAGGACCTCCCACACGCACTCCAGGAAGATGCGCTGCTGCGGGTCGGCCAGCGTGGCCTCGCGGGGGTTGTAGCCGAAGAACCCGGCGTCGAACCCGCGGATGTCGTCGAGGATCGGGCGGCTTCTGACGTAGTTCGGCTGCTGGAAGGTCGTCGGGTGGACGCCGGCGAGGGTCAGCTCCTCGTCGGAGAAGCGGGTGAAGGACTCGACCCCGGTGCTGATGTTGCGCCAGAACGTCTCGACGTCGTCCGCGCCCGGAAATCGACCGGCCATGCCGATGATCGCAATATCGGACTCGTCCGTCGAGTGTTTCGAGTCGCCAGGTGAATGTTGCACCATCAACATGCCCCTTATTTGCCTGTGTGGTCGAATGTGCGTCAAAGCAAGCGGCTGCGGCCCCAGCCGCGCGTCAGCCGGCGGACGGCGAACGTGCCGGACACCACGCCGATGGCCAGCAGGACCCCGGCCGGCGCCAGCATGCTCGCGGCGTCGCCGCGCACGGCGGCCTGCAACATCGTCAGGGCCCAGTACCCAGGTGACACGTGGGCGGCGATCTGCGCCCACTCGGGCATGATGCTCAGCGGCACCAGCGCGCCGCCGAGCGAGCTGAGGGTGAGGGCGCCCACGTCGGAGATCACGCTCAGCTCGCCGTGGCTGCGGACGATCGCGGCGAGCAACGCGCCGATCGAGAGCAGCGTGAAGGCCCAGATCGCCATCGCCAGGGCGACGTACCCGAGGGAACGCGGCACCGGCAGGCCGATGACCAGGCAGCCGTAGATGAGCAGGATCGTCTGCTGCACGACCATCACGACGAAGATCGGTATGGTCTTGCCCAGCAGCAGCTCGGTCGCCGAGGCCTTGCTCACGCGCAGGCGGTCCCAAGTGCGCCAGGTCCGCTCGGCGAGAATCGCGTTGCCGGCGATGGATATGGCGAACACCGAGAACATCACCAGCAGGCCGGTGACCACCTTGGTGGCGCCGCCCTCGACGGCCCTCACGTACAGCGGCTTCAGCACGAGCATGAGGACCATCGGCATGACGACGTAGCTGATCATCTGTCCCGGGTCGCGCAGGCGGATGGTCGTGTTGTGCTTGGCCATCGCGGCGACCCGGTACGCGGCGTCACGCAGGTTGTCGAGCGCGCCGGTCCGATGGGAGGTGTCGAGGGGTGCGGCATCAAGAAGCATCGCTGACCGCCAGGGATCGGTAGAGGTCGTCGAGGGAGGGGTTGCGCACGTCCACCGCGCTGATCGGGCGCTCGGCGCGGCCGAGCATGTCGATCAGGGTGGCCGCCGGCTCCGTCGTCGAGACCACCGTCTCCTCCCCGTTGTCCAGCAGGAGCCGCACCTCGCCCGGCAGCCCGTCGACCAGTTCCTCGTAGGTGCCCCTGGCGATGACGCGGCCGTTGCGGGCGACCGCGATCGTGGCCTTGAGCTCGGTGAGCTCGGGAAGGTAGTGGGTGGTGTAGACGACGGCGGCGCCTTCGCCGGCCCGCTGCTTCACCACATCCAGCATCGCCTCCCTGGTCTCCAGGTCGGCTCCGGCGGTCGGCTCGTCGAGCAGCAGCAGTCCCGGACGGTGGACGAGCGCGGTGGCCGCCTGGGTGCGGCGCTGCTGGCCGCCGGACAGGCCGGCCGCGTGGCGGTCGATGAAGTCGGTGAGCCGGAGCGCGACGGTGAGATCGTCGATGGCGTTCTTCAGTGCCGCGCGCCGGAGCCCGGCGAGCTTGCCGAAGAGCTCCAGGTGCTCGCGGACGGTGATGGAGGGGTACAGCGCGATGTGCTGGGGCGCGACCCCCACCTGACCGCGCGTGGCCGAGGGGGCCTTGCCGTCGATGGTCACGTGGCCGCTGTCCGGGCGGATCAGGTGCGACACGATCTCGACGAAGGTCGTCTTGCCCGCGCCGTTGTGCCCGACGAGCCCGACGATCTCACCGGCCGCCACGCTCAGGTCGAACCCGTCGAGAGCCTGGACCGAGCCATAGCGCTTGACCAGATCGATTGCTTCCAGCAACGTGCCACCTCCTTAAGTATTCACGCCGACTGTGGCATCCGCGCTGTAGGGTGTTATCGTTGCGACTTCCATTCATGCGGCATGTCCACGCATATTCGGCCGGCGCACTAATAGCTCGCGACATCCAACGGCTGAATACGGTTGACCCGGTGAAATCGAGGTTACCGCCACCATCCCTGGAGATGATGGGCGCGCTGTTGGCAAGAAGTGGCCTGAAAGAACCGGCCATCGGTCGGGCCGCGATTCGGCACCCGAGCTTGACGAAAACTTCCGGGTCTGCTGTCATGCTCAATTGTCATGACTATCGCGCACTCCGGCACATCGGTGTCGGACGAAGACGGCGAGGGCCATCCCGGGGGGCTGCCGCCGTTCGCGGCCAAGCCGGTCGCGGTGGTCGCCGCAGCTCTCGCCGCGCTGCTCACCGCCTTTTCCGGCCGTTACGGGTTCCATCGTGACGAGCTGTACTTCATGGTCGCCGGCGACCGGCCTGCCTGGGGATACATCGACCAGCCTCCGCTGACCCCGCTGCTGGCGAGGGCGAGCACCGCGCTCTTCGGCCAGACGCCCGTCGGGCTGCGCGTCGCGGGGACGGTCCTGAGCGTCCTGACTGTCGTGGTCGTCGCGCTGATCGCCAGGGAGCTCGGGGGAGACAGGCGCGCCCAGACGCTCGCGGCGGTCCTCACGGCCACGTCGGGAATCGTCATCGGGCTCGGCCACCTGGTCGCCACGGCCACGTTCGACACCCTCGCGTGGCTCGTCATCAGCTGGCTGGTGCTGAGGCTGCTGCGCACCGCAGACGGCCGCTGGTATCTGGCGATCGGCGCCGCCATCGGCATCGGCATGCTCAACAAGCAGCTGGTCGCCCTGGTCGTGGTGGCGCTGCTGGTCTCGCTGCTGGTGGTCGGGCCGAGGCGGATGCTGCGCACCTGGTGGCTCCTCGCGGGGGCGGCCGTCGCGCTGGTCCTGGCGTCGCCGAACCTTCTGTGGGCGGCGGCGCACGGCTGGCCGCAGTTCACCGTCGCGGCCGGCATCAGCGACCGCGAGGGCGGCGAGAACCGCCTGATGTTCGTTCCCCTCCTGCTCGTGCAGCTCTCGCCGCTGTTCGTGCCGATCTGGGCGGCCGGGCTCGTACGGCTGTGGCGCGATCCGGCGATCCGGTGGGCGCGGCTCTTCGCGGTGGCGGTCCCGCTGCTCGTGGTGGTCGTGCCGATCTTCGGCGGGAAGTCGTACTACGTGCTGCCGCTGCTGATCGTGGCGATGGCGGCGGGCGCCCCGAGCGTCGTCCGCTGGGCGGGCGCCGGGCGGAGCCGGGTGCTCGCGGCCGTGATCGCCGTGGCGGCCCTGGTCAACATCGTCCTGGTGCTGCCCGTGCTGCCGCCCGACACCCTGCGCGTCGTCAACGCGATGAACGGCGAGCAGGGCGAGCAGGTGGGCTGGCCCACGCTTGCGTCCACCGTCGCGGGCGCCTGGGGCCGGATCCCTTCACAGCAGCGCTCACGGGCGGTCGTCTTCGCCCAGAACTACGGCGAGGCGGCGGCCATCACGCGGTACGGGCCGGCCCACGGCCTGCCGCCCGCGTACTCCGCCCACATGAGCTACGCCGAGTGGGGCCCGCCGCCGGACTCCGCCGACGGGCCCGTGGTGCTCGTGTACCACGGAAACAACCTGTGGCTTCCCCGGCTCTTCGGGGAGTGCCGGCCGGCGGAGCGCGTCGACCTCGGGTTCGAGCTGGGCAACGAGCTGGAGGAAGACGTCGTCCAGCTGTGCTCGGGCCCGCACGCCCCATGGTCCGCCCTGTGGCCGAGGCTCCGCCACTTCTAGCCGGCGCCTGTGCCGACGGCCACGTCATGGTTCTGACGGGGCCGCTCTCCACGGTGGCGATTCGGATTCATCGGCGCCAACGCCCGAACGTCATTCGATTAGTTGACATGCCAATGCTAGGGATAGCATGACAACGCGGGTTCCTTAATTCCTGTCAATGCGTCGAAGCGGCCTCGGCCGGGGCTAATGCCTTGCCGACCGCCAAGCCGTACAGATCGGAAGTGGCGGACCGCTAGTAAGCAGCCTCGATGTGCTCGAATATGTCAGCGTCGGTCTCCTTTTGCCACTCGGGCAGGTCGTCCCAGTCGGCTACATATGAGGGCTTTGGATCGTCGAAGTGTTTGTGGATCTGCGCGATCCAGCACAGCGCAACGAAACGGCCTTTTTGGGGACGGGTGAGTTTCGCAGTGGCTCCACCGCTGGTTGTGACGAAGTCGCGCACTTGCCCGTACACCGCAACGGCTGCCTGACGCTCCCAATCAGGGGTGTCCTGCCAAGGGGTGACATACCCTGCTTTAGGCTCCCCCGGAAAGTGCTTACGCACTCCGGCGATCCAGGCCTCCCGGAAGATCCGGCCTTGTTCGTCGCTTACGGTCTGCACCATTGCTCCTTTCAGTTAGGCCTTCGGCACGACTGCGTCGATGCGATCAATGAATTCTCTGACACGTTTATCGGCGGCGAACGGGGTAATCCGGTCCTGCAGTGACAGGAGTTTACGGCCGACATACCCTGCGGACTTGGTAGGCTCGGCAACTTGCGCCGCAGCGTAACCGTGCTGCAGGGCAAGGTCCAGGTCGCCGTGGCGGAGACCAAGCAGGGCAAGGTCGGTCAGCACTGCGCTGCGGCGACGGGGTGAGTTGGCCTGTCCC
Organism: Sphaerisporangium sp. NPDC049003; assembly: GCF_043197795.1. Lineage (NCBI taxonomy): Bacteria > Bacillati > Actinomycetota > Actinomycetes > Streptosporangiales > Streptosporangiaceae > Sphaerisporangium > Sphaerisporangium sp. NPDC049003. Next base: position 156,981 of record NZ_JBICTU010000019.1, read on the forward strand.
AATGCCTGGTAAAGCGCGGTCTCGGCGAGGTCGGTCCGGCCGAGTTGCAGATAGCAGGCACCACTTTCCTCGGCGAGGCGTGAGCCGTCAGACCGGAGCCAGCCGCTGCGGGTGACCGGTCCGTTCAGCCCGAGAACGTGCTCGGCGGTCTTCAGTTGGCGGGAGCAGGCGTCCAGGTCGCGGAGTCCGGCGAAGGCGTTGGCTCGTACTGCGGCCACCCAGTGCCGGGTCGACAGCTGGGGATCTCCCCGGTCGGCTGCCCGTGCGGCCACTGTCAGCAGGGTTTCGGCCGCGTTGTGCCGGTGCTCGTACAGGCTGATGAAGGCGTGACGGGTAAGCGCGCTGGCCAGCAAGTCGTAGGCGCCGACTTCGCGGGCGGCGCTGACGGCCAGGCTGTAGCAGGAGGCCGCGTCGGTGTACCGGTTGGCGTCGAAGAAGATCTCCCCAGCCAGCTGGAAGAGATCGGCGGTCGCCGTGCATACTCGCCGATGACCTGCCATTGTTCGTGCCTGCTCCAGATCGCCGGTAAGAACGCCGAGCTGTCGGCGAACCATCGGGTAAACCAGCCGCTTGGACGATGACAGCCCGAAGAGCTGCCACAGGCGATCATTGAGTTGCTCGTACTCGGCCGGGTCGGGCTCGGTCGACTTGGCTGAGTCCGGGGATTGGCCCAGGGCGGGCTCGGCGTACGGCAAGGCGACGAGGGCACCGGTGATGCTCAGCAGGCGGAGAAGATCACGGCGGTTCATATCGTCATCTTCGTCCGATTCGCGGTACGGCACGACATGCCCGGCGATCGGATCGGTGTGTCCCTGACAGGAACGGGGGTCGACTTGGTACTCGTTGGTGGCGGGCGAGAAGAGGTCGTCCAGGCTGACGTGGAGGAGTTGGGCGGATGAGGCGGACGGATTCTTCGCTGACCTGATGGCCGGTTTCGTCCCCAGCGATGCGGCATCCCTGGTGATCACACACGTGCTGCCAGGCCAGATGGACTTCTTGGCGACGCTGAACCGGATTGCTGCCGTGGCTGCGGTACTGCCCAAGCCCAAGTCCGCCGACCACGCCACCCTGGAGGAAGTGGCCGGACGTTATCGATGTGACGTCCTGGTGCGTGGTCGCTTCGCCGACCCCCGCTGGCTGGCCGGCTATCTGATCGACCGAGCGGCCGGACGACGGCTGGTGCTGGCTGATATCGGCGGCTACTACGCGCCTGCCCTGGCGGCAGTCTGCTCAGCCATGCCAGGGATGATCGCCGGTGTTGTGGAGGACACCGAGAACGGGCTCCGCCGCTATCTCGCACTCGGCGACCTGCCTTGCCCGGTTTACAGCGTGGCCCGAAGCCCGCTCAAAGAACCCGAGGACCGGCTTGTCGGCGAGGCGATGGTGTTCTCGATCGAATCGCTGTTGCGAAGGCTCGGCCAGGTCCTGGCAGGACAACGGGCGTGCGTGCTGGGGTTCGGGAAGATCGGCGCGAGCGTCGCCGCCGCGCTGCACGCCCGCCACGCCCAGGTGACTGTGGTGGAAACCGACCCGGTACGTGACGCCCAAGCCATTTCGATCGGGTACGGATCCGCCCCGCTGCCCCGTGCGCTGGCAGCCGCTGACCTGGTGGTTTCCGCCACCGGCAGCCGTGCCATCGGCATGGAGCATCTGGGGATGCTGCGGGAGGGCGCGGTCCTGGCCGGGGCGACGTCCGCCGATGACGAGTTCGACCTGGCCGCCCTGCATAGGCCCGCGAGTGGGTTCACCCATGAGGCGCTCGTCGATGGCGCTGTTCGCTACCGCCGGGACGGCCGCTCGTTTGTCCTACTTGGCAGCGGCAACGCGGTGAACTTCCTGCACACCTCGGCGCTCGGTCCGGCGATCCACCTCATCAAGGCCGAGATCATCGCTTCGATGGCCCGGTTGGCCGCCGAGCCGCATGAGCCGGGCTTGTACGAAGTTCCCGGTGATACCCGTGCCCTCATCGCTGCCGCCTGGGTGGAAGCCTTCCGCCCGCACACCGCAGCGGTGGCAGCGGAATGGGTGGCTCCCCGATGATCATCGCAATCGAGGGAGTGAGCTGCACCGGCAAATCCACCCTGGCAGCGAGGCTGGCGGACATGTTCGGCTCGCAGGTGGTCCCGTGCTTCTACCACGTTGCCTCTAACCCCGCGCTTCTTGGCAATCCGCTGGCCACAACCGAGAACGAACAACTCGCGGCGCTCACCGCGCACCTACTCGTCGAAGCCGAACGCCGCCACCAGGCCGACGTCGCGCTGGCCCGTGACGGCACTGTCATCCTCGATCGCAGCATCGACACTCTGCTCGCGCACCTCACCGCGGTCGGCCAACTTCAAGAACTCGATGTCCCGGCTACCGTGTCTCGCGCACGGCGTTTGATCGACCAAGCCGTGTCGGCAAGGGCCGCTGTGGTTCCCGACCTGACCCTAGTCCTGGTCGCGACGCCTCCGGTCTTGGCCAAGCGCGGCGCGACGCGTCCGAATGTGCCACTCCTCTACTACAACCCGGCCTTCACCTTGCATTTCAACCGATACTTCGACGACCCGATCTCGCCCCGCTGCCTGCGATTGGACGCCGACGACGACCCCGGTGTGGTGCTATCCGCGGCCCTCAACGCGATCAGCAAGACCGCCAGCAATCTGGCCGAGGGGGCGTGATCGTGTACGCCTTCGGGCTCTGTGTGAATGAGCGCTACCTGATGCCCGCGCTGGTGACCTTGGAGTCGCTGGCCAGGGCGCTGCCGACCGCGGACCGACGTGATGCCGCAGTGCGTGTGCTGACCCTGGACTTGACCCGCCAGCACGCCGCCACCATGGCAGACCTCGCGGCTCGGTTCGGGTTCGGCTCCTTCGACTTGCGGTGGGCTCGTCCCGCCTCTATGGCGGTGATGGCGGACACCGCCTACATCACTGTGACCGCATGGCTGCGATTCCAGTTCACGCCCGCCTTCATCGGCCGCCCCTACTTCGTCTACGTCGACGCCGACACTTTGGTGGTCGATGACATCTCCACGCCCTTGGACGGACTGCCCGCCGATCAGCTGGGGTTGGTCGCCGACGAGTTCGCTCCAACGGTGGGAAAGGGACAAGCCTTGCCAGGGTTGACACGTGATCGTCCTGAGCTGGCAGGCCGCCCCTACTTCAACGGCGGCATGTGGTGGGCTTCTACCGCGATGCTAGCCTCGGTGCGTCGCGGCGTAAGCAACGCTTTGAAGACCGGGCGCCGTTACATCTTCCACAACGATCAAGACGCGCTGAACCTGTGGCTGCTGGCCAGCGGTTCGGTTCACGCTGTGCCCCGCCGGTTCAACACCTTCGAACTGGCACGTTTCCTGGAGCTCAGCGACTGGCCGCGTCGCTACACGCCGCGCGCCCGGACCCCGAATGCGACCGATGCGGCCCTGTTGCACTTCGTAGGAAGCGCCAAACCCTGGCTCCCATCGACCCCGGTCACACAGCATGTGCGCTTGTACCGGCACCACCTGGACGCCACCCTGCGACAGGTCCAGCAGCTCGGTGACCTCAGTTTCGACGCCCCTCGCTGGAGACGCCGGTGATCGAGCCTGTCGGCACGTCTGCTGTTGACATTGCTTGCCGGGCTCTCCTCGGCACGCAGGCAGTCCAAGCACATCAGCTCTCCGCGTCGGCGAGCACAGCCGTCTACCGCGTCATCCTCACCGAACGGCAGATCCACGACAGCATGATCGTCAAGGTGTATGCCGGGCGCACTCAATGGAAGGCCAGCAAGGAACACCTCATCCTGGCCGAGCGGTCCGGCTGCTCCGCGTTCGGCATACCGGACGTGGTAGCCAGCGGCCCGATACCCGGTCACGACCTGACAGCGCTCGTCCTGACCGACCTAGGCTCCAACACCCTCCACCAGACCATCAGCGACGGCACCTACTCCCGTCGAGACGCGTTGGGGCTCCTCGGCCAGATCCTCAACGCCTTCCATCATGATCCCGGCCACAGCGCGGACCGTACTCGAAGCCCTGTCGTGAGCCACCTGGTCCTAGACGCGCGCCGATTGCGCGATCGACTACCTGAAGAGGTGAACTGGCGGGTGCAGACAAGTCTTGATCGGCTCGCCCGCCCCGCCGCTCAGCGGAAGGCCGTGAGCTGCCACGGCGACCTGCACTTCGGCAACGTGGTTCTCCGAGCTGGTTACGCACTCCCGTACCTGATCGACTTCGAACAGGCCACCGACGCTCCCGCCGAGTACGACCTCGCCCAAACCGCGGTCACCACCGACGCACTCACCTCCGGCGACCTCACCAGCCTGATGACCAGCTACCTCGGCCCGACTTCGTATGGCCTGTTCACCGACCTGATCGTCTTCCACACCCTGCGCGGTTGGTGGTGGGCGGCACGGCAGGAAGGCCGCGACGTCGCTTTGTGGCAGACGCGCCTCGCCCAGGTACTTGACCAGTACGTCCGACCATGACCAGGTCACCTTCGTGAAAGGGGGGGACGGCATGAATGAGCAGACGCCCGAGGTGTCCATCGTGATCCCGGCCTACAACGAGGAACGCTACCTGCCCCAGTACCTGCCCACCGTGCTCACCGCGCTCAGGTACTGGGAAAAGGCGACCGGTGGACGTGGCGAGATCATCGTGGTCGACAACGCCAGCACCGACGCCACAGCCCAGATCGCCGCTGACTACGGGGCTCGCATCGTCGCCGAACCCCTGCGGGGGATCGGCCGAGCCCGTAACACGGGCGCCGCCGCAGCCCGCGGTGACCGCCTGGTGTTCATTGACGCCGACGTGGACTTCCCAGAGGACGGCATCTACGCCGCGATGCGCCACCTGACCTCCGGGGCCTGCGTCGGTGGGACGATCCCCGCCCTGTACGAGCCGACCAAACTCGGTGCCCGACTTCTGGTAGCCGCCTGGGCCCTCTACCGGCGGCACTTCGGCGGCGCCCAGGGCGTAACCCAGTTCTGCACCCGGGAGGCGTTTTTCACGCTGGGCGGGTATCGAAGCGAGTTGTTCATGAGCGAAGACGTCGACTTCTTCGCCCGCCTGATTCGCCTGGGCCGTCGGCGACAGGCCCCGGTCATCTACCTCACGGACCTGCGGGTCCGACCATCGTTGCGCCGGTTCGAGCAATGGTCCAGCTGGCGCATGATCTGGCGGGCAAACCCGATCATCGCCCGGCTGTTCCGGACCTCCCGCCGGTTCTGGCAGCCCTGGTACGACACCACGGTCCGCTGAACGACATCACACCTTGAAGGAACCCTGCCGTGGACCAACCGCTTCCGATTCCCAACGCCATCGGCGTCTACACCTACCCCGACGACCTCGCTGCCGCCCATCGCACCCATCAGGACCGACTCGCCGGTCGTCGCAGCAACGGCGACAAGACGATCATCGAGATCAAGGCCCCGTACGACAGGCAGCCGTACCTGATCGAGCAGCGTCACCCGGCCGGACGTCCAGTCGTGGTGATCGAACCCCATCACGATGATCTGGCGCTCTCGGCGAGCGGCCTGTTCCTAACCCGGGCGCGTCCACTTACCGTGGTGACCGTCTTCAGCCGTTCGGCCACAGCGCACACGTCTGTGCATGCTGAGCATTCGGGAGAGGAGGCGATCTCCCGACTCCGTGCGGCCGAATCCACCCAGGCACTCCGCCCGCTGCATGGCAATCAGCGGCTACTCGGCTACCACGACGCCGAGGCTCCCTATCGGGCGTACGAACCCCACATCCTGGACCGCGTTGTCGCCGATCTGGATTTGACCCTTGCGGAACTGGGTGACTGGCATGAAGCCGAGCTTCTGGCTCCGGCTGCGGTTACACGCCACCCCGACCACCTCCTGGTCCACGATGCCGCGCGACGGCTCGGCTGCCGATGGTTCTGGGAAGATTCCGCGTTCTGGCAGACCTACAGTCTTTCCGCCGACGACCAGCACCTGTTCGCCGCACGCGTCGGGGACGCAATGGTCGCCGACGTCGTCGACATCACTGATGTGCTGCTCGACAAGCTCACGCTGCTGTACCTGTATGCCTCCCAATTGCAGCCGCTGTCAGCCATGTACCGGCCGATACGTCACGCCTGGACCGTCGCGCAGTCCGTCCCCGGCGCCAGCCGAGACCGCTTCGCTGAACGCCTCTACCGGGTGGCCCCGCGATGACGGCTCCTCCGGCGCGAGCCGTACCCGGAACAGTGCTGTTCGCCTGGCGGCGGATCCCGCCGCCGTTTCTGATCGGCGGCGCCGAGGTCTCCCAACAAGTGCTTGCAGAGCAGTTCGCCGCCGCAGGCTGGAGAACCCTCTATCTGGCCTCACACGAACCCCCATGGGCGACGACCTCGATGCTGCCGGCGATACTGGGGCATCTGAATCGCTCTGCTATCGCATATGACTACCAGGCTGGCAACAGAGAGTTGCATTACCTAAGCAATGGCGTTCGTATCCGGGTGGTCGCCCAGAACGTGTTAATAAAAGTGCTCGATACGACACTGCGGGAGGAAAGGCCCGACCTCGTCATCACTTCCCAGGAAGGCTCAGCGGAACTCGCTGCCCACGCCCGGACCAAGACGAAGGTCTTGGGCTGGCTACACTCTGTCTCGAACACCGGTATGCACGTCCTGGACGGTAGGCCCCACTGCGCATTGGCCACATCCCAGTTCGTCCTGTCTCAGACACCGTCCACGCACGCGGCTGTGTTGTTCTACCCGCCGTTCCGGCCGCCAGACGAGCCCTCCGGGTCACCTGACGCGGATCTCCTCATGATCAACCCGGTTCCGGCCAAAGGCGCCAAGCTCATGCACCAGCTCGCCGAGTTACTCCCGCATCGGCGCTTCACCCTGGTGGAGGGCTGGTGGGATACCGCAGCCGAATTCGCCTGCCACCCCAACGTCACCTACCTACCCCGCACCTACGACCCCCACGATATGACCGCCCTCTATCGGCGTCACCGGTTGCTCCTAGTCCCCAGCGTGGTCGACGACGCCTTCCCCAGAGTGATCATCGAAGCCGCCCTGGCCGGACTGCCCGCCATCGGCTCCGCCAAGGGCGGCATCGGCGAAGCCATCGGCGATCCCACGCTTCTCGCCCCACCCGATCAACATGCCGCCTGGATCGCGTTGATCCGGACTCTCACTCAGGACCGGCTCGCCGAACTGGCCGATCAGGCGGGCCGCCGGGCCATCCCGCTGACTCGCTGCCGTCTTCCAGAACTGGCCGCCGCGGGCATCATCGGGACGTGAACGCGGCGCTCACCAAGTCACGATTGGCGGTCCACCAGTGCAGCAGCCGTTCCCCGGACTCCCACAACCGATCCGGCCCGTGATCGCCCTTGTCGTAGTGCCACTGCAACTGCCAGAAGTCGGTCAGACGCTTCCACCACAGCCGCTCGACCGCATCCACCAGGTCCTCGTCGGCGATCGTCACATGTGAGCGGTATCCGGCGGTGAAGGCCGCTACCCGCTCCAGATCCAGACGGCCATCGTCGCTGGTGAATTGCACCTGGGCGGTACGAACGACCTCCTCGCCGTAAGGGCGGACTCCCAGTCGATCCCAATCCAGCACGGCCACGACCGCCCCGTCCCGCCACAGCAGATTGAGGGGCTGCAGATCCCCATGGGTCCAGCCGACCGGACCCAGAGTGAGATCATCACGCGGAGCTTCGCTGGCACGCCCGAAGAGCAGTTCCCTGCGCTGCCGCAGCGCCTCAAGCGTGGCCGCGTCGAACGCGTCCCGCTCCTCTCGGGTAGCGATGATTTGGAGGAAACGATCGGCCTCCGCCAGTGCCGCGTTGGCGGGCGTCACCTTCATCCGCGGCCGATCCGCCACGGGATCCAATCCGATGTCAGGGGCAGCCAATGCCTCGTGCAATCGCCCGACGAGCCTACCGAGGTCTGCGGTTTCATTGACTGTCAGCGCCGCCCCGGGGCGGTGGCTCCCCTCGGCCCAGGGCAGAACACAAAAGCCACGACCATCGATCTCGGCCACCACATCTCCGGAGACAGTGGCACGCGGGGCACAGACCGGAAGCCCGGCATCCGCCAGCTGGCGCACAACGGTCAGACTGCGCCGAGCCTTCGGCACCGGAACATCAAGGATCTCCTTGACGGCCAGCACTCCGACCCCGGTGCTCACCCGCCAGTTGCGGTTCATCATTCCCGAGGGCAGGAACGTCGCACCGCGTACAGAGCCCAGGTTGAAAGTCCGGGCGACCTGTATCAGGTCATGCTCACCTAGTGAGGACGCCGGCAAGTCAGGATGTTCCGCAGCCACCTTCGGAAGGTTACGCAATCCGGAGACTCGCCATCCCGCTAATCCGCATGCTGGTCAGTTCACCCGCACCAACTCGACCCGGTTCCTGCGAACCCGCCGGCACGGCCAGGCCGCACCTTTGTTCCGGTATTTCACAGCGGAATGTTGGAATGGCGTCCCCGGGAATGCGGCGCGCCCGCGAGGGCCTCGGCGAGCCGGAGCCGCGTGGTCGCGGGCGCGATGACCTCGTCGACGACCCCGAGGGACATCGCCCGATCGACGCCGCCGGCCACCTGCCGGTGCTCCTCGACCAGGCGCGCCCGCAGCTCGTCGCGTCCGGCCTCCGGGGCCGCGGCGAGTGCCTTCTTGTGCAGGACGCCGACCGCCGCCTCGGCCCCCATCACCGCCACCTCGGCGCCGGGCCAGGCGAAGACCGCCGTGGCGCCGAGCGAGCGGGAGTTCATGGCGATGTAGGCCCCGCCGTAGGCCTTCCGGGTGATCAGGGTGACCCGGGGCACGACCGACTCGGCGAAGGCGTGCAGGAGCTTGGCGCCACGTCTCACGACGCCGCCCCACTCCTGCCCGACCCCGGGAAGGTAGCCGGGCACGTCCACCAGCACGACGAGGGGGATGCCGAGCGAGTCGCACATGCGGACGAACCGCGATCCCTTCTCGGCCGACAGGGAGTCCAGGCAGCCACCCTTGCGGATGGGGTTGTTGGCGAGCACGCCGACGGACCGGCCGCCGAGCCGGCCGAGCCCCACCAGGAGGTTGGCGGCCCAGCGCGGCTGCAGTTCCTCGAAGACCACCCCGCCCTCGTCGCCGTCCATGATGGCGTGGACGAGCGGCCGCACGTCGTACGCCCGGCGAGGCGACTCGGGCAGGAACCCACCGAGGTCCCTCGGCTCCCGTAGTCGCGCGAGGTCGAAGGCGCCGGGAAGGGAGAAGAACCCGACGAGGCGGCGAGCCCGGACGTACGCCTCGTCCTCGCCGCCGACCGTGATGTGGGCGACCCCCGATTTGGGCCCGTGGGTCTCGGGGCCGCCGAGCCCCGCCATGTCGATGGTCTCGCCCGTGACGCTGCGCACGATGTCGGGGCCGGTCACGAAGACGCGGGCGGCGTCGGTCATCATGACGATGTCGGTGAGCGCCGGGCCGTACGCCGCGGCCCCCGCCGCCGGGCCGAGGACGACGGAGATCTGCGGGATGACGCCGGAGGCCCGCGTCATGGCGGCGAACATGAGCCCGACGCCGTGCATCGACTCGACCCCGTCCGCGAGCCGGGCCCCCCCGGAGTGCCACAGGCCGACGACCGGGCAGCCCAGGCGCTCGGCGGTCTCGATCGCCTCGACGATGCGCATCGCGCCCGCGGCGCCGAGCGCGCCGCCCATCCGCGTGGCGTCGGTGCAGTAGGCGACGACCGGGGCTCCGTCCACCAGCCCGCGTACGGCCCGCACACCGCTGTCGTCGTCACCGTGGAGCGGCACGGGGGAGCCGGGGTCGAGCAGCCGCGCGAGGCGGACCGATGGCGCCCGGCCGTCGATCCGCTGAGCCGGGGATTCCTCGACCGCAATGGTGGACAGGACAGTCATCGCTGAATTCCCTGCTGTATGGAGTCGACCGGTAATAGTGTCGAATTTGCACCAGCCATCGATGCGAGCCAACCCCTGTTTGTGTAGTAATCGTTTTGAGCGGTGCCCCTGCCCCCCGTTTTCCTGGCCCTGTCCCGTTTTCCCGGCCCCCGCCCCGGCGGTCCGCCTGGCGTTCACGCCGGTACGTCGTAGCAGGTGGGGCGGGGTGCGGCGGGTGTCCATCCGTGCCCGGGAAGGCCGCCCTCACAGGTCGCCGCGCGCCACGGTGGCAACTTGTGGCCGGAACTTCTGCAGGTTGACGCCACACGGCGATTCGCGTTCATGTTTCCATGACGTGAACTCACTGCCTGGAGGACGTGCCTTGTCCATATGGTCGTTACCTATAGTCGCCGCCGTTCTGGCCGCGACGGCTTTTCCGGCGGGCGCGGTCGCCCAGTCCTCCACAATCGAGGACCCGGCCGCCTTGGTCAACACCTTCCTCGGGACCAAGGAGGGAGGCCCCGACTTCGGCCACGGCGGCGGGGGCGGCATGAACTTCCCCGGCGCCGTCCTGCCGTTCGGGATGATGCAGTGGAGCCCCGACACGGTGGCGAACGCCGGCGGTGGCTACAAATGGGAAGACAACCGGTTGCGCGGCTTCTCGATGACCCACATCTCGGGCCCCGGGTGTACGGGCGCGCAGGACTTCCCCGTGATGCCGATCTCCGGGGCGATCGGCAGGTCGCCGGCCACGCACGGCGACGACTACGTGCAGACGTTCAAGCATGAGAACGAGAAGGCATCGCCCGGCTTCTACGGCACGACCCTGGACACCGGGGTCAAGGCGGAGCTGTCGGTGAGCACCCGCGCCGGCGTCGGGCGGTTCACCTTCCCGCAGGGCAAGCCGGGCACGCTGCTGCTGAACACCAGCGGGTCGGTCAACGGCATCGACGACGGAGAGACCCGGATCACCGGGAACACCGTCGAGGGCTGGGTCCAGACCGGCGGCTTCTGCGGCCCCCCGATGCGGTACAAGGTCTACTTCTCCGCCACCTTCGACCAGCCGGTCACCGGCTCGGGCACGTGGAAGGACGACGCCGTGCTCCCGGGCGTCCAGTCGGTGAAGAACGCCTCCAGGGCGAAGGTCAGGGGTGAGACAGTGACGGCCCAGGACGTGGTCGTGAACGGCCCCGGCTCGGGCGCGTACCTGCGGTTCGACTCCGCCAGGCCGGTGCAGATGCGCGTGGGGCTGTCCTACGTGAGCATCGCCGGGGCCAGGAACAACGTGAAGACCGAGATCGGTACCGACGGCCTCGACCAGGTCGCGGCGAAGGCCCAGGCGACCTGGAGCAAGCGGCTCGGCCAGGTGGGGGTCACGGGCGGGACCCTGGAGCAGCGGCGCACCTTCTACAGCAACCTCTACCACTCCCTGCTCCAGCCGTACGTCGCCGAGGACGTCGACGGCACGTACACCGGGATGGACAACCAGCCCCACAAGGTCGCCGCGGGCCGTCACCACTACGCGACCTTCTCCGGGTGGGACATCTACCGCAGCGAGGTGCAGCTCCTCGCCCTGCTCGCCCCCGACGTGGGCAGCGACATCGCGCAGTCGATGTACGACAACGCGCAGTCGATCGGCAACGTCTGGGACCGGTGGTCCCACCAGAGCGCGGTCACCGGCGTCATGGTGGGTGACCCGTTCCACTCGATCATCTCCAGCATGTACGCCTTCGGGGCGCGCGCCTACGACGCTCCCGCGTTCCTGAAGGCCATGGTCGCGGCGGCCAGGCGCGTCGGCCCGATGGACATCGGCCACCCGCAGGCCAAGTACGACGAGCGGCCGGGCAACGCCGCCTTCATGGCCAAGGGGTACGTCCCGGCGGACCCCTCCTCGACGCTGGAGTACGGCGTCGCGGACTTCGGGCTGGCCCAGCTCGCCTCCCGTCTCGGTGACGCGACGACGTCGGGCGAGTTCATGAAGCGCTCGCAGGCCTGGCAGAACATCTACAACCCGGCGAACTCCTGGATCCAGCCGCGCATGGCCGAAGGGTCGTTCACCTCTCCCTTCGACCCCGCGAGCCCCGACGTCTACGTCGAGGGCAACGGCGCGCAGTACCAGTGGCTGGTGCCGCACAACCCGCGCGGCCTGTTCGACATCATGGGCGGCAACGCCAAGGCGGTCAGCCGGCTCGACGGGTACTTCAAGAAGCTCAACGCCGGTCCGAAGGAACCCTACGCCTACATGGGCAACGAGCCCTCCTTGCCGGCGCCGTGGCTGTACGCGTGGGCGGGGCAGCCGTACAAGACCCAGGACCTCGTGCGGCGGGTGCAGCAGGAGCTGTTCACGTCCGGCCCTGACGGGCTGGCGGGGAACGACGACCTCGGGGCCATGGGCTCCTGGTATGTGTGGTCGGCCATGGGCATCTTCCCGGCCATCCCCGGCAGGGCGGAACTGCTGGTCAACACCCCGCTGTTCGACAAGATCACTATTACGCGGGACAAGGGGAGCATCGAGATCAACGCGCCCGGCTCCGCGAGCCGGTACGTCCGGACGCTCAAGGTGAACGGGGTGGCGACGACCAAGGCGTGGCTGCCCGAGTCGTTCGCGACCGGCGGAGGCCGGCTCGACTTCACGCTCGGCACCACGCCGAACACCACGTTCGGAGCAGGCGCGAACGACGCGCCGCCGTCGTTCAACGACGGCGCGCGGCAGTACGTCATCGGCGCGGACCCGGGCAGCGGCCCGGTCGAGCCGGGCGCGACCTTCGAGGCGCAGTTCGCCGCCCAGTCCGCGACCAGGGCCGTGTCGCTGAAGTGGGAGGCGAAGCCCCCGGCGGGCATCACCGTCTCGCCCGCCGGTGGGACCTTGCAGGTGCCGGCCGGAGGCAGGGCCACGGTGAAGCTCAGCATCACCGTGGGTTCCGGCGTGGCCCTCGGGTTCCAGACCGTGCCGATCTCCGCGACGGAGCCGACGCCCTCGGGCCCGGTCTCCACGGCGCTCACCACCGGCGTACGGCTCAACATCGCCAAGCGCGGGACGATCGACTGGTACCACAACAACGCCGGCCTCGGGAACGAGGCCGAGCCGGGCCAGGCCAACCTCGACGGAGCCGGGTTCGCCTATCCGGCCCAGGCACTCGCGGGAGCCGGGCTGACGCCGGGCGGCAAGCTCGACTGGAAGGGCTTCCGGTTCACCTGGCCGAACCGCAAGCTCGGCGAGTGGGACAACCTGGTGACGGGGAGCCAGGCGATCGAGATGGCGGCGCCCGACGGGGCCACCAAGCTCGCCTTCCTCGGGTCGGGCACCAACACCGCACCGCTGGTGGACACGACGATCACCTACACCGACGGCTCGACGAGCACGGCCAAGCTGGGCTTCAGCGACTGGATGCTGAACTACGGAGGTAGCCCGCCCAGCTACGGGAACGAGATCGTGGCCCAGGCGCCCTACCGGTTGTACACGGGCTCCTGGCAGGTCCAGCCCCTCAGCACCTTCGTATTCGCCGCCCAGCCGATCGCGCTGACCCCGGGCAAGAAGGTGAAGAGCGTGAAGTTCTCACCGGTCGAGGGCGGCGCGTTGCACCTCTTCGCGTGGGCCTTCTCCTGACCCATAGATGACCAAGGACCCCACGGGGGGCGCGAGCCCTCCGTGGGGTCCTTTTCCGTCGACGTGCGGGCCGGGTCTCAGGGACCCGGATCCCACGCCGAGCCCTTCCGCCGAGTCCCGGGCCACCCCTCTGGGCGCCGTTTCCCGGCGAGCCACTCCCCGTGGGCGAAGGCCGGAGATTCCCGGCATCCGCCCACGTGGGTCAGTTGTAGTGACGGACCTTCGGCCAGATCTGACTCCAGGGCTGGAGCGGGTCGTGGCAGACGACGATCGGATTGTCCTGCTCCTCGCCGGCCATCCCGGTCACCGTGGCGGCCTGGGCGCATCGGGCGAACACCGTGCCGAGGCCCCGAGCGGTGAAGTCGACCGCCACCACCACGCGCGTCCCCTCGGGAGGCGGGCCCCACCACCACAGTTCGTTGTGGCCGCTGTAGACCTTCGGCAGGCCGAACTCGCCCGCCCACCGGTCGAGCGCGCCGGCCTCCCCGTAGTTCCCGGCCAGCAGCACCGCCCCGGCCCGATCCTGCTCGGGCAGCCCGTGTACCACCTGGCCTACCTGCCGGGCCAGGTCGTACATCCCCACGGACTCGACGGACACCTCGTTGGCGAGGGCGACCGGGGTTCCGGGCAGCGAGGCGGCCGGGACGACCGGCAGGGCCACGACGATCGAGACGACCGCGGTGACCGCGAACGCCGCGACCAGAGTCCGGCGCCACCGCCATTCGGCGGCGGAGACACAGCCGGCGGCGAACAGGTACACCAGGAACCCCACGAGGTAGTCGGCCCTGCCCGCCGAGTACAGGGTGACCGCGCAGGCCACCGGATACGCGATGGCGAGGGCCCGGGTCCGGGGATCCCGCCAGAGCCGGTGCCATCCCACCACGCCCACCACCGCCTGGGGCGGGCCGAGCAGCAGGAGCTGAAGGGGAACGAAGGTGATCCTGTTGGTGGTCCCCTCGTCGATCTTCAATGCCTCGGCCATCTGGAACTGCGGCCAGTCATGGGTCACCTGGTAGACCAGGTTGGGCGCCGCGACCGCGATCGCGAGCAGGGCGCCGATCCACAGACGCTTGTCCTTCAGGACCTCGCGAGGGCCGGCGGCCAGGATGCCCACGCCGATGGCGCCCAGCAGCAGCACGATCAGATCGCGGTTGTAGGTGGCGAATCCCGCGATCAGGCCGACCCAGATCCAGTACCGCCCCTCGCCCCGAAGCAACGCGCGCATCAGGCACAGCGTGGTGGCGGTCCACAGCAAGAGATCCGGCGTCAGAGTGAGCAGCGTGTGCCCGGCGATCAGAGGTAGCGACGCGGTGGCCGTTCCCGCCGCGGCCAGGATCTGCGCTCGGCGGTTCCCGCCGAGCTCCCTGGTCATGAGCGCGACGAGCACGATCACGAGCCCGGCGCACAGGGCGGGCACGATCCGCAGGGCGACGACCGTGTCGCCGAAGACGGTCGTCGACAATCGGGCGATCATCGGGGTGAGCGGCGGTGTATCGAAATATCCCAGCCGCGGATGCTCGCCCAGCAGCCGGAAGTAGAGTTCGTCGCGGTGGTAGCCGTACCACGGGCTGACGGCGAGCAGAACGGCGCTGGTCGCCAGTGCGACGGAGAGGACGGGGGTCCGGCCGAACGGGGAGAGCAGGGCATCTGTCCTGACTCGGGTGATCGAAGTCACTTGACCATGATGGTGGTCAACTGTCGGTCCGGCCACCCACTTCCGCATCGTGATCGATAAACAGGGGGGGGTCTTCCCCAGCCGGGCCAGCCCGTCGCCTTCTGGCCTCCTCGCCTGCCCGCAGGCTCCGAGGAGGTCAGAAGGATCGCCGGTGCCGTTTCGCTCCGTCAGTGACCGGAGGACAAGATCAGACGTTCAGCGTGCCGTCCTTGACGGCGCTGAGGAAGGTCTGCCACTCGCCCGGGGAGAACCGGAGAATCGGACCGCCGGGCGTCTTGCTGTCCCGTACGGCCAGACCGCTGAGCAGGGGCGCGACCTCGACACACGCACCGCCGTTGCCGCTGCTGTAGGAGGACTTACGCCACCGCAAATTGGTCATTTCCATGTTTCGGCCACCTTCGCCATCAGGTCGATCGATTGCTTCGTCGGCAGGGCCTCGGCCCGCAGGGACTCCCACAGGCGCTTCAGGGCTGCCACATCGGCGGCGCGTTCGACGACATCGCCGTTCAGCGCATTGTCCACATAGACGACCTCGCCCCCGTCGAAATTGGCGATGACGAGAGGTCCGGAGAGGCCAGGATAAGCACCGGCGTCGAGCGGCACAATCTGTATAACGACGTCCGGCCGCTCGGCGACGCCGAGTAGAACCTGTAGCTGTTCGTGCATGACCTTCGGCCCGCCGACCGGTCGCCGAAGCACGCCTTCGTCGAGCACGACGACGAACATGGGTCGGTTGTCGCCGGTCAGAATGCGTTGCCGTGCGAGCCGAGCCTCCACTTGGTCATCGACGTCGAACGGCCTTCCTGACCTCGCGATGACCTCACGGGCGTACTGCTCGGTCTGCAGGAGACCCGGTACGAGTAGGGGCTCGTACCACAACAACGAGGTCGCCTTGGCTTCGACCACCAGCCATTTGCCGAGCCACTCCGGGGGCATGCCGCGGCAGACCAGGTCGTCTACGAGCCTGGAGAAGATGCCTCCGGTGTCGAGGATGCGGTCGCAGCGCTCGGCGAAGTCAGGCTTGGGCACCCTGCGGCTGGTCTCCACCATCGCCACGAACGACGGCGAGTAGCCGACGATCGCCGTGGCGAGCTGGGCCTGACTCATGCCCGCGGCCTCACGGGCCTGCCGGAGCTCTCTGGCGAAGAACTCGAGCGGTGTCATGCGATTGCCGTTCACGATCGCTCACCCACTTTCACGAGGGGGCCGCCGCATTCACGTCTTGGGGGTATGCGCGGCGGCCTATTCCGGAGCGTACGACTCTGGATATCTCGATGTTGGCCTTACGGCGAACCTGTGGAAAGGAAAATCGTGCAGACGCTCATGGGGTCGAAATGCCTGGTATTGGTCCCTCTGCCGACGGCGGCGGGAAGCGCGCGGCGTTACGTACGTCGGACATTGGTCGAATTCGGATATAACGCTAAAATCGACGACGCCGAGCTCGTGGTGTCCGAGCTGGTCAGCAATGCCGTGAAGGCGAATCCGATTCCGGCGCGGCGGTCGGCCGAGACCCCGTCCCAGAGCGACGCCGACGTCATCCGCGTCGGCCTCTCCATCAAGCCCGGCGCCATTCGCATAGAGGTATGGGATGGGAATCCCGCCGGGCCCGTACCGGCAGCCCCCGGAGATGAGGACGAAAGCGGGCGAGGGCTCCTTCTCGTCGGCCTGCTTTCCATCGGATGGGGCACATGGTGGCCACCCGACGGCGGAAAGATCGTATGGTGTGAATTGCCCATTTAATCCATTCGGACCGAGCCGACGGATTCGCTGGGAAGCGGGCAAGCTGGTAAATATGGCCCGCTGATCGCTTTGCGCGGGCGTCGGGACGGCGGAGGCGTGTCTGCGGGTAGGCATCGGCCGCAAGACCGGATATCGGTGGCGGGCCAAGCGGGGTGGCATCCCTCCCGCGCGGGTGGCAGAGGAGTCACGCTCCCGGTTCCTGTCGCTGCTTGAACGACGGCGCATCGCCACTTTGGACGAGAGTGGTCATGGGATACGCGAGATCGCTCGAGCACCCACCTGGTATGCGGCGGCGGGACGATCGAGCGTCCCTGGACGTACGATCGAGGAGATCGAAGTAGGCGATCGGATCCTGGCCAAAGATCCCCTGTCGGGGAAAGCTGGTCGGTGCGGATCTTCCCGGAAGGCAAGGGAGGCATCGGCGTGAAGGGCATCAGGTTGCGCAGCGGCACCCCGAGTGACGTTGAACTCCGGATGGTCCTCGACGCGGTTCGCTCAGATCCCAAGCTGCGCGCCAGCCTCATCCGCAACGCCAAGGATGTTATGGCTCGGATGAACAGCGGGCAGTTGGGCATGAACAAGAACCGTGCCGCCGAGATGCACTTCCTTATCAAGGCTTTGGAGAAGATCAAGTGACCGAACTGGCCTTCTATGTAACGGCGCTCACGACTGGCACTGTGCTGGGCCTAAGGATCGGTTCACGAGCCGAGGAGGTGGAACGGGTTCTCGGCCCGGATTTCCTGGACGACCCCGGTCGGGGCACCCTGCGGCGGGACTACGGCCTGGTGGAGTTCGGATTTGAGCGCGATCACGGGTGGATGTGCCGTGTGATCAGTATCCAGGTCCACCGGCTCGCCGGCCAGCAGGGTGACACGGTGCCTACCCGCCTGCGCGAGAAGTACGGCTCGTTCGCCCCTTACGTGCCCTACGAAATCCTGGCCCCTGCACTAGCCTCCTACGGCTACACCACGCACATCGACCGGCAGGAGAGCCCGTACCCGGGCCTTCGGGTCCTCCAGGTCGACCAGACGGGGACCGAGATCGTCGTCGTCGCGGACAAGGAGGCTGAACGTGCGGGAGGCCGCCCAGGACACGGCGATGTGTGGTCGATCTCGCTGTCGCGTGAAGGTCGGCCTCGTGAATTCACCGGCACGCCGGTGATCGTCACCTAGCGTCACATACGGCAAGAGGCGCCGCTCTGGCCTGGCGTGATCTGGATTGCCTGGTCTAGCTTCATCAATGGATTGTGGCTGGCCGCTGCCGATGCCGCGCTCGCGGTGGAGATCGCCGGGATCCACACTGACTGGGACGGCACCTACGGCAGCCCGCGGATCACCGCCGAGTTGCCCGGCAACAAGGCGGTCGTCGGCGTGAACAACGACAACTGCACCGTACCGGTAGTAGGCAGGTGCGGAAGCTTCCCAGGTGGTTTCGATTTCCGTGTCGCGTGCGACATGCACGACTACGGCTACGGAATTATCTAACTGAGCAGGACGGATTCCTGGACCAAGGCTGAAAAGGCATCTGTCGATTCGATCTTCTATACAGTTATGCGCAGCTACACCTGCAACGCATATCCGATACGAAGAAGGCCGGAGTGCTGACTTGGGCGTATGCGTACTACCAGTCCGTAGTCCACCGGGGCGGTAAGTCAATGTAGCTTGACTCTAAGCCGTTGAGATTGGGCCGAAGAGGGGTAACGTCCGCTTCGGCCCACTCCCCATACCAAGGTTGGTCTCGTACAGGAAGCGACACGGACATGAGATCCTTGATGCACTATCTGAAGACTGGTAGCCGGAAGGTGGGCGGGGCGACGGCAATCATTCCCCTCCTGTATGTGCTCCTTATTCTTGGAGCAGCCGCGGTGACAATACCGCTGGCCGGGAGGGGGGGCGGATTGGAGTACCTTTGGATTCTGCTGTTTGCCGCGCCGTTGAGTTCAGCCTTCTCATATCTTCAAGACCTTTTCTTGCCAGACGTGGGTCCTTACGGCGCCCTCATGGTTCTCGTGGTGGCCGGCTTGGTTCAAGCATGGATTCTCTGGTTGATCGTCCGATGGCTTGCACGCAGATGAAATTGAGGACCTAACGTAGCGGCCTGGTCACCCTTGCGCGGCGAAGCGCGCCATCCGCACCAACTGACGGGCATTGCGCACCGCTCCCACCGCCCGACCCTCTACCAGGGACGGCGCGGCTGGCCCAAAGTTCGAATGCGCTCGTTGGTTATCGGCTCACGTGTCTTCGATCGGGCAATGGCGCCAGGCGGCGTGATGGTCGTGATCGGGCCGTAGTGAGGCTCACCTGCAGGTGTGGATCGGGTCCCCGTCGCGTGCCGGCAGAGGCACGCGCTTGGCGAACAGGAGTGCTGCGGGTCCCGCACCCCTCCGCAAGGCCCGCCAGGGCACGTGAGCTGATCGCGCGGGCCGACGGGTCAGGTGGTCAGGTGGTGGATGACCGTTCGGGCCGATGTTGGGTTGAAGAGGATGGTGTAGTGGTTGGTGTCGGGGACGACCTCGGCTTTGAGGACGGGGGACTGGGCCTGGGCCTCGGTGACGAGGGCGGGGGGCAGGAACGGCGGGGGGTCGCCCATCATGCCGCTCGGGGCCGTGAGGAGGGCGGTGGGGAGCTTCAGCGCGCGGAGCGCGTCAGTGATCTTCTGCCCGCTGCTCAGCAGATCGTGTCCGTCGGCGCGGACCGCTGAGGCCTGGGCGCGTGAACGCAGGGCACCCGGCTCGCCGGTGAGGTCGTACCGCAGATAGAACTCCAGGTCGTCGCTCCAGGAGTCCTTGAACGCCGGATGCGGGCGCCAGAAGTCGAAGTACTCCTCGACGGAGGCGAAGGTGCGGGTGAGCCGGGCCAGCGCGGGGCCGAGCGTCGCCTGCATCACCGCGTCGGGGTCGACGCCCTCGGGTACGGGAAGCGGGATCCCGCCGTCGACGAGGACCAGCCGCCGGTACAGCTCGGGACTGCGCACGGCGGCGAGCAGGGCGACGTACGCGCCCATGGAGTGACCGGTCAGGACGTACTGCTCGGCGCCGATGTGGCGGGCGGCGGCGTTCAGGTCGGCGCTGTGGCGGTCGAAGCCGAACGGCCCCGGCAGGTCGGTGCTCCCGCCCCGGCCGCGCAGGTCGACGGCGATCAGCGACCAGCCGGCGGGAAGGCGCCCGGCGACCGCCTGCCAGGAGGCGGCGGAGCTGGTGATCCCGTGGGCGGCCAGGATGACGGCGTCCCCGGTGCCCCATCGGAGCGCACGCAACTCGCCTCCATCGACGGGGATGTCCAGCGGCTGAGGGGATTCGGTGGCCATGTCCACTCCCTTTCACGGTCCCTGCTCCGTGTGAGCGTACAGACTCCCGGATCCACGGCTCCCAGCCGGTCGGAGGCATCCGGGGCACGGCACGGCGGTGTCCATCGCGTGTAAGGAAAGGGGCCCCGTCCCTGAGTGACCGGGCGAACGGGCCGAGGGGCCTCAGCGGGAGGTTTGCCGCGCGGTTGGTCAGGGTTTCAGGTGCTTGTTACTGTGCTTCGATGCGCTGGCGGGTCTGGTCGGCAGAGGCCACCGGCGCACACTTCCGGCCGGGGGGCTCCATGATCTTGACGTTCGCCGATCCCTTGTTCCGCCGCGCCCGCGTGCCGGCGCCCTCATGACCCAGTTGAGCGGTGGGCCGGGGTTCGCGGCAGCCCTGGTGGGCCGCTTCCAGCACCCGGCGCAGGTGATCGTGGGGAGCTTCGGCGTGGTGGCCCTCGTCGGCACGGCGCTGCTCTCCCTGCCCCTGGCCACGACGACCGGCCAGCGGGCCGACCTGCTGGAGGCGTTGTTCACGGCCACCTCCGCGGTGTGCGTCACCGGCCTTGTGATCGTGGACACCGGTACGCACTGGTCGGTCTTCGGTGAGGTCGTCATCGTGGGGCTGGTGCAGGTGGGCGGCCTCGGCATCATGACCCTGGCCACGCTCTTCGCCGTGATGGTCTCCGGCCGGCTTGGGCTGCGGGCCAGCCTGCTGGCACAGGCGGAGACCAAGGCGCTCAGCATGGTCGACCTGCGCAGGGTCGTGCGCAAGGTGGTGCTGTTCAGCCTGGTGTCCGAGGTCGTCATCACGGTCGTGCTCACCGCCCGCTTCGTGATCGGGTACGGCGAGCCGCTCGGCAGGGCGGCGTACCTCGGGGCCTTCCACGCGGTCGCGGCGTTCAACAACTCGGGGTTCGCGCTGTGGCCTGACAGCCTGATGAGGTTCGTCGCCGATCCCTGGATCTGCGTCACCATCGCGGTCGCCGTCATCATCGGCGGGCTGGGCTTCCCGGTGTGGTTCGAGCTGCTCCGCTCGTGGCGGCGGCCCGGCAGGTGGTCGGTGCTCACGCGGATCACGCTGGCGGTGTCGGCCGCGCTGATCGTGCTGGGCACGCTGGTGTTCCTGGTGACCGAATGGTCCAACCCCAAGACGCTCGGCCCGCTGTCGGACCCGGCCAAGCTGCTGGCCGCGTTCTTCACCGGCGTCATGCCTCGCAGCGCGGGCTTCAACAGCATCGACATCACGCAGATGTACCCCTCAAGCTGGCTGGCCACCGACGTGCTGATGTTCATCGGAGGCGGCAGCGCCAGCACCGGCGGCGGGATCAAGGTGACCACGTTCGGGCTGCTGGCCTTCGTCCTGTGGGCCGAGCTGCGCGGCGAGACGCGGGTGAACGTCGGGCACCGCCGCGTCCCCGAGACCATCCAGCGCCAGGCCCTGGCGATCGCGCTGCTCGGGGTGGGCCTGGTGGCGGTCTCGACGTACGCGCTGCTCGCCCTGACGCCGCATAGCCTGGACAGGGTGCTGTTCGAAGCGGTGTCGGCCTTCGGCACGGCCGGCATGTCCACCGGCATCACCGCCGATCTGCCCGCCGCGGGGCACGTGCTGATCCTGCTGCTGATGTTCGTGGGCCGCGTGGGCCCGCTCACCCTCGGTTCCGCGCTCGCGCTGCGCGAGCGCACCACCCGTTACGAGTTGCCGGAGGAGCGACCCATCGTTGGCTGAGTACAGCAGAGACAGTCCTGTGGTGGTCATCGGGCTGGGCCGGTTCGGCACCTCGCTCGCGCTGGAGCTCGTACGCAGGGGCACCGAGGTGCTGGCCATCGACAACCGGGCGAAGGTGGTGCAGAGCCTCGCGGGGAGCCTCACCCATGTCGTCGTCGCCGACTCCACCGACATGGAGGCGCTGAAGCAGCTCGGCGTGCCCGACTTCTACCAGGCCGTGGTGGCCATCGGCGGCGACCTGGAGGCGAGCATCCTGACCGCCTCGCTGCTCGTCGAGCTGGAGGTGGAGAACATCTGGGCCAAGGCGGTCAGCCGCCAGCACGCCCGGATCCTGGAGCAGATCGGCATCCGGCACGTCGTGCAGCCCGAGCACGACATGGGTGAGCGCGTGGCCCATCTGGTGACCGGCCGGATGCTCGACTACATCGAGGTCGACGAGAACTTCGCCCTGGTCAAGACCCGCCCGCCGAAAGAGCTCGTGGGTCTCGCTCTCGGGGAGTGCAAGCTGCGCAAGAAGTACGGCGTCACGGTGGTGGGCGTCAAGAGCCAGGGACAGGAGTTCACCTACGCCACCGCCGACACCGTCCTGATGTACGGGGACGTCATCATCGTCTCGGGGACCATCGAGAAGGTGGAGCGCTTCGCGGAACTCACGTGAGCGGCGCTTGGCGAAGCCCAGGTCTCGCGTGCGGTCAGCCGACGTGGGCGAGGGCGTCGATCTCCACGAGCATCGCCTCGTGGGGCAGGCCGGTGAAGACGGTGGTGCGGCCCGGCAGGACCCCGCTGGGGCAGTTCTCCCTGACGAAATCGCCGTACACCTCGTTCATCGGGGCGAAGTCCTCGCGCTTGGTGAGGTAGACCCGGAACATCAGCACGTCCTCGACGGTCGCGCCTCCGGCCGTGAGAACGGCCTTGACGTTCTCCAGCGTCCTGCGGGTCTGGGCGCGCACGTCGCCCGGGTGGAGGTACTCCGACGTCCGAAGGTCCATCGGGCCCTGGCCGGAGACCTGCAGGAACGGGCCCTTGCGGACGCCCTGGGAGAGGATCACCGGCGCGGGCGCGCCCTCGGTGCGGATGGCGGTCTTGTCACTCATGGCGGCTCCGAAGATCGGCTTCCCACAGTCCCGGCGGCCGAGCCTACCGGGGCGGACGGGCACGGCGGCGGTCAGGCACGTACGGCGGTGGGTCGGGTACGGACGGCGGTGGTCGGGCACGGACGGCGGTGAGTCGGGCCGCGTTGACCGGCACCGGTAACACGGGTACAAACTAGCGCAATCCACGCAAATCCAGGAGGTCGGATGCCGATCGACGCCGCCGCTGTCGCCGCACTGCGCGAGGAGCGGCTCGACTGGCGGTTCAAGGCCGCGCCCCTCCGGGCCTCCGGACTCACGGTCGGGGAGTACCTCTCCGGGCGGCCCTCGCTCGCGGACTTCGGGACGCCGCTGCTCACCCTCGAACGCCGCGCCCTCGACCACAACATCGAGACCATGGCCGCCTGGGTCGCCGCGGCGGGCGTCTCGCTGGCCCCGCACGGCAAGAGCACCATGGCGCCCGTCCTGTGGCGGCGCCAGCTCGCCGCCGGGGCCTGGGGACTCACGCTCGCGAACCTGCCGCAGCTCCGCGTCGCACGGGCCTTCGGGGTGAGTCGCCTGATGCTCGCCGGCAGCCTGCTCGACCCCGCCGGGCTGGCCTGGGTCGGCGCCCAGCTCGACGGGGACCCCGGCTTCTTGTTCTCGTGCTGGGTGGACTCCGCCCGTTCGGTCGCCGTCATGGACGCCGCCCTGCGCCAGGCGGGAGCCGGGCGGCCGGTGGACGTGTGCGTCGAGCTGGGCGCGCCGGGCGGCCGTACGGGCGTGAGGGACGCGGACGAGGCGGTCGCGATCGCCGGCGCGGTGCGGGCCGCTCCCACGCTGCGCCTGGCCGGCGTCGCCGGGTACGAGGGCGCGCTCGGCCACGACGCCTCCACAGAGAGCCTGGCCGCGGTGGACGGCTTCCTGAGGCGGATGGCCGCCCTCCACGGCAGGCTGGACCACGAGGTGGACGAGCCGATCGTCACGGCGGGCGGCAGCGCGTACTTCGACCAGGTCGTGGAGGTCCTCGGTGGGCTCGGCGCGCGTGTGGTGCTGCGGTCGGGCGCGTACGTCGTGCACGACGACGGCTTCTACCGGGCGATCTCCCCGTTCTCCCGCGGCGCCGGGCCCGTGCCGCTGCGTCCGGCGATGCACGGCTGGGCCCGGGTCGTTTCGCGGCCGGAGCCGGCGCTCGCGCTGCTCGACGCGGGCAAGCGCGACCTTCCCTTCGACGAGGGGCTGCCCGAGCCGCAGGCCGTGCGGGGGCGGACCGGTTCGATCCTCGGCGGGGCCCGGGTCACCGCGCTCAACGACCAGCTCACCTTCCTGGCCCTCGAAGGCGGCTCTGTCGTCGACTGCGGTGACGTGGTCCGCCTCGGCCTCTCGCATCCGTGCACGGCCTTCGACAAGTGGACGCTGATCCCCGTGGTCGACGACGTGGAGGCGCCGGACCCCGAGGTCGTCGACCTCGTCCGGACGTTCTTCTGATCGACGCCGTGATCCACCAGAGCGGTTGACGCGTGCCCGGGATCATGGAAGCGTGGCGCCTCGCGTGACATCGGGAAGTCAGGAATATTTCGCTATGTCGTAGGTGGGGGCGAGGATCGACCGTTATTGTGACTGATGTTACGTATGGGGTCTTTATGGTGATCTACGGGGTTCGCTGGAGGCCCGCGTATCTGGGGCACTGGTGAACGCGGCGGCGATGGGAGCGTTGATGGAGCACGGTCCGTACGACGGCCGGGAGGACGAAGGACTCCCCGGGTCGAGGGGCGAGCACCTCCTCCAGAGCCTGTTCTCCACGCGCGAGCGGGCGCTTCGCTTCTACGACCGGCAGGTGGTCGACCGCCTGACGCCCGAGATGCAGGAGTTCGTCGCCCGGCAGGAGATGGCGTTCATCGGGACCTCGGACGCGGCGGGCAACTGCGACACCTCGTTCCGGGCGGGCCCGCCCGGATTCGTCCGGGTGCTCGACCCCGGCAGGCTGATCTACCCGGAGTTCCGGGGCAACGGCGTGCTCGCGAGCATGGGCAACATCATGGAGAACCCGCACATCAGCCTGCTGTTCGTCGACTTCTTCGAAGACCTGGTGGGGCTGCACGTCAACGGCGCGGCGAGCATCACCACCGCGTACGACGTGGCCCGACGCCACGGGCTCGCCGACGAGGACCGGACCGCGCCCGGACGCCGGGCCGACCGGTGGGTCGTGGTCGAGGTCGAGGAGGCCTACATCCACTGCTCCAAGCACATCCCGCTCCTGGCCAGGGAGGACCGCAGGCGGCGCGACGCGGAGGGCCGCAGGCCCGCGGGCGAGGAGTACTTCGGCGTCACGCGGTCCCGCGAACGGGAGAGACAGGAAGCGGGCCGGCCGGCTGAGTGACGCCATGACCATTGACATCGAGTTGATCCGCCGGAGCTGGGCTCTGGTCGAGCCGGTGGCCGACAAGGTCACCATGTACTTCTACGCGAAGCTCTTCGCGGACTACCCCCACATCCGCGAGATGTTCCCTCCGGCCATGGACCTCCAGCGCGACCGCCTGCTGCGGGCGCTCACACAGGTCGTGCTCAACCTGGAGGACATCGACGGGCTCGGCGACCACCTCGCACGGCTCGCGCGCGACCACCGCAAGTACGGGGTCCTGCCCGAGCACTACCCCGCCGTGGGCCGGTGCCTGGTCATCGCGATGCGGGTCAACGCCGGGGACGCCTGGCGGGCCGTCTACGACTCGGCGTGGATCGACGCCTACCAGTTCATCGCCGACGTGATGATCCAGGCCGCCGAGCAGGAGTCCGCGCACACGCCACCCGCGTGGACCGGGATCGTGACGGGGCACGAGATGCGCACGCCCGAGATCGCGGTGGTCACCGTCGAGCCGGACCAGCCCTACCCCTTCAAGGCGGGCCAGTACGCCACCCTGCAGACGCCCCACTGGCCCAAGGTGTGGCGGCCGTACTCCATCGCCAACGCGCCGCGCCGTGACAACCGGCTGACGTTCCACGTGCGGGTCGTGCCCGGGGGATGGGTCAGCACCGCGCTGGCCCACCACACGCGTACCGGCGACACCGTCCTGCTGGGGCCGCCACGCGGCTCGCTCCTGCTCGAACGGGCGAGCACCCCCCACCTGGTCTTCATCGCGGGAGGCACCGGCCTCGCGCCGCTCAAGGCGCTCATCGAGGAGTCGATGTGGCTGCCGGACCGGCCGACCATCGACCTCTTCCACGGCGTCCGTTACGCGGGTGACACCTACGACCTCGCCGACCTGCGCGCGCTGCGCTCCCACCACCGGCGCCTGCGGGTCGTCACGGCGATCTCCGACGACCCGCACGAGTGGCGGCGGGAGAGCGCCGTGGACGCGCTGCTCAACCATCGCGTCCCCCTGGACGGGGACGTCTTCGTGTGCGGCTCGCCCGACATGGTGCAGGTGACGACCTCCCGCCTGCTGCACCTCGGCGTGCCCTCCCGCCTGATCCACACCGAGTTCACGCCGGGGGCGCCCACTCTGGTGTACTCCTGAGGGGAGAATCGGCGGGGAGGTGACCGGGTGATGGACGGGCTGGTCGTCCGGGGGGCGACCGTGGCCGACGGTACGGGCGCGCCCGCGTACGTCGCGGACGTCACCGTGAGCGGCGGCCGCGTCGCCGCGATCGACCCGCCGGGGAAGGGCGGCCCCGGCCGGATCCTGCACGCCGACGGGCTCGTGCTCGCACCCGGCTTCGTCGACATGCACGCCCACTCCGACCTGGCCCTGCTGTCGGACCCCGGCCATCTGGCCAAGGTCGGCCAGGGCGTCACCTGCGAGGTCCTCGGGCAGGACGGGCTGTCGTACGCGCCCGTCGACGACACCACGCTCGCGCAGCTCCGCAGGCAGCTCGCCGGATGGAACGGCGACCCCGGCGGGTTCGACTGGGACTGGCGGTCGGTCGGGGAGTACCTCGCGAGGCTCGACCGGGGCATCGCCGTCAACGCCTGCTACCTCGTGCCGCAGGGCACGGTGCGGATGCTGGCCATGGGCTGGGACGCGCGGCCCCCCACCGAGGCCGAGCTGGAGCGGCAGAAGGCGCTGGTCGCGCAGGCCATGGCCGAGGGCGCGGTCGGCATGTCCAGCGGGCTCACCTACACCCCCGGCATGTACGCGGGCACCGGCGAGCTGGTCGAGCTGTGCCGGGTCGTCGCCCGGCTCGGCGGCTACTACTCCCCGCACCACCGCTCGTACGGCGCGGGCGCGCTCGCGGCGTACGCCGAGATGGTGGAGGTGTCGCGCGCGTCGGGCTGCCCGCTGCACCTCGCCCACGCGACGATGAACTTCGCCGTGAACGCCGGCCGGGCGGGGGAGCTGCTGCGCCTGCTCGACACCGCGCTCGCGAGCGGCTGCGACATCACCCTGGACACCTATCCCTACCTGCCCGGCTCGACCACGCTCGCCGCGCTGCTGCCGGGCTGGGCGTCCGAGGGCGGCCCCGACCACACCCTCGCGCGGCTGCGCGACCCCGCGACGGCCGAGCGCGTCAGGCGCGTCATGGAGGAGGAGGGCTCCGACGGCTGCCACGGCGTGCCCGTCGACTGGGACACGATCCAGATCTCCGGCACCCGCTCGCCCGCCCTCGCCGCCCGCGTCGGCCGCACGATCGCCGCGCTGGCCGCCGACTCCGGCCGCGCCCCCTTCGAGGTGTACCGCGAGCAGTTGGTCGACGACGGGCTCGGCACCACGATCCTCCAGCACGTGGGCGACGAGGAGAACGTGCGGGCCATCATGAGGCACCCGGCGCACA
Organism: Sphaerisporangium sp. NPDC049003; assembly: GCF_043197795.1. Taxonomy (NCBI): domain Bacteria; kingdom Bacillati; phylum Actinomycetota; class Actinomycetes; order Streptosporangiales; family Streptosporangiaceae; genus Sphaerisporangium; species Sphaerisporangium sp. NPDC049003. The sequence goes on from NZ_JBICTU010000019.1 coordinate 184,651, forward strand.
CGTGCGGAAGCGACGGCCTGCTCACCGGCGCGCGGCCGCATCCCCGCGCGTGGGGCTCCTTCCCCCGCTACCTCGGCCACTACGTGCGGGACGAGGGCGTGCTCACCCTGGAGGAGTGCGTCGCCCATCTGACCGGCAACGCCGCCAGGCGGCTGAGGCTCGTCGGACGCGGGCTGGTCAGGCCCGGGTACCACGCCGACCTGGTGCTGTTCGACCCGCTCACGGTCGGCGACGCGGCCACCTTCGACGACCCGCGCAGGCAGCCCACCGGCATCCCGTACGTCTTCGTGGGCGGCGTCCCCGTCATCGCCGACGGCCACCCCACCGGCGCCCTCCCCGGCCGAGCCCTCCGCCACACCCCCGAAGGCACCCGCTGAAGTCCCTCTCAGCCGGCATGGGGTGATCGGGTCGAGGTACGTCGGTCGCGGTCGGGTGGTCACATTTGAGCGCTCAAGTGAGCCGGTAAACTGGGCGTGTGAGCGAGACGCGGTGGCTGGACGAGGACGAGCAGAGGACCTGGCGCACCTTCCTCTGGGCCTCGCGGCTCCTGCACGACTCCCTCGACCGGCAGCTCCAGCGTGACGCCGCGATGCCGCACACGTACTACATGATCCTCGCGATGCTGTCGGAGGCGCCCGAGCGCTCGATGACGATGACCGAGCTGGCCCAGCTCGTGCGCTCGTCGGCCAGCCGGCTCTCGCACGCCGTCGCCAAGCTGGAGGCTCAGGGCTGGGTGCGCCGGAGGAAGCGCCCCGGCGACGGCCGCACGACCCTGGCCACGCTCACCGCCGAGGGGTTCGCCGCCCTGGCCGAGGCGGCCCCCGGCCACGTCGAGGAAGTGCGCCGCGTGCTGTTCGACCGGCTCACCGCGGAGCAGGTGCGCCAACTGCACGACATCTTCGGGGCCGTGCTCACCAACCTGAACACGACGGACGGCTGCTGACCCGGTCGCGGGGGTCAGGGGAGGACGCGGCCGACCACGCGGGCGTACATGCGGCCGGGGCTCGGGACCGACGACGGGGTGAGGAACCCGGGGAGCATGGGAAGGTCGACCGCGAAGGGCTGGAGGCGCTCGTACAGCGTGTTCGCGTCGGCGGGCCGGTCCTCGGGCTTCTTCTCCAGCAGACCGGCGATCAGCCGGTTCAGCTCCTCCGGCACGCCCGTTATCTCGGGGGGCGTCTCGTTCACCTGCTTCTCGAACACGGCGTACTCGGTGGGCCCGGCGAACAACTGCCGCCCGGTGAGCATCTCGTGCAGGACGCAGCCGAGGGCGTAGAGGTCGCTGCGCGGCCCCGCCAGCCCGCGCTGGATCTGCTCGGGCGACATGTACGCCGGAGTGCCGAGGATCTGGCCGATGCGGGTGAACTGGACGACGTCCGCCTCCCTGAGCATCGCCAGCCCGAAGTCGAGCACCTTCACGCTGCCGTCGGGACAGAGCATCAGGTTGGTCGGCTTGAGGTCGCGGTGGCAGATCGACAGGGCGTGGGCGGCGGACAGGACCGCGCACGCCTGGGCGGTGATCGCGGCGGCCCAGGGCACGGGGAGCGGGCCGTGCTCGCTCACCAGGTCGGCGACGGTGACGCCGTCGATGAACTGCATGACCTGGAACAGGCGCCGGTCGAAGGTGCCGAAGTCGTAGAGGATCGGCGCACCGGCGTGCTCCAGCCGGGCCAGGATGCGGGCCTCGCGCATGAAGCGCTGCTCCAGCTCCTCGTCGTGCCCGCCGGGGAACCGGAGGAACTTCACGGCCACCTTGCGATCGAGGTGCGTGTCGTGACCGCCGTAGACGGCGCCCATGCCGCCCTGGCCGAGAGGCAGGTCGTCGAGCACGTACCGGTCGCCGATGACCATTCGCCCCTCCTGATGATCTATCGGGGAAAAATACACCCTTAACGGTTGGGCCGCAGACGGCCGCCGACCAGACCGTCAAAGCCTAGCCGGATGAGCGTCTCTCCCAGGGCGGCCGTCTCGCGCAGCCGGTCCTCCAGGGCGAGCAGCTCGCGGAAGGCCCTGCCGTACGCCTGCTGCTCGGACAGGGAGAGCCTCGGGATGCGCACCCGGCGGGCGTCGACACGGCTCGCGCCCGAATACGCCCGCGTGGCGCCGGACGTGCCGGCGTAGCGCAGGTACCCCGCCAGGAAGTCGGGGTCCATGCGCTCACGGTCGACCCGGTAGAGGTGGAGCTGGGGTCCGAGCACCGCGCCGCCCTCGGCGACGGTGCGGGCGGCGGTCTCCGCGGTGGTGTTCGTGGCGACGACGTCCCCGGCCTCCAGGAGGACGAGGTCCTGGTCGCGGGAGGTGCGGCCGGACGGCCCGCCCCCGGTGGCGAGGTCGGCGGCGGTCAGCACGGGCAGGTCACCGGTGTCCGGCGGCATCCTCGGCGGCCCCTGCTGGATCGTGACCAGCCCGGCCCTGACCAGCTCGCCGACGGTGGTGCTCGGCAGGTCGCGCGCCTCGGCGAGCGACGCGATGCCGGGCAGCGCCTCCGGCAGCGCGGCCACCGCGGCGCGGAAGCGGTCCTCGACCGCGCCGAACCCGAGGGCGGGATCCTCCTCCGGCCGAAGCGGGCGGTGCCGCGCGGGGCTGAGGTCGACCTCGTCGTCCAGCAGGTCGATGATGCGGACGGCCTGCGCGGTGCCGGGCGGCTCGGACTCGGGATCGGCCTGGAACGCCCGCCAGGCGGCCTCGACGGTCGAGAGGCTGTCGGTCGCGTCCATCATCAGCACCAGGGACGGCGGGCGCTCGCCTGCCTCCGGGCGGCGCAGCAGCCAAAGGTCGGGCCCTCCCGCCGAGAGCGTGACCACCGCGCGCAGCGCGCCTGCCCGCAGCAGGTTGCCCCGGATCCGCTTGCCGGGGCGGCGGCTCGCCGCGGCGGCGGGCATGAGGATGGCGACCAGGCCGCCGGGACGCGCGTGGGCCAGGCAGTGCTGCACCCAGGCGAGCTCCGACTCCCCGCGCGGCGGCAGGCCGTACTCCCACCGGGGGTCGCCGGTCAGCTCCTCGTAGCCCCACGCGCGCTCGTTGAACGGCGGGTCGCAGACGACGATGTCGGCACGCAGCCCGGGGAAGCCGTCGAGCCGGAGCGAGTCGCCGGCGACGACCTTCGCGCGCGCGTCGCGCAGCAGCAACCGTACGGCCGTGAGCAGCGCCGAGGTCTCGCCGCTCTCCTGCCCGAGCACCCGCGCCCCCGCGAAGGGCAGCAGGAGGGCGCCGACGCCGCAGGCGGGGTCGAAGACGGTGCCCGTGTCGCCGGTCGCGCTCGCTTCCAGGCGGGCCAGCCGCGCCACCTGCTCGGCGATGTCGGCCCGCGTGACGGACAGCCGCCGGGAATGGGCCTCGACGTAGCGCTCGCAGAGCAGCTCGAAGGCGGCGAGCGGCCCGTTCTCGGCGGCCAGGTCGGCGATCAGGCGGTAGAGCCGGGCGTCGATCAGGCCCCAGTCGACCGGCACGGGAAGGTCGGCCGTCGCCGTGGCGGCGGCCTGGTGGAGCCGCTTGGCGGGCTCGGGGCTCCGGGCGATCGCCTTCCAGCCGTCGGGCTCGCGCCGCAGGTAGAGCAGGAAGGCTCCCGCGCAGCCGACCAGGTCGCCGAGCCGCAGGTCGTCGCCCGCTGCTCGTAACCGCTGCCAGACGCGGTCGCCCAGCGACATCTCGTAGGATTTGCCATTGCGGCGCAGCCAGTCCTCGACCTCGGGGAGGGAGAACAGCGGGCTCGCGGCCGTGCCGCCCACGGGTTGGGGGAAGTCGTCGTAGCGGCGCCGCCAGTTGCTCACCGCCGCGCGCCCGACGTCGGCGAGCCGGGCGATGTCGCCTGCGTTCAACATGGCGTCGTGTCCCATTCGCGTCGCATCTCCCTGCTCGGGGGTCTAACCCAGGCTCCCCACGGCCAGATTAGTCCACCCTGCCGCTGCAATCCACCAACTCTATGGTTGTGAAGTGTTTCAACCAATGATTTACTGAGGTCATGTCGAACAACGCGTCGTTCACGCTGCGTTACGCGGCTCGCACCGACGTCGGCCTGCGCCGCCAGCAGAACGAAGACTCGGTGTACGCCGGTCCCCGGCTTCTCGCCGTAGCCGACGGGATGGGCGGGCACAGCCACGGCGAGGTGGCCAGCGCGACCGTCATCGCCACGATGTCCGCCCTGGACAGCGACCCTCCCAGCGCCGACCTGCTCGGATCGATGGAGACCACGATCAGCGAGGCCGACCGGCGCCTCAAGGACATGGCCGGGCGCGACCCCAAGCTCACCGGCATGGGCACGACCCTCACCGCCATGCTGTGGGAGGGCCCGAGGTTCGCGCTGGCCCACATCGGCGACTCCCGTGCTTACATGCTCCGCGAGGGCTATCTCTACCAGATCACGCGCGACCACACCCTGGTCCAGTCGCTCGTGGACGACGGGCAGATGACCCCCGAGCAGGCCGCCGCGCATCCGCGCCGCTCCCTGCTGATGCGGGCGCTCGGCGGGAGCGGGTCCGTCGAGCCCGACCTCTCGCTGCGCGAGGCGCGGGCGGGCGACCGCTACCTGATCTGCTCCGACGGGCTGAGCGGCGTGGTCGGGCCGCAGGCGCTGCACGAGACGCTGACCGCGATGACCGATCTGGGCGAGGCCGCCCAGCGGCTCATCGATCTCGCCAAAGAGGGCGGGGGTCCCGACAACATCACCTGCGTCGTGGCCGAGGTGCTGACCGGCACCTGAGCTCCGGCGTCTGACAAAGGGTCGTTCAAACCTTCGCGATCCGGGTAGCTAGCACTGCCGTGCCCCAAGCTGCCGTGATTGTGAACCCGACCAAGGTGTCCGATATGGGCCGCCACCGCGCCGAGGTGACGGCCGAGCTGGCGCGTCACGGCTGGGACGAGCCGCTGTGGATCGAGACGACGGCCGAGGACCCCGGCGTCGGCATGGCCAGGAAGGCCGTGGACGACGGGGCCGAGCTGGTCTTCGCCTCGGGCGGCGACGGCACCGTGCGCGCGTGTGTCGAGGGCCTGATGGGCACCGGGGTGCCGCTGGCCATCCTGTGCGCCGGCACCGGCAACCTGCTGGCCCGCAACCTCAAGCTCCCCGGCACGCTGGCGGACGCCGTCCGCACCGGGGTGGAGGGCGAGACGCGGGCGATCGACGTCGGCGCGATCGACGGCCGTCCGTTCGTCGTCATGGCCGGCATCGGCCTGGACGCCTCCATGGCGCACAGCACGAGCGACGGCGCCAAGGCCAAGATCGGCTGGCTCGCCTACGTGGGCGGGCTGGTCAAGCATCTGCGCGACCGGCCGTTCCACGTCACGCTCTGCCTGGACGGGCGTACGACGCTGCGCCGGCGGGCGATGATGGTCCTGATCGGGAACGTCGGCCAGCTCCAGGGCGGCCTGCGCCTGCTGCCCGACGCCGAGCCTGACGACGGGCACCTGGACATCCTCATTCTCGCCCCGCGCACCCCGATGGACTGGCTGCGCGTGGTGGGCCATGTCCTGACGCGGTCGCAGCGCTACGACCGGCGGGCGGAGCGGTACACCGCCGCCCGGATCAAGATCGACCTCGACCCGGCCGTCCTGCACGAGTGCGACGGCGACCCCATCGGCTACGGCACCAGCATGTCGATCGAGACCAGCCCCAAGGCACTGCTGCTGCGGACGCCCCGCGGAACGGAGGGCTGACCCATGGGTACGGCCACCACGGTCCCGCAGACCCGGTCGATGAGCGGCGAGGAGCTCAGCGCCGACGACGCGTGGGTGACGCTGCGCCGGTACGGCGGGTGGCACCTCGTGCGCGACTCGTTCGTCAGGTTCAGGTACGGCGACGGCTTCAGCCACTCGCGGGCCCTGGCCTTCCAGATCTGCCTCGCGATCATCCCCGGCGCCATCGCCGCCGTCGGGCTCAGCTCGGTGCTCCACCAGGAGGAGCTCGGGCAGGTCATGCAGTTGATCATCCGCCGGTTCGCCGCGGGCTCCGGCGAGAAGGTCATCAAGGACGCCCTCGCGGTGAGCGAGCGTCACGCGGGTGACGGCGGCGCCATCGCCCTGTGGTTCGGCCTGGCCACGGCCGTGGTCGGGCTGACGACCGCCATGGCCCAGATCGAGCGCGGCGCCAACCGCATCTACGGCGTGGAGCGCGACAGCCCGTTCCGTCACAAGTACACCAAGGCCGTGCTGATGGCCCTCACGGCCGGGTCCATGATGACCCTCGGCTTCGTGATCATGGTGGGCGGCAAGGCCATCGGACAGGCGATGGCCCGGGTGTACGACTGGGGCGACACCGCGACCATGGCGTGGACGGTGCTGCGGTGGCCGGTGGGCTTCCTGCTCGCCGTGCTTTCGGCCTCCGTGCTGTTCCGCGCGGCGCCCCGGCGCAAGCAGCCCGGGCACACCTGGCTCGCGGCAGGGGCGATCGTCGCCCTGGCGCTTTGGACCCTGTTCACCTGGGCATTGGCCTTCTATATCGAGAAGAGCGGCTCGTTCGGCGCGACGTACGGACCGCTGACCGCCGTGATGGCGCTGATGCTGTGGTCGCTGCTGAGCTCCATAGCGCTGTTCCTCGGCCTGGCCTTCGCGGCGCAGCTTGAGGCGTGCCGGGGCGGCGCGGGCGGTCCGATCAAGACCGACCCCGGTCCCGCGGGCAGCGGCGCCACGACGACGGAGGGACGCGCGGAGCCTGACGCCGGGGGATGCGGGCAGTGATGAGCACGTTCGGGGACCGCTGGGGGAAGCGGGACCAGCACGGGAAGGGAATGTCGTTCGTGGAGCAAACACCGGAGAACGTGGAGGAGACACCGGAGAACAAGGCGGGGCCGGGGACGCGCGGGGCGTGGTCCGGCGGGAGCGGCAAGGGCGGGTGGCTCGGCCAGCGGTTCGACCCGGACAGGCGGCTCGGCCTGCGGATGACGCTCGCGTCGGTCGCGGTGATCCTCGTGCTGATCCCGTTCACGCTGCTGCTTGTCCTGGTGGAGACCTCGTTCGGGCCGTTGAACCGGCTGGACGAGGGCGCGGCGAACACGCTGCACGCCTACGCTCTGGAGCATCCGGCCTGGGTGAGCTTCCTGCGGCTGTGGACCGACGTCTTCGGCCCGGGGACCTGGCGGGTGCTGGTCGGGGTGGCGGCGGTCTGGCTCGTCTACCGGCGCGCCCCCCGGCTCGCGGCCTGGGCGGTCACGACCATCACGGTGGGCGGGCTGCTCGGGCTCGGGCTCAAGGCGCTCGTGGCCCGTGCCAGGCCCCACCTGCCCAACCCGGTCGACCTGGCGCCAGGCTCGTCGTTCCCCTCCGGGCACGCGGTGAACGTGACGCTCGGCGTCGGGGTGCTGATCCTGTTGATCCTGCCCCTTCTCAGCCGCCGCCAGAGGATGGCCGCGTGGATCGTGGGCGCGGTGATCGTCGTCGGCGTCGCCTACACGCGGGTCGCCCTCGGCGTGCACTGGGTCAGCGACGTGGTGGCGGGCGTCGTGTTCGGCATCGCGGTCGTCGCGGCGACGACGGCCGCTTTCGAGACCTGGCGTCGCGAAATGGGACGCCGCCCCTCCGAGCCGCACCGCGAGGGTGTCGAGCCGGAGGCCAAGGAAGATATCTCCCCGAAGGGAAGTGCGTATGGTCACGGACACTAGGGTGACGGCGAGCGGCACGCGGGCGTCGGAGACCGTCGCGTGGGTGCTGCGACTCATCCTGCTTCCCCTCGTGTTACTCGCCGCGGTCACGCTCGGCGTCGGATGGCTGATCATCAAGCCGCTGCACGCCGAGGTCGCGGGCGAGGTGGCGGTGAACCAGGGGCTCGCGGAGGACCGCACCCCCCTGTTCAACACGCTCACGCACTTCGGCTCGATGCTCTCGGACACGCCGGTGATCATCGTGCTGACCGCGGTCGCGGCGATCGCGTTCCGGCTGGTCTTCAAGCGGTGGCGTGAGTCGATCTTCATCATCCTGTCGGTCTGGACGCAGTCGGCGGTGTTCCTGCTGGCCACGGTCTTCATCCAGCGCCCGCGGCCGACGGTCCACCACCTCGACCCCGCGCCGCCCACGTCCAGCTTCCCCTCCGGGCACACCAGCGCCGCCGTCGGCTTCTACTGCGGGATGGCGCTCGTGCTGGCCCTGCACACCCATCGCCACACCGCTCTCAAGGCGCTGTGGTGGGTGCTCGGCATCGCGGCCCCGCTGATCGTCGGCGTCTCCCGCCTCTACCGGGGCATGCACCACCTGACCGACGTGAGCTGGGGCCTGGTCCTCGGCTTCGTCTGCCTCGCCGTCGTGGGGCACGCGCTCCTCGGCACCCCGCTCATCCCGGGCAGGGGATCGGGCACGGAGGCGGCGCGCGAGCCCCGTACGGCCGCCGCGTAGGCGCGCCGTCCGCCCGCGCGTGCCGCCCTGATCAAGGGAGCACGCGCGGGGGTCGTAGCCTGGGACTCATGGGGGAACCCGACAGGGGCCGGCTGCGGGTCTATCTGGGCGCGGCGCCCGGTGTGGGGAAGACCTTCGCCATGCTCGCGGAGGCGCACCGCCGGGCCGGACGGGGTACGGACGTCGTCGTCGGCCTGGTGGAGACCCATGGCCGCGCGCACACCGCCGAACTGCTCCAAGGGCTGGAGGCCGTCCCCCGGCGCACGCTTGTGTACCGGGGGACGGTCTTCACCGAGCTCGACACCGACGCGGTGATCGGCCGGAGGCCGAAGGTCGTCCTGATCGACGAGATCGCGCACACCAACGTGCCCGGCTCGCGGAACGTCAAGCGCTGGCAGGACGTGGAGGACATCCTCCACGCGGGCATCGACGTGATCACCACGGTCAACATCCAGCACCTGGAGTCGGTGAACGACGTGGTCCAGGCGATCACGGGGGTGCCCCAGCGCGAGACGATCCCGGACGAGGTCGTGCGGCGGGCCGACCAGGTCGAGCTGGTCGACATGGCCCCGGAGGCACTGCGCCGCCGCATGGCCCACGGCAACGTCTACGGCCCCGAGAAGATCGACGCGGCGCTGTCGAACTACTTCCGCGTGGGGAACCTGACCGCCCTGCGGGAGCTGGCCCTGCTGTGGGTCGCCGGCAAGGTCGAGGACCAGCTCGACCGCTACCGCGCGGATCACGGCATCGCCGGCACCTGGGAGACCAGGGAGCGGGTGGTGGTGGCGCTCACCGGAGGTCCCGAGGGCGAGACGCTCATCCGCAGGGCGGCCAGGATCGCCGACAGGAACCGCGCCGCCGACCTGATGGGCGTGCACGTCACCAGGTCCGAAGGGCTGACGGGGGCCGATCCCGCGTACCTCGCGCGCCAGCGCGCCCTGGTCGAGAGCCTGGGGGGCAGTTACCACCAGGTCGTCGGTGACGACGTCCCCCGCGCGCTGCTCGACTTCGCCAGGGGCGTGAACGCCACCCAGCTCGTCCTCGGGGCCTCACGCAGGGGGCGGTTCGCCCATCTGTTCTCCCGCGGGGTCGGGGTGACCACGACGGCGATGTCCGGGTCGATCGACGTCCACATGATCAGCCACGAGGTGGCCGGCGGGGGCCGGCCCCGCCCGTCGCGGCCCGCGGCGGTGCTCACGCGACGGCGGCGCGTCGCCGGGTGGGCGCTCACGCTGGCCGGGCTGCCCGCTCTGACGGCGCTGCTCTACGAGGTCCGCCCCCGCGTCACGCTGCCGACCGAGATCCTTCTGTTCCTGCTCATGGTCGTCTCGGTGGCGCTGGTGGGCGGCATGTGGCCGGCCGTCACGGCGGCGGTGGTCGGGTTCGGGCTGCTCAACTTCTTCTTCACCCCGCCGGTCCACACGCTGACCGTCGCCCGGGCCGAGAACCTCCTGGCCCTCACCGTCTACGTGCTGGTGGCGGTCATGGTCAGCGCCGTGGTCGACGTCGCGGCGCGCCGTACCCGGGAGGCGGCGCGGGCGGGAGCCGACGCCGAGGTGCTGTCCACCCTCGCCGGGCACGTCCTGCGCGGCGACGCGGCCCTTCCCTCACTGCTCGCCCGGCTGCGGGAGACCTTCGGGCTGACGGCCGTCACCCTGCTGGAGCGGCGGCCCGAGGTCGAGCCGACCCCCGGCGACCGGTCCGATCCGCGTGCCTGGCGCGTCGCCGCGACGGCGGGGGCCGGCCCGTCCGGCTGCCCCGCGGAAGGGGACACCGACGTGGTGATCGACGACGACCTCGTCATGGCGCTGTGCGGGCGGCTGCTTGACGCGTCCGACCGCCGGGTGGTCGAGGCGTTCGCGGCCGAGGCGGCCGTCGCGCTCCGCCAGGAGCGCCTCGCCGAGGAGGCCGAGCGGGCGCGCCCGCTGGAGGAGGCCGACAAGATGCGTACGGCCCTGCTCGCCGCCGTCAGCCACGACCTGCGCACCCCGCTCGCCTCGGCCAAGGCCGCGGTGGACAGCCTCCGGGGTGACATGACGTGGAGCCGGGAGGACTACCGTGAGCTCCTGGCCACGGCCGACGAGTCGCTGGTCAAGCTCGACCGCCTGGTCGCGAACCTGCTCGACATGAGCCGCCTGCAGGCCGGGGTCCTCGGGGTGGCTTCCGGGCCGCTAGGAGTGGAGGACGTCATGCCCCGCGCGCTCGACGACCTCGGGCCCCTCCGCGAGCGGGTCCTCGACGAGATCTCCGACGAGCTCCCCGAGGTCGTCGCCGACCCGGCGCTGCTGGAGCGCGTGCTGGTCAACCTCATCGCCAACGCGGTCAGATACAGTCCCCCGGGAGAGAAGGTGCTGGTCACGGCAAGCGCGTACGGGGAGAATGTCGAGGTCCGCATCGTCGACCGGGGGCCCGGCATCCCCGTCTCCCAGCACGACCAGGTCTTCCTGCCGTTCCAGCGCCTCGGCGACCGCGACAACCACTCCGGGGTCGGTCTCGGCCTGGCGCTCGCCCGAGGCCTCACCGAGGCCATGGGCGGCAGCCTCGTACCGGAGGAGACCCCCGGAGGCGGCCTCACCATGATCCTCACCCTTCCCATCTCCTCCAGAGCGGGCTCCGTATGACCAAGATCCTCGTTGTCGACGACGAACCGCAGCTGCTGCGGGCGTTGCGCATCAACCTCGTCGCGCGGCACTACGACGTCGAGGTGGCCCGCGACGGGAGCACCGCGCTCAGGCACGCCGCCGGATGGCATCCTGACCTGGTCGTGCTCGACCTCGGGCTGCCCGACATCGACGGCGTGGAGGTCATCCACGGCCTGCGGGGCTGGACCACCGTCCCGATCATCGTCCTGTCGGGCCGGGCGGGCAGCGCCGACAAGGTGGACGCCCTCGACGCCGGGGCCGACGACTACGTCACCAAGCCCTTCGGCATCGACGAGCTCCTTGCCAGGATCCGGGCCGTGACCAGGCGCGCGGCCACCCACGAGGAGGAGCTGGCCGAGATCCCCATCGGGGAGCACGTCGTCGACCTGGTCGGCATGACCGTCTCCGGCGGGGTACGGCTCACGCCGACTGAGTGGCACCTGCTGTCGATCCTGCTCCGCAACCCCGGCAAGCTGATCAGCCAGCGCCGCCTGCTCACCGAGGTCTGGGGAGGTGGCTACGTCAAGGAGACCCACTACCTGCGGCAGTACATGGTCCAGCTCCGCCGCAAGCTCGAAACCGACCCCGCCCACCCCCGCCACCTCCTGACCGAACCGGGCATGGGCTACCGCTTCCAGCCCTAGTGTCCCGCGCCAGAAATTCGTCGGCAATATCGGGCGAGGGATTCGAGGATTTCCTCTGCGGTCTTCTTCCACACGAACGGGCGTGGGTTGT